>VEQN01000022.1 GCA_018883165.1 Candidatus Tayloriibacteriota bacterium
GATGTGAATGTTGCACATACCGAGATCGATATTGCTCGGCCTAAAGAAAATAAAGATAAAGTAGGTTTCTTACCCATTGAGCGAGCTTGGATTGATTTAGTCATACAAAAAGGGTTTGTTGATGTGTATCGAGCATTAAATCCTGATCAAATAAATGTGTATAGTTGGTGGGATTTAAAGAGCTTTGCTCGAGACAGAAACATAGGTTGGAGAATTGATTATTTCTTTGTAGATCAAGAGACATATCAGACTGTAAAAAGCGTTGAGATTCATTCTAATGTTTTAGGTTCAGATCATTGTCCAATCTCTCTTGAGATCGAAATTCAAAAATAAATTGTGGATAACTTTTTTGTCTTTTACCAGAATTTACTTTGAATTAAATTTGTCCTTTATATAAGCCACAATTATTTTATAAGACACTTAGGAATAAATTGAACAGCAAAGCAATGTGTCCTTTACATGAATCCTGTATGGGAATATACTGTATGCATAAGAGGGTTCTGCAGTTTGTACCAATGGTTCTTTGAGAAAATAAAGCGAGTTCGTAAAGGACATGCTGGTTGTGAAATAAGGGACGAATTTCCAAATTTCATCAATATTTTTTTCAAATTCAGTCCGAATTTTCGGACTGGCATTATCCTCATGCTTCACTCGCAGACAATACGCAAAGTCGGCCTTGTTTGTGACGCAAATTTCTTCACATTATTAATTATGTAGGGTCCCTTCCCAGATCCTATTTGTTCTTTGGTTATATTCTCTTTCCGTCGTCACGATCCTTGAGGTCGGCTTTTTTGTTTCATGAATAACACATCAATGGTGTTTCATGATTAACATACACTATTTAACTGCGTATTTTTCCTGTATTTCAGATATAACCTCTTTTTCTTTAGCTTCCCTAGCCTCTTTACCACTGTCTCCAAGCTTTTTTAATACGTGTATATCTAGCTCACCAAGCTCCTTTGCCCTTTGCTCAAGGTAGTCACCGGTATTCTTTGTTGGATTCTCTAATACTTCTTCAAGAAGAGCATTTAATATCATTCCAATTCTTGGCCCAGGTTCCATGTGTAACTTTTTCATGAGTATATTTCCGTCAATTTTCAACATACCAACTGTAATTGGATCTCTGAGTACCTGTTCAAGCATTGCTTTGTACTTCCTGAAGCGATATGGATTCTCTTTTGGTCTACCTGTTCCTACTCTGTCACAAATTCGAAGGTTCATCAGGTCCCATATATTATCTTTACCTACATTTACCACCATTCTTCTCACAGCCGAAAGAGATATTTCAGCTGTATCTGAGAAAAACATATGCCATCTCACAAGTTTCACCACTTTTTCTATTGTAGAAGTTGGATATTTAAGGTCTTTAAGGATCTTTTCGGTCATCTTTGCGCCTATAACCTCATGTCCATAGAAAGTATAGTCCCGCTTTTCCTCTGAATAACGTCTAGACTTTGGTTTGCCGATGTCATGAAACAAAGCAGACAACCTCATTTCAAGGCTATATTTCTTGTCAGCAGCACACTGAAGACTTCGGAGTAGATGCTCATATACTGTATATGAATGAGCTTGGTTCTGTTCAGTATTTAGGCCTTCCTCAAGCTCTGGAACAATATATGTGAGTAACCCGTATCTTTGAAGCATGAAAATGCCTGCCATTGGTATATCGGACATGAGAAGTTTATTGAATTCCTCACGAATTCGTTCTTTTGCAATCTTTCCGAGCATGTTTCTGCAGTCAAAAAGAGCCTTTTCTGTATCATTGTTAATCGTGAAACCAAGTTCTGATGCGAATCGGACAGCTCGCATTACGCGAAGACCATCCTCCAGGAATCTTTCTGTTGCATCCCCCACCGCTCTTATTACCTTGTCCTTAATATCCTTTATGCCACGATGGTCATCTACAAACGCACCTGTTACTGGGTTATATGCGATTGCATTCATTGTAAAGTCCCGTCTTATAAGGTCATCATGTACGTTTTTACTGAATGAAACTGAATTAGGTCTCCTACCGTCTGTATATTCCCCTTCTGTTCTATATGGAGTGGCTTCAATGACGAAATCCTCTACTCCCTCCTTCTCGTATACAATTCCAACTGTACCAAACTTATTCTCATAGAAAGTATGTCCGAAGCTCGCAATTATTTCATCGGGTGTAGCACCAGTCGTAATATCCCAGTCTTTCGGGGTTCTTCCGAGTATCAGATCTCTTACACAACCTCCAACAAGAAAGGCCTCAAAACCTTTATTTATCAAGGTTTGGATAGTTTGCACCACTTCTGCTGGTACAAGAGAAACATCAATGTTTGCCGAAGACTCTGTCATGTATGTAGCAATACTAATATACTCTTTGATTTTTTGCTATTTTGATGTACTATATCACAGTAAATTAATGCACCTGTGGTGAAACGGATATCACAACGGTCTTCGGAACCGTTATTCTAGGTTCGAGTCCTGGCAGGTGCACAAGTTATATCTCTGTAAGGAGATACAACATGCGGGTATGGTTTAGTGGTAGAATGCGTCCTTGCCAAGGACGAGACGGGAGTTCGATTCTCCCTACCCGCACCAAAGGATTGTATGTCCAATACTCTAGGGCTAGTTTAAATGGTTAATGTGGATACTGTGCAAAACTGTGGATAACTCAGTGGATATGTGTATAAAAGACATAGTTGATTGTCCAATATTAAACCCTTATTTTGCAATACATATGTGATTATATGGCCAAGAATATAGGTATTCCTATGACCTTGATATAATTCTTGTTATTCATATGTTGATTCTAAAAAGTATCACGTGAAACATTATAATATACGTTACACACGAAACTTTTGAACTATTTCGTTGAAAAATATGATCGGTTATTTATGAAACTATAGATGTTGTATATGCCTGCCTATATATTGGGTGTAATTAGTTTCATGAATAACAACTATTAGGCTTTGTTAAGTACATGAATTGCTGCCTTAGGACAATATTGGATTTTATTATCCGCATATGATATGCTCATTGTCATTCGGGACGTGGTGTAACGGTTAACATTCCTGTTTTGGGAACAGGTGACTCTGGGTTCGAATCCCAGCGTCCCGACAAGTGTTAGTGTGCTTTAATATATGCACAAAAAGCTATTTATTAAAAAAGAAGAAGATTTTACATGCGAAAAATGTGATTTTTTCGTAAATGGTAACGGCTATACAAACCACTGTCCAAATTGCCTCTATAGTAAACATGTCGATGTGTTTCCGGGAGATAGGGCAGAGAGCTGTGGTGGATTAATGAAACCTGTCGATGTAACTGGTACCCAAAAAGAATATATTATTCGGCACAAATGTATCGTTTGTGGTTACGAGAAGAATAATAAAGTATCAGAACACGATTCAATCGAGGTTTTAGCTTCTGTGGCTAAGAATAAAGGTAATATATAGGATATTACTGATTTAGGTATTTTGCGAACAGGGAAGTGAGCTCTGCCCTGTATGATGTATCAAAGTAATTCGCTATACGAAGAGATCCTTCATTTGAAGCTTGAATTAAGCCATCTTTCACGTGTACTGATATAGCATCGTTAATATGATTAACCGTAATACCTCGTATTTGTTTCTGGGTGCTTCCTGTTACATGTGTAACAATACTCACTATCCCAAGCAATTGGTTTTCCATATTTGCTACTAGGCCTCCTGATGATCCACGTTGTGCAAGGGTGGTTTCATTAGTTGAAAAGGCATCCTTTTGGCTAAGACCAAGGGAATAGTAGGAAAGTAGTGTAAGGTTGTCTTTTTGTCTTGTGAGTGCTGATTGGGGGTTAACTGCAAGTACGTCTGCTGGATAGGATACCAACTGAACCTTGTCACCAACATTTGTGCCAGAAAATGAAAGGGTTAGGGGTGTTATATCTATATTTTCTGATGAAATAAGTTTTAATAGGGCATAATCGTGCTCTCCGGTCTGCGTGGTACCACCACTCTTTATATAGGGTGCATTCTTGAATGACCACTCGGGTGATATGAACATTGTCTTTACACCATATGTTTTTTCAGCTTTTAAGCCGCTTCGTGCAATACATACTATGTTCTTGTCAGAATCAGAAAGAAGGGGATATTGAGCAACATGGGCATTTGTAAGTACTGTACCATCTTTGTGAATAAGGACTCCGCTACCGGTGATGGTCCTCCTTTGCTTACCGATTCTCTGGGAACAGAATATGTTTACAGCCGCATTTTCGACATTCCGGGAGCTGTCCTTGAAGGTTGAGAGCGTCTCAGCAATCGTGTTTGTGGTCTTGATTGGTGAGGGTGCTGTATGTGAAATCCGATCCTGTATAAGCTCTAGGGTGTTTTGAGGTAGTTTCTTAATCTGATATGTAGGTAGTTTTTCCAATGGAATGATTGAAAATGCGGGTGCTTTGAGATTGAAAAGGGGTAGGGAGGGTATAGTGAATAGATTAAAACTGTCTTTTTTCTTTATGTTACTTGCCGATACGGCCCCGAGTTGATTTACAGAATCTGTGAGATCTAAGTTTACATAGGTTAATGATGCTAGGGTGGTGAGCGTCAGGATCCCTGCAGTGAGTAATTTTTGTTCTATGTTCATATTTGTTTCATATATTATACAAGCAACTCGGATTTGTGTTGAGGGTTGTTTTGCATCTATTGCTTTGCTATAGTATGCACACAAATTGCGGGATTGGTTTAGTGGTAGAATGACTGCCTTCCAAGCAGTAGACAAGGGTTCGATTCCCTTATCCCGCACTGATATATGGAAGAACCTAAATTTTGGTTGAGTGATGAAGATTATAAAAATATCTTTTCAAAAGTACCTAGGGTGTGCATCGACTTGCTAATTAAGGATTCATCAGGAAGAATACTTCTCTCTCTTAGAAATATTGAACCATATAAGGGTTTGTGGCATCTGCCTGGTGGTATGATTTACAAAGGGGAGAGTATGGAAGATGCAGCAGCTCGAATCGCTCTCAAGGAGACAGGACTCATTGTTAAATTTGAAAAGGTTTTAAAGGTTGGTGAGTTGCTCGAAGAAAACAGAATTGATTATACTCAACATGTAATCCTTCTAATTACAGAGGTTACAGTTATTGAAGGAGAATTAAAAAAGGATTTCCAATCCAGTGAATTAAGTTTTTTTGATTCTGCACCAGATAATACTATTCCTGTGTATAAACAGGTATTTATCTAAGTAAACTAAAAACCCCTCTCTTTCGAGAAGGGTTTTTAGTAAGTGGGGAAAACTACTATTTGTTGATAGAGTCTTTGAGAGCTTTCGCTGCTCGGAACTTTGCAACCTTCATAGCTGCAACTTTAACCATTTCACCAGTTCTTGGGTTTCGAGCTGTTCGAGCTGCTCGAGTCTTAGCTGAGAAAATACCGAATCCTGCGATTGATACTTCGTCACCTTTCTTAAGAGAAGCGACGATACTATCGAATACAGTATCTACGATCTGCTCTGCCTGTACTTTTGTTGTTCCAAGTACTCCGTGTACTTTTTCAACAAGTGCTGCTTTATTCATGAACTTAATATATTGAATATTTATTAAAGTCGACCGGATATTTCTTTCCGTGGTTATAATTATATATGAAGCCATATTTTAGGCAACAGCTAAAATAGAACTTACATATTCCACAACTATTTATTGGTTTAGTAAATTATCTGGCAACTTCTGTAATTCTCATCTCACGTATCACGCTTACCTTAATTTCACCAGGGTACTTAAGTGACTCCTCGATTGATTTAGCTATATTTTTAGCCATATTGTGAGCCTGAAGATCATTTACTGTGTTTGAATTCACAAACACTCGTAGTTCACGCCCTGCTTGTAGGGCGTATGCTTTTTCAACTCCATGTTCCCTCAGCGCAATCTCTTCTAGTTCCTCAAGACGTTTGATGTATTGTTCAATGTTATCTTTTCGTGCACCTGTTCTACTTCCCGATATTGCATCAGCGGTCTGTACGATTCGTGACTCTATGGTTTCATACGGATACTCTTCGTGATGTGCTTGCATCGCCTTAATGATGTCTTCACTTACACCAAATTTGTCGAGTATTTTTCTACCAATCTCAACATGACTTCCTTGCACCTCATGATCAAGAGCTTTTCCAATATCATGGAGTAGGGCACCTGCTTTAGATACAGATACATTTGCTCCTATTTCAGCAGCAATCATTCCTGCGATATGTGCACATTCGATTGAGTGTTGCAATACATTCTGACCATAGCTGGTTCGGAAGTGTAATCGCCCCAGAATTTGAATTATCTTAGGATCAAGGTACATTACTCCGGTTTCATAGACAGCCCTCTCACCTTCTTTTTTGATAACTTTCTGTATTTCTTCTTCAGCTTTCTGCATCTCGTACTCGATTCTTGCTGGTTGGATTCGTCCGTCAATAATGAGGTTTTCAAGCGCTATCTTGGCAATCTGTCTACGTATTGGATCAAAACATGAGATTGTGATAAATCCTTGAGAATCATCAACAATAACCTCAACGCCACTGATTCGTTCAAATGTTTTTATATTTCTACCTTCTTTTCCAATAATTTTCCCTTTCACCTCTTCAGATGGAATCGGAATTTGTGTGGTGAATAAATCTGAAGAAACAGATGTTGCAAGTCTTTGAATGCTTGTCGCAAGAATTTCTCTTGATCGATCTTCGATTTTCTCATGAGCAAAGTTTTCTAGCTTATATATTCTGCTTGTGATGATTTGCTCATTCTCTTTCTCAGCACGCTGCAATATTTCTGTGATTGCACTTTCTTTGCTCATACCAGAAACCCTCTCAAGCTCTGCCTCTGTATGTCTCATTTGTGCATCAACTTTTTCTTTAATGGCCTTAATTTCAGCCACTTTATCTTTAAGTGAACTTACTTCGTGATCAATATCTTGTTCTTTGCTCACCAAGTATTCTTCCTTTTTTGAAAGTCGTTCTTCAGACTTTTGAACGTGCTCCTCTTTTTCTTTTATTTGTTCCCGTGCTTCTTTAAGTGTGTCGCTGGCTTTATTTTCTGCAGTAAGAATTATCTTTTCTGCCTTTTCTTTTGCGTCAATGAAAAGTTTTTTAATATCTAATTCAATAGAGTTCTTTTTACTGAGTGCAACTAGGATTCGTATGACGTATCCGATACAGAAGCCGAGTCCGACACCAAGAACCGTGAGAACAATTGCATTCTGTAAACTCACAGATGCATTTGTGATTTCTTGCATAGTATTTTCCCATTAAGGGGTTATGTGATTAAAGAACTTTGTCTATGATTCCGTACTTCTTTGCTTCGTCGCCGTTCATCCAGAAGTCTCGCTCCAGGTCTGCTTGAACTTTGTTCACTGGTTGATTGGTATTCTTCGACATGATTTTTGTGAGATTCTCTTTCATTCGAAGGAGTTGTTTCAACTTTATTTCCATGTCGGTTACTTGACCCTCTGATCCGGAAAGTGGTTGATGTATCATTATTTCTGAGTTTGGCAGAGCAAATCGCTTACCTTTTGTACCGGAAGAAAGTATCCATGCCCCTCCTGATGCGGCCATACCGACACATATAGTTGAGACATCATTCTTTATGTGTCGCATTGTGTCAATTATTGCAAGTGTCGCACTTACTGACCCACCTGGTGAGTTTACATATAGGTGAATATCTTTCTTTGGATTCTCAGATTCTAGAAACAAAAGTTGTGCAATTACAATGTTTGCCAAATTATCATCAATCGGTCCTGCCAAGAATATTATATTGTCTCTAAGAAGTCTTGAGTAAATATCATACGCTCTCTCTCCAAACTGTGATTTTTCTAAAACTGTAGGTATTAACATGTTGGTATATTTAAATTATGGATACTGATAACTGTGAATATGTATGCTGAATTTCGGTACTTATAATCAAGGCGTAGGAAATACTGAGTTGTGTTTTGTGGCCAATCTGGTAGCCTTGTAAACGTACTATAC
>VEQN01000023.1 GCA_018883165.1 Candidatus Tayloriibacteriota bacterium
TATGCTCCATAATTTAATAGGAACTGTGATAAAGACTGTATATTTGTAAATAAAGTTCCATATGGTATATACTGAACTTGATTGCTGTAATTGGTTGCAACTTTTACCTTACTATCTAAAACTTGTACCTCAATTTTGTATCTTGCATCGAGGAAAGTACCAATACCCGTAACACTACCTTCAATACCATTTTTTGGTAAGGTGTATACGATCTGCGTAATTGAGGGAGTAACTTCTTTTAACACCGACTTCTTTCCTGTGATTGTGTCCACTAGATACACAACGATTTTTTTCGCCAATTTCTCAATGACAGGTGTCCACCTAACTGTGAAACTACCGACTGTATTGTATTGTTCTCCACCATTCGGAGACACTACTGCAAATTGTTTAGTGGAATTACTTTCTTTTTTGCAACCATAGACTTTGTTTAACCAAAGTACCCCATCTCTAGATACAATTCCTTTACTAAACCCATTTACCGAAAGAGTATCATTCTTATATTTCTTTTGAAGTGACAGGACTGCACCAACTGTAGATTCTTTAAATGTCTTCTGATTTTTCTCGGTATCAGAAATTTTAAAGCCCTCTTTCTCAAGCACAATATGCAGAGCTGAAATATCATTTTTTGTCTTTGTTAGAACATCAAAGTACATTTTTTCTTCTTTTTTCATTCCGTATGATACTGCAGAAGAGTGTGCATCTGAGTACATCTCATATTTTCCATTGAATATTGGTTCGGTAAATGTGTAGCACCAATCAGAAGTATTTTTAGTAACACCATGAGATACACTTGGTACAAAAAAACGATGTTGCAATCAGTAGTATATATATTTTTTTCATGTGCGGATATATAAAAATACTATCATAAAATTACAGTTTCATCTTTGAGTATTTAAACTTTAATATATGTAGATTTACGCAAAACTAGAGTCTTTTGAATCCTTTACAAAAATCTTCTGTGCTTCGGCTAGTATCCAAGCACCAAAACCATCTACTATTTCTTTTAGTTTTGCCTTGTCGGCAATAGGATTTAAGGCAAGGTGCAACACTTCGAGCATTTCTGATTCTTTTTCTGGGTAATATTCTGCGAAGGTTTCATAACATCGATACAAATCACGAGTATATTTTTGAGACCTGTCCATTGTTAATTCAAATCCAACCCTAAGCAACCCTTTCATAAACCAAGTACAACCTTTTCGTACTTCCTCTAAAGTCTCATCCTTTTTCAAAAACTCATTGAACCAATCAACTCGTTTATAAAACTTTTGCGAATGTATAGCAAGCTCGCTACCAACCTTAAGTTTTGGAACATCAACTTCAGTACCGAAGACACACACAGATTGGTTTAATATTATTGAATCATCTTTGATATCTGAGACCGGAGAAGCACCAAGCTCTGCACCCTCAACAAAATCATACGACTCTGCAAGCTCTTTTTCAGCAGCGTCTACCCAATCGTGATTAATCTCACTTTTTGGAAGATTAACATACGCAAACGTATCAATATCAGATACACCCTCTATCGCCTGACCTTTTGCCACAGAACCTCTTACATACACGCTGTGCAACTTGTCCTTATATGCTTTTTGATAATATCCAATGATTGCATCAATCACAGGCCACCACCTCTCTTGAATTTTCTCTTTAGACGTAGGATTTACGATATATCCATCTTGATCAACTTCAAAATATGAACCTGTTGGTCTGATTTCTATTTCTTTGTTCTCTGCTTCCATGTTAGATAAATTATACCACCACAACTTTCCTTAGTCCCCACACAACAAAATCACCTTTGTTTAGAAGGTGGTTTTGTATAAGTCTTTCTTTTGGGGTCACTGTCCGTCTTTTGTTATACCCGCTTGACCAGTTGACCCATTCAGGTATCCTGTCCAATGGATTCATACCAGGTATACCCTGGGTCCATCACACAACCTCTCTACACGAAAGGCAATAAATGAAAGTATCAAAGTTCCTTAAACTAGACGGAAAATTCAAGCTTTCCGGATTCTTAAATCCACGCATTGGTGGACCGTATGGATACAGTAGCCATCTGATCTCAAAAAACACGACAATCGAAAGTTTCATGCAAGCGCTGGCGGCAAACATTCAATATGCAGCCGTAAGACCTTTCGCCTCGCTCGATCTGCAGAGCGTGAATCAATGGGAGTTCAGTCTCGAAACGATCGAACTGCTCGCCGAATGCGAGACTCAATTTGATTACCTCGATTACTCATGCCTTATTCCCTCCTTTGCAGGCCGTGGCACAATCTATACCCTGATCGGGCAAGAACGGATCTTGGACACCGAGAGTTGGAAATACTCGACTTGGGCAGCGACCGACACGAAGACAAGTGTGGGAGATCTTTTGCACATGCTTAGAGGTTTCTTCCAAGCAAGACTCGTGCGACGCGAAATATCTGAATGGAAGCTTGTGTTTATCCTGAAAACTACATGGGAGGCGGAAAATCCAGAATTCAAGAGGTACGATATTTTTCTACCCCCTGCTAAATGGATAGAAGAACATGCCTCTTTTAAAAAAGGGCAGTTCGCCGTTTAACTTCTCCACCCCCCCCTTATGCTTTAGTTGGCATAAGGGGGGTTCAATATTATTGAGTATTATTTTTAGGGTGCCCAGAGAGAATCGGACTCTCGTAGCCGGATCCACAGACCGGAGCTTTACCACTAAGCTATGGGCACCATGTATACGCTTTCGCGTACGTGAGTTATACCAAATAAATTGAAAATTAACAATAACAGCGTAACCAATACTTGTATAATATATACCCATGAAACAAACCTCAAAAAATACAAGTGAAACCGAGTACCTGATTAACGGCATTGATCCTTACGACTTTACCAAAGAAAAGGTAGGTAATATTGACCTGTATACCAAACATGTATCTTGGTCTACTTGTACATACATCCAACTCATATTCTCCGTCGGTGCGATGCATGACCCGGTAGGTAAAGAAGGGCTTGCACATTTTTTGGAGCACATGATGTTTGCAGGAACACCAACATATCCAAGTAAGTTTGAAATTGATCAGTTCTCGAAAGTACACACCCTTGATTCACTTCAAGCAAACACTTCTTTTGTAAACACTGTGCTTCATTTTAGATGCTTACCCGAAGCACTTGAACACGCTTTAATTGGCACACTTGAGATGGTAACCTCTCCACTTCTTAAAGAAGAAGATGTTTCTAATGAGGCGGAGATAATTACACAGGAAGCATGGGGTATATTCAAAAATGAAACACGTATTACATATCGAAAAAAAGAAGTGGCTAACATTTTCAAGAATTTCCCTGATCGACAAAGAGTTCCTTCTCCGATAGGGTGGCCTGAAACCATAAAAAACATTACAAGAGAAGATTTGGTATCTGCACAAACACAAAACTACGTACAACAGAATCTTTCTGTTGTTCTTTCTGGCAAGGTTACCAAGAAAGAGAAAAGCATAGTGACAAAACTTTTGTCTCGTATACCAAAAGGTAAGAAAGCAAGACCTGTGTTCATTCCCAAAAAGATAGATCCTGCAAAAGAACGGGTATGGATTCATACATATGATGAAATGGGCATGACGCCATCAAAACAAGCATATGTAGAAATATCTTACGGCAGAGAGCTCAAGAAAGGTAAAGGAAAAGAAGGTGCATATATACTCGGGAGAGCACTAGTTCAGGAAATACTATTTCAAGAACTTAGACATAAAAATAGTTGGTGCTACGAAGTAGGTGCAGGATTCGGTAATGCTGTCGATTTCTCATATGGTGAGATGCGTACAAAAGTTGATGCGGGGTATATTCTGGAAGCAGCATCAACCATGAGACAGGTAGTGAAAGACATTGTTGATGGGAAATACAAAAAAGAATTTGAACAGGAGAAGCAAATTATCATTGAACGTAAAAGAGCGGTTGAACTTGTGACATCGGATGTTGTAGATGTAGCTGCAGGATCAATACGACAACGTGAGAAAATTGAGACAAGAAAAGAAGGGTTTAGGATATTACACAACACAACATACAAAGATATACAGAAACTCCTGAAGGGCACATTCCTTGATTCAAATCAATGGATATATGACATTCACGTACCAGAAGGGACGGATATACAGAAGATATGCAAAGAGCTTAAAAAGACTCTTTAGTTTGGTATATATCTAACTGCATTTTTAAACTCAGGAAGGAGCAGGTTCTCAAGTTCAGCATACGAAATCAATACCCTTTGTTCTCCGTATACATATGGGGCCACTTGATATTGACCAAACACAAACTCGATACCAGAATCTAAGATACTAAATTCTGAAAAATTATCCTCTCTTGGTGTAATACCCTCTTCAAAAAACACGGTGCTTAATATTGATTCAGTATCTAAATACTGTAGCATTTCCCCATCTGTCGTTGACGCGTCAAGAAACGCTTCTGGATTTTGTTCAATTGATTTCATACTCAATTGAATTTTCAATTTCTCACGAACTATATTTGAAACACCTGACAAATAGTCAACTTCCTTATTAAACACCCCGTTCAATGTCACCATCTCCCCTTTATTCAAATCATATACATATATGTGAGTGTACGTTAGTGGATGAGCCGCCCCAGCTTGATATGAGAATTCAACAAGTTCAATATTTAAATACCTACTCTGTGTGACTGAATATTTCTGGAGACTAAGTGACAATGTGTTCTTCTGTTCCAAAAAAGGTTTTTCGTTATCTTCCTTAAATCGAGATACGATTCCAGTTATTTCATTTTGTATATTGTTATTTATCTTTGCAATTACCAAAGGAGAGACCGATCCGCCAAAAGTTGGTAAGAAATATTCAACAGTATAACCCTCACCCTCTTCTATTTTCTTTTCAACACGAATATTCACCAATTCAGATCCAGAGGCCTTTTCTTCAATTGTGGCAGTGAACGGAAGAGGAACTCCAGAAGAGGTCATGAAAATCCAAGCTCCGTATATGACTGCGCAAGATATTAACAGACCAGTGAGATGTTTGAGTACCTTTTTCACATATATATTCTATCAAATCTATAGCGCTATATACATAAAAACACACACCTGTAGAGATGTGTGTTTTTCTTGTGCGCAGGAGAGGACTTGAACCTCCATGCCCTTGCGGGCGCTACCACCTCAAGGTAGTACGTCTACCAGTTTCGCCACCTGCGCATGTGAGGGGTATAGTACATAATATTTGGGTAAATATCAACATGGCACAAAAGAAAAAACCACCCTTTTAGGTGGTGTTTTTCTTTAGATTACTCAGCTTTCGTTTCTGTTGCTACTTCCTCAGCAGTATCCCCTTCGTTACTATCAGATCGCATCATTTCCATCTTCATTCGCTTACTGATTTCTTTAGCTGCTTTGTCTCGGATGTAATAGAGCTTTGCTCGTCGTACCTTTGCTCGTCGTACCACTTCAATCTTATCAATAATTGGTGAGTAAAGTGGGAAGATTCGTTCTACACCGTATCCACCTGCATTCTTTCGTACTGTGAAAGTTGCACTTGGAGATGTACCGTGCTTCTTTGCAAGAACCATTCCTTCGAAGATCTGAATTCGAGTCTTTCCTTTTTCTTGGATTTTCTGGTGCACTTTAACTGTGTCACCTACTCGCATATCGAAATCCTTCAAAGAAGTCTTTGGAGTTGCAATTTTAGCCACTTTTTTAACTGTTTTAGTTGCTGCTGTCATGAGCCAACAATATAGCAGACATCAATTAAATAGTAAAGTAGGAAGATATGGCCTGGTTAAAGTCTTCTGGGAGTGGGGCCTCGTACTCATGCCTCTCTCCGTTTGGACTCACAAATCGAATATATCGTGCATGAAGTGCTAAACGTTTAAAACCAAGGGCCTCAGGGTGATTTGGGGCATACAAGGTATCTCCAACTACAGGATGGTTTATGGCTTTAAAATGAACACGGATCTGATGTGTTCTTCCTGTTTTCGGATATACCTCAAGTAACGTAAATGCTTTCTTTATATTATTCCTTTTTGGGCTATGGTTTGGATCATCCAATCGTTGAATCACTTTGTATTCAGTGATTGCCTCTCGGAGCTCGCCACGTGCAAAGCGCTCTGCTGACCATTTTCTGAAATCACTTTTACTTCTTCCGATTGGTCTATCGATTACCCCCTTATCAAGCTTTACCAACCCCCATACGATCACGTTATATGTCTTACGTATATTCTTTTCTTGGAATTGTATCTTAAAGTATTCAAAAGCCTCCTGAGTTCTAGCCACAATCATGACACCAGATGTGTCTCTATCGAGACGATGTACAATTCCAGGCCTATCCAAAACCTCCCCCGTTGGAGATCTACCAGGTTCCCCCACTCCTTTAATCTCTGGATATGACGCAACAAGGGTGTCACAAAGTGTATCCTCTTTAGTCTTTCCATCAGAGTGAACTACTAAACCAGCAGGTTTGTATACAACCAAAAAGTCTCGCTCTTCAGCGAGAATCCCTATTTCAAGACCCTTTTCAGTACGTATTACCTTATTCATACCCTGAATGTACCACGTGTATCCAAATTATCCAAAGCACTTTCTTTTTTAAAAAAATCGTGTAATATGTTCGATATCGCTCAGGCGATGCGTAGTTGGGGGATTAGCTCAGTTGGTAGAGCAACTCATTTACACTGAGAAGGTCACAGGTTCGAGTCCTGTATCCCCCACAAACATACAAAACCACTGCATTGCAGTGGTTTTGTTTTTATTGACACCTCAGAAACTAATGGTACTCTATGAACGGCTAAAACATCAGCCAACACGATTGTTGGCCTGGTGCCGACAATTGTTTTTTGAAAACACACAACTCAACACACCCAACACTACCCATGAGACCTCTCAATGCTCACATGCTTGCATTCAGTAAGAATGCCTGGAAGACAAGGGCCGGCTTTACAGCCATGCTCAAACACGTGAAGATGCTCGGCTTTTCCGGCATCGTGATTATCCCATCTTTGTTCAGTGACGAACTCACCAAGGACTTTGTTACGCAGACCGCGCGCGAAGAAAAAGTCAAACTGATTACCTGCGGATTCAGAGCGAAAGCCCCCATCTCTCCCTACACTTATCCACAAGGAGCAGATGCAGCTATCGAAACCTTCCGTGGCCAGTTCGATTGGCAACGCCATTTCGTCGCAAACGGCGTTGGTGACAACATCGTCTGTGGACCCGTCCTTGACGACTGGGGTGCTGGTACTTCTGAGTATCGTTCAGCTGGCATGCTTGTGCTTGCACAGAAACTTGCTGCACTTGGAAAAGAAATGGGTCTTGTGGTTTGTGCTGAGATCGTGAACATTCACGAGTCAGGCATCGTGAATCCACACATCGCAATCCCTGGCGTCATTCGCAAGGTCAACAGCCCACACCTGAGGCTTCATGCTGATGT
>VEQN01000008.1 GCA_018883165.1 Candidatus Tayloriibacteriota bacterium
CTTGTGTGTGGTCGGCGCATGGCTATGTGTAGAGCCAGGATTACCACTATTTTTATCTTGTGTCATACAAGGAGTGTAGCAGAAAAATATTCTTTTACAAACTCAAATTACCCTTTGCGGTTAGAGACAAAACATCTTTAGGTTGGAGAATTTTCGGGTCGTGTGAGATATATCGCAAGTATCCCGCGATACCAATCATTACGGAGTTGTCCGTTGTTAGATCGATAGATGGAATAAGGAGGGTGGTATGTGGTGCATGCTCTTGAATCATGTCCTTAAGTGTACTTCTAATATATGTATTTGCAATTACACCACCACCAACAATGAGGGTGTTACACTGATATTCATCAATTACCTTCTTTGTTTTGTGTACTAATACTTCTGTTACAGCATTTTCAAATTCTTCAGATAGTGTTTTTTTGTCATCATCAGAAAGTGGGCCTGATTTGGTTTTTTCTTGTACTGCATACAATACAGCTGTCTTTAAACCAGAGAATGAGAAGTTGAAATCCTTGCTATGCATCATTGGTCTTGGAAGTGACCAGTTGTGTGCTTTTTCTTTTAATTTATGTAACCTGCTTTCTGCAGCGAGTTTTGATATTTTTGGTCCACCTGGGTATGGTAAATCAAGTAGTCTTGCCACCTTATCAAATGCCTCACCAACTGCATCATCAACAGTTTGTCCAATTATTTTGTACTGATGCCAATCTTCTGAAAGTACAAGTTCGGTGTGTCCACCTGAAATGAGGAGGGAGAGTGCCGGGAAGGAAACTTGTGGTGATATCTGATGATCTTTTTTTTCTACACCATCAGACATGAGCACTGATACGATATGCCCTTCCATGTGGTTTACTGGAATGAGTGGTTTATCGAAGATTATTGAAAGTGCTTTTGCAAAGCTGACACCAACCCAAAGTGCAGGTTCAAGACCTGGTCCTTCTGTTACTGCAACAGCGTCGACTTCAAGAAGTTCTTGGGTATCAAGAAAATTAAATATTTGTTCAGATAATCCTTCTTCTCTGTGTAGGATTTCTGTGATGAGTGTTCTTTTTTCAGGTGTAAGTTCGGGGATACCTGTGTTGTACTCACTTCCTTCAAGGGCTTCCTTTGCGAGTTTGTTTGCCTGGCTAAGTAGGGGAACAAGGTTTTTGACATGTTCACGCTTTGCAAGCATGGGGAATACTCCGCCATATTCTGTATGGATATCTATCTGTGAAAACAGAGCGTTTCCAAGTATTCGATATGTTGGAGAGTGTATATCTCCCTGTGCTTCAATTATGGAAACTGCGGTCTCGTCGCAACTAGTTTCTATGGAGAGTATTCGCATTCTGTGACCCTACCGGGAGTCGAACCCGGCTTTAAAGCTTGAAAAGCTTTCGTCCTAACCGATAGACGATAGGGCCATATACCGGAGGAATATAACACTTTTTTGAGATAAATGCAAAGGTGGAGAGGGTGTATTGAAAGAAAACATAGGCTTTGCTAGGATATATAAATCGTTTCTCATTTCCTGCGGTAGAGCATTATCTTTGGTGCCCTGTTGCGGTAAATGACGTACGGGTTTATACACGTCAAATTCTAATATATTTTTATGCTTTCAAAATTTAAGCAGCATTCATCTTTGTTTTTGTTAGTTGTAAGTGTTGGTGTCATTGGGTTTATCAATGCAGTCTTTGTACAGTTTTCAGGTAACCTTGAATTTTCACACGAAGTGCTAGGTATAGTGCCAATATTCCTAGTCGGTATCATGTTCCTCATCGGTACTATCTGTAACTCTCTTTCAAGGGGGACAATATTTCCATCATTCCTTGTTGCGCTATTTATTGGTCTTAGTATGCATGATCTTTTGAAGCCACTCATTGAGAATACGGCGGCGCTCAATATGATTGTGACGGTTGCAGCGGTATATATTCTCTTTGGTGGAGGACTTGAGATTTCGTTCTCGAATTTTAAGAAGATTGTGTTGCCTACACTGCTCCTCTCGTTTGTAGGTCTTGGTATATCAACATTTCTATTCGCTAAAGGATTGATGGTTCTCGGTGCTCTCTCTGGTGTTGGAATGACAGTCTCTATCGCACTTCTTTTGGGAGCAATGCTTGCCTCAACAGACCCTGCTGCAATTATTCCAGTGCTTAAAGAGATTAAATTTAAGAAAGAGGCAATTAAGGATATTGTGGTTTCAGAAAGTGCACTTACTGATGTGACAGGAACTTTGGTGACTGTTGCTTTCGTTGCCTATGTAACTGTAACTGGATCATTCTCAGGAATCACAGATGGTTTCTTTGCATTGGGCTCAAAAGATTCTCTGCTGTTTCTGCTGAAAGAAATTGGAGTCGGGGTGTCAGTTGGTATTGTTGGGTTCTATGCACTAAGGTTCTTTATGCGTCAAAAGATGATTAGAAATGAATGTCATGCTGATATTGGTTTCTTCATTGCGGTTCCTGTGATTGCGTTTGCATTCGCGGCTCTCTTTGGGGGTAGTGGATATTTGGCAAGTTTCATTGCAGGACTTTTGATTGTGCTTCATGAGAAAGTGCACAAGACTGAAACATTTTTCAATCAGCTTGTAGAGGGTGTAGCTAAACCGAGTGTCTTTGTACTCTTGGGTGCAATGGTTGATGTTGGGGTACTTATGAAGTACGCACTTTTTGGTATTGTTGCAGGTGTCGTGTTTGTATTCATTGTTAGACCGATATCAGTATTTATTTCTCTTGGTTTCTTGGGTAAGAAGAATGGGTTTAGTGTAAAAGAGATGCTCTTCATGTCATGGGTGAGGGAAACTGGTGTAATCCCAGCAGTTCTCTTGGTCCAGACTGCCCACAGTGGCCTTGCAATATTTAATCAGCAAGGAGCAGCTGAGCTTATGGTATCTGTCGGTATGTGGGTTATAATGATGACACTCCTAGTTCAGCCGCCGCTTACCAGATGGGTAGCAGAGAGGCTCGGGGTGGGAGAGTAACGTTTGGGCGATTAGCTCAGTTGGTAGAGCGCAACATTGACGTTGTTGATGCCACAGGTTCGAGTCCTGTATCGCCCACTGTAATAGACAAGCTACGAAAAAGATGTATAGTTTATTCGTTCTTTGGAAAGGTACAAAACTTTCTGATTCGTAAAATAGAAAGGAGTTCCATTTGGATGCAAGTTAGAAACATTGGTCGGTGTTGTGCCGCCTTGGGCATTATCAGTGCCACTCTTGGGATGATCTATCCTCAATTCAGCAACTCCACGAATAGTGTTTGCTGGATACTGATGTTTATCCTCGCATATCTGCCATTGAAAAAGTGACAGATCGGTACCAGTAACGAGTAACTGGCAAAACCACCCGACTTAAGCGTAGTCTTAAGGGGTGGTTCTTTTTTACTTCGTACTAAGTGTCACATAAATATCTTCCAGTGCTTTCACCGCATCACCAGCTGCGATGTTGTTTTGATGGTACAGTCCATCTGTACAATCTCCAGCTGCCCATATACCAGGAGTTTTAGTTTGCTGTGTTTTAGGATCAACAAGTATCTTTCCGTATGCATCAAGTTCAACTACGTCTTTTACAAAACTTGTATTTGGAATGAGTCCAATCTCAACAAATATACCAGTGACTGGAAGATTCTTAACCTCATTTGTGTTTGCGTCTTTGTATGACAAACCAGTTACAAACTTTGAACCTGTCACTTCTGTTACCACAGCGTTTGTGATTACAGTTACATTTTCTTTTGCACTCACTTTCTCAACAGTCACAGGGTCAGCTCTGAATGTGTTACTTCGATTAAGGATGGTAACGGTATTGCAATATGCAGCGAGCTGAGCAGCACTTTCAAATGCTGCATTTCCGCCACCTACAACTACCACATCTTGTCCTGCAAATATCGGTCCATCACAAGTTGCGCAGTATGTAAGACCTTTGTGTTCGAATGTATCTGCACCTATTGCTTCAAGCTTTCTTCGGGTACTTCCAGTTGCAACGAGTACGGACTTACTTCTGTATTCTTGCTTTTCACCAGAATAGTTTGAAAGGGTTGTTATGAATTCAGATCCATCTTTTCGAACATTACTTGCACGTACTCCAGTTTTGATATCTACAATATCACCTGCGTATGCTTTAAGGTGGTTTTCAAGTGACTTTGCTAAGTCCGCTCCGCTAATTTTAACAGTACCAATCCAGTTTTCGATTCCTTCTGATACAGAACTCTGTCCTTCAAAGTTTTCTGTGATGAATAGGGTTTTAAGTTTTTTTCGTGAAGCGTATACTCCTGCGGCAACTCCAGCAGGTCCTCCTCCAATTATTACAAGGTCGTATGTCATATATGTTGAGTATATCAGAACCCTAGAACAACAAAAGCCCCATGTTGGGGCTTTTGTTGTGTTGTTATTTCTTGTTTCTTCGGAGGAACGCTGGAACCGCTGCCCAATCGTCACTATCGTCTGTTGTAGTTTGGATTGGCTGTGGAGTTTCAGGTCTTCGTGGCTCAACTGGTTGCTGTACAGTCTGTATCGGCTGTGGAGCTGGTTGTGGTACCTGTGGCTGTTGTGGAGCCTGACTGAAGCTATTGAAGATTCCTCGTTTAGGTTCTGGAGCTTGGATCTCTTCTGCTCGCTGTTCTACCTGAAAAGACTTTCGGATGTGGTTACTGT
This sequence comes from Candidatus Tayloriibacteriota bacterium, assembly GCA_018883165.1. Taxonomy (GTDB): domain Bacteria; phylum Patescibacteriota; class Minisyncoccia; order Phycocordibacterales; family CAIZLB01; genus VEQN01. Next base: position 4,627 of record VEQN01000008.1, read on the forward strand.
CAGGGAAGTTTGCTGCGATAACGGTAATCTTAATTTCATTCTTCTTAAGCTTCTCGTCTTTAACTGTACCGAAGATGATCTTTGCATTTGGATCAACTGAGTCTGTGATAATCTTTGCAGCTTCTTGAATTTCCCACATTGTGAGATCATCACCTGCGGCAATTGAGAAGAGAACACCCTTCGCGCCATGGATTGAGATATCTATGAGCGGGGAACTGATTGCAGCTTTAGCTGCTTCCTCTGCTCGTTTCTCACCTGAAGCTGTACCGATACCCATGAGTGCAGAGCCTGCATTTTCAAGAACGGCTCGGATGTCAGCAAAGTCGATGTTTCCAACTGTACCAGGCATTGTGATGAGGTCTGAGATACCTTCTACAGCTTGTCGGAGAACCTCATCACACATTGCAAAAGCTTGTTTTGCTGTCGTATCTTTTCCTACAGCTTGGAGGAGCTTGTCGTTTGGAATCACTACAAGTGCATCTACTGCAGCTGAAAGCTCGTCGAGACCTTGTTCAGCAAGTCGCATTCGTGACTGGCCTTCAAACATGAATGGTTTTGTAACTACACCGATTGTGAGAGAACCCATTTCTCGAGCAATCTTTGCAACTACTGGTCCTGCACCTGTGCATGTACCACCACCGAGTCCTCCTGCAACGAATACCATATCAGAGTTCTTGAGTGCTTCTTGAATTTCTTCTTTTGTTTCTTCAGCAGCTCTTTTACCAACTTCTGGATTCATTCCGGCACCAAGACCTCGTGTGAGATTCTTTCCTATGTGAATCTTTTTCTTTGCGAGTGAGTGATGTAAGTCTTGCGCATCTGTGTTGATTGCAAGGAAGTCTACACTCTTAACTTTTGAGTTAATCATGTGGTTGATTGCGTTCTTTCCAGAACCACCAACTCCAACTACTTTAATCCGTGCAAATGTTTCTACTTCTGGTTTTACTTGAGGCATGATAATAAGGGTTCTTAATTAATGATGGTAAGAATAATACCACCTATATGAAAATCGGAAAAGGCGACAATATACCTAAAATATGGCCTAAAATGGGGACTATGGTAAAAACTGGCCTAACCACTTGATAAATTTCTGGCCAATAGTTTTTATTGTTTTTATACCACCACTTCCAAGTCCGTCAGTGTCATTTGGGGTGAGATTTGCCAAAATGAGTCCATATGCAACGGTCCATTCAAAATCATTCAGTATTCCTTTGGTATTTCCTTCAAGTTTAAGTCTTGCTTGTTTTGAAGGTAATCGAAGTGCAAGCTTTGCGAGTTCTTCAATGTTTGGAATTCCAGATCCTCCACCTGTAAGAATAATACCAGCAGGAAGGAGTCCGCTTCGGTCGATCTTTCGTAGATGGTCCTCAATGAGATCGAATATATCAGAAAGACGGGCAATGATAATCTCATCAAGTTTTCTTCGAGAATAGTCAGTAGCTTTGCCTTGTCCAAGTTTTACCAACTCTGCATCTTCAAGTGAAATCTTGAGACCAAGTGCAATATCATTTGTTATATCATTCGAACCGATTTGAAATACTTCCATTGAAACAGGAATATTGTTTTCAAATACCATGATTGAAGTGGTCTCTGAGCCGATATTTGTAATGACACAACCGGCGATTTTTTGTGTTTTGGTTAGAGTTGCAATACTACTTGAGATGGGAGCGGCAATAACATCCTGCACTTCGATGTCAGCTTCATCAAATACTGAAAGTAAATCACTGAGGTGGTGTGCAAGGCAGGTGATGTACAGTACTTTAACCTCAAGGCGCATGCCTTTGAGTCCGAGTGGTTTACCAAGTACTCGTTTACCGTCAACTTTGTATTCAAGTGGGAGAGTGTGAATTATTTTCCTGTTTTGTATATATGAATTTGGAAGTTCTTTCTCACTTTCTTCAATGGCTCGGCGCATATCAAGGTCTGTAATCTCTGAGTCTGCTTTTGTAACTACGACATTGCCGTATGAGATGATTGCAGAAAGTCCCACGCCGCCTACAGACGCATACGCACGTTTGATTGAGACTCCAGAGGCTTTCTCAGCAGCAAGGACTGCGGTCTTAACACTTTTAACAGCTTCTTCTTGGTTAATGACAAATCCGTGTCTAATACCACGTGATTCAACAATACTAGAGCCTAGTATTCGCACACCATGTTGGTCGTTCTTTGAATCTTGTTCAGCAACAATAACCTTAACATTGTAAGATCCGATATCTATTCCTACTGAAAAGTTTCTGCTTGATGCCATTGGTTATATCTTGAACAAGCGACGCACTCGTGCTTCTTCAGCTTCCATTCTACTACCATGATCGAATCCTTTCAAATGGAATAACCCGTGGATAAATAAAAAGACAAGATAATTATCAAAAGTTCTACCAAATTCTTTTGCTTTTTTCTTTGCTTTGTCTGGATTGATAATGATTTCTCCAGCATCTTTGTCTAAAGTGAAACTTAAGATGTCTGTAGCATAATCTTTTTGTCGATGTGTGTTATTGAGTGTTCGTGCTCTTTTTGCACCTACAAATACGAGACTGAGTTCATAGTTTTTTCCTAGAACTTTTTCTTTGATAGAAGTAAAAAGCACACCGGAAATCTTTGGTGTGCTTTTTACTGTACTTGAGATAGAAAACGAATTGTATTCGGCTACTACTCTCATTTTTTTGTTATCGCTTTGTGTGCACAGCGAGCTTACCTAGTTTGATCATTGTTTCTCGTTCCTTCTGTCGTCGGATTTTTTCGAGAGCGGCTTTCTTCTTCTTGTAGAAAGAAAGATTTCGTTCTGTGTATTTGATTGATCGAACTCGGTTCAAAACGCCTGATTCCTGGACTTTCTTTGTGAATCGTCTTAGGACTGAAGATGCGCTTTCTGTTGCGTTCTTTTCTATATTGACATTAATCATGGGTAGCAATATAGCACGAAGGGAAAGCCTAGGCAATAGGGATTACGGAAGTTTTTTGAGGTACTCAATAAGGTCGTTTACATGTACAGTCTCTTGTACTCGAGTTGATATGTGTCTTACAGTCACACTGTTTTCAATGGCTTCTTTCTGGCCAAGAATGAGGATGTATGGAACTTTGAGATTCTCAGCTGCCTGAAGTTGGCTAGTAATCTTGTCTCGTGAAAGTGATTGGTGCACAGGAATGTTTGCCACTCGAAGCATCTCAATAATTGAAAGACTTTTAAGTTTTGCATCATATCCGAGCTGGATGAAGTAGAATCGGATATCTTCAACTCGAACTGCTTTCTTTACAGGCTTGATACCTTTCTCATCAACAAGCATTGTTGCTCCGATTGCAGGGACTTCTTTCTTACCCCAAGCTTTTCTGGCGATAGTGTTATATCTCTCACCAATTGCAAGAACTTCTCGCTTCATTTTTCCAGACTTGTCAGTTGTTACTTTTACAATCTGAAAGATGGTTCCGGATGAATAGTGCTTACTTCCAATGAGCGAGTGGTTAATGGTGTAGGGAAGTGAAAGGGACTCAATGTATTCAAGTACTTCTCTGAAATGATCTCTACTTTGTTCTGTGAGATAGCTCATTGGTTTTGGTGCTTCCTCCTGGAGCATGAGACATGAGTCTTCTTTGCATGTAAACAAAGTGAATGGATCTTTCTTAAATGACTGTCTAATGTTTGCAGGTATATCTGATGCACGTCGCTTTGCAAACGCAGCGAATTCTCTGGTAAATCTTGCGAATGAATCTTTGTCACCAATTGAGTTAATCTCAATGAGGAGATCAGCTTCTTCTGTTAGATGTTCTTTAAGAATGATATATGCAGTTTCAATGACCATTGCATCAGCGATACTTTTTGCATTACCTATGATATCAATGTTAAATGGTCGGAGTTTGCCTTTGTCACCATGGTGTGGGTTACCTTTAAGTGGTCCGCTATAGTAAATTGCAGGTGGTTGATGCAAATCGGCCATCTTCTTTTCAGTGTATGCGCGCATGATTGCAATCTTCTCTTCAAGAAGATTATCAAAACTAAATATTGAATCTTTGTCAGTGAAAGAATTCTTCTTGCTGTCTTTAAAGTTCTTAACTTTCTGGAGATCCTGTTTTTCAACTTCTAAGTCATCAAAATGTACAAAACCGTAATGCCTCGCGGTTCGTTCTGCCTGTATATGGTGCTTATGCACCTCAGACTTAAATTCCTCCTTTTTTGCTGTCTGCTTCTTGGCCTTTTCCATGTATTTGGGTGATATAAAGCGTTAATCTGCCTCTTGTTTAATTAGGTAATTCGACACTTCCGGGAAGTATACCTATACTCTTTAAAGGATACAACCGCAGGAATGCTCTGCCAGTAATATCCTTTCTTGGCAAGGGACCCCAGCTTCTTGAGTCGTAGCTTACTGCTCGGTTGTCCCCAGCAACAAAATATTCATCGTCTTTAAGCGTAAATTCTGCTTCTTTGTCACTCTGGAATTTAATATATGGTTCCTTAAGGCTGAACCCGTTCGGATGATTTTTGTTAATAATTGTTACCTCGCTTCCATTTACCTGAATAGTTTCACCGGGAAGTGCAAGAATTCTCTTAATGAAGTGTCTTGATGTGTCATATGGTGGTGTAAGTACTACTACGTCACCACGTTTTGGATCACTGAATTTGTATGTGAGCTCATCCACGATGAGGTAATCGCCAGTATCAAAATTTGGTTCCATCGAACTTCCATATACCAAGAATGGCTCTGCAACAAAGAATCTGATAGGGAGGAGAACGGCGAAGAGTACAATAATGAACTTCCAAGATACGTCTTGTTTTTGCATGGGAGCATAATACTACAGAAATATGATAGAATCAAAACATATGCATATAATCGTAGGCCTTGGAAACCCAGGGGAAGAATATAAAACAACAAGACATAATGCGGGGAGAATTGCAGTTGAATATTTTTCAAAGAAATTTGATTTTCCTGATTTTGAGCTATCTAAAAAATATCAGTCTTTCTCTTCTGCTTCGGAAATAAGTGAAAAGATTGATAAAAAGAATGTGAGTGAAAAAGTGTTGCTTCTCTTACCTGAAACATTTATGAATAAATCAGGTAAGGCACTAGAGTCGTTATACATCACGCCAAAGAAAGCGGAAAAACTCATTGTGGTTCATGATGATTTAGATATGCCAGTTGGAAAGATTAAAATCATGTTCAATCGTGGTTCGGGAGGGCACAAGGGTGTTGAGTCAATCATCCGAAATATTAAAACTGAAGCGTTTGTTAGAATAAAAATTGGTGTGTGTCCAACAACTCCATCTGGAAAACTTAAGAAACCTGAAGGTGAGAAACTTTTGGATTTTATTGTCGGTAACTTTAAAAAAGAGGAGTTAGATGAAATTAAGAAAGTGTCTAAACATGTTGCCGAGGCACTGAAAACGATTGTGCTTGAAGGGAGAGAAGCTGCAATGAACGAGTGGAATCAGAGATAACAAAACCGGTCTAACAATACAGGTACCAATGCAGCTTCACAGCTTGATGGTGTGTATTGAAAGACCGGTTGGGTTAATGTTGAAAAGAAGGATTACTGAACTTCACGGACCTGTTGGGTAAGGGCATGAATCCAGTTATTCGTGCTTGTCTCGTCTTCGATAAAGAGCATCCGCTGCTCTTGATCATATCGGATCCAGATCGGTTTCTTTGACCCGAGCAGGAAGTAGCGCACATTCACGTTGTTGATTGCAAACGGCTCTACGCCGAGGTGCATTCGCCAGATCGAAAATGCGAGCATATCTGCAAATGCTGCAGCACTGTAGTTGTACCCGTTCTGGTGCCGACGGACATGTCCCTCTTGGAGGGGCGCTTGTCCGATGAGGCTCCATCCGGTGCTGCATGTCTCGGCCATGAAGGCATCAGTGGAGTTGTGCTCCTTGGTTGAGACATTTACTCCCAATCTTTCTGCTGCTTTCAGCAGGGTCTCAACACTCATTCCGTGGAAAGGGAAGAGGTGGTATCCTTGCTGAATCAACATCAGTAGTGGAAGTCTGACTTGCTTTGCCCCGAGGGTGTTCTTGGCTGGGATCCTGAAGGTCCTGAGGACCTCCTCTTCATCAGGGCAGTGCTGGGGAAATCCCCGTCGCGCACGTGCAATGATGATTGGTTCCGGTTCAATAGAGCCTTGAGGGGCCTTCTTCTTTTCACTTGGTGGTGGCACAGTGGCCATATGCTGGGTTCTAACGTTGTTGAGGCGGTGCGTAACGTGGGCAAATGGATTCGCCATCCATAGGTATCCTCATCACCGTGTATGAGGGAAACACAAGGAGAGCGATATTCGTACTTCTTGTGTTTCCCTCATTCCCAGCTTTTTAAATGTTCAATCTGACCATTTTTATACCACTATATATCTTAATGTGCAAGCAATACAAAAGAGCCCCTCGGGCTCTTTTGCTACTCTGTAGAGTTTTGAATTACTTCTTGTCTACGAATGAGAGTGCCATCTTCTGCTCCTTTGGATCGAAGAGGTTGATCTTAAATGTGTATGACTTACCAAGTTCAAGTTTTTCTCGAAGCTTAACATCACTGCCGAATTCTGAGACGTGTACAAGTCCTGCTACACCTTCTTCAATTGAAGCAAGTGCACCGTGCTTGTTGAATTTGATAATTACACCAGACACAACATCATCTTTCTTGTACTTCTTCTCAGCTTCTTTCCATGGGTTTGGCTTAAGTGCCTTGATTGAAAGTGAAATCTTACCATCTTTGATTTCAATAACTTTAACCTTAACTTTGTCACCAACTTTGTAGAGTGATCGAGGATCTTCAACAAGTGCCCAGTCAATTTCTGAGATGTGTACAAGACCTTCAAGACCTTCTTCAAGTTTGATGAATACACCGAAGTCTACGGCACCAGTAACTGTACCTTCAACTTCATCGTTGATTGTATATTTACCAATGATCTTTTCTTTCTCTTTAGATTCTGGACTCTTCTCAGAGAAGATGAGTTTACCTTCTTTTGGAGATGCAGAAATGATTGTTACAGAAAGCTTTGTGCCAACAAACTTCTTGAGTTCTTCAAGAATCTTGTCTTTGTCACCATCAGCGACCCGTGGGTAGTGATCAGCTTTGAGCTGTGAAGCAGGAAGGAATCCGTGGATACCTTGCCATGAAAGAAGGAGACCTCCTTTGTTTGCTTCAAGAACAGGGATATCAAAGCTTGTTCGATCTTTGATTGCTGTCTCAGCTTCACTCCAGATGAGGGCTTGCTTAGCCTCCTTGAGTGAGAGTTCAATGTATCCATCAACGTTACCAATATCAACAACTTTAGCTGCAATATTGTCGCCAATGTTTACTTTTCGGATAATATCTCGAGCGTTTACATACTCTCGACCATAGATGATACCAGTACCATATGGTTTGAGGTCAATAAATACTCCCTTCTTGTCGATAGCTATCACAGGTCCTTCTACAAGGTCACCAACACTTGGTGGTGTTACTGAGTTAACAAGTAACTTACCCATGTATGTATCGTTCTTTGGAGCAAGCTCCAATTCTTCAGGAGTAACTCCTTCAGCAACTTTTTTTGTCATAAATTATATAGGTTTTGAATCACGAGTGCTTCTCTTTGAATATCTGGATGGCACAAGAGGGATTACGCCCGTGTTCGGCTAATAAAAAGTGCTTGCATAGTATACATAGAAATAGGGATATTTCAAGAATTGGCGGCCGTACTAGAGTATTGACATTATTTTTATAATAATGTATGATTTTTATCAACTCTTGATACGTAAGGTTTATATCAACTCTTTGTTGAGACCTGCGAATAGGAGACGAACCAAGCTCATTGATCCTATGTACCCCAAGCCACTTCGACTCTGCACAAAAGCAGATTTTCACCCTGCAGTCTGGCAAGCCATGACAAGAGGAAACGAAACTCCCGGACTCGGAATCATCTCCGCGCTCGGAATCACCCTTCTCCTTGCGGGAAGCATGCTTCAGCTCACGGCCTGTGCCTGCTATCTCTGTGGAGTCCCAGGTTTCGAGGACCCTTTCTTCTACTTGCGCGATCTCTAAAACGCACGAAGACATTCCTCGATTCTACCAAGAGCACCGACCTTCCAAGGCACGGTGCTCTTTCTTTTTTGCATCGAACCACCTCATAAGGTAAAATACCACCCATATGATTGTTACATACCTCGGACACGAATATTTTAAAGTACAGTACGGTGACCTTACTATTGCAATTAACCCACCGTCAAAGAACTCAAAATTTAAATCAAGCAAGTTTGGTGCTAATGTAGTACTTCAAACTCTTGAACATGAAGATATGAACGGTGGAGTAGACCTCTCATACGGTGACACGGTGCCATTTGTAATCTCTGGCCCTGGTGAATATGAGACAAATGGAATCTTTGTACATGGTGTTGCAGGTAACTCTGAATATGATGCTAAAAATGCACCAAGGGGTAATGGTAAGAGAATCAATACAATATATTCACTTACAGTAGATGGAATCAATATGCTTTTCTTGGGTGCACAAAGTGGACAATTACCAAGTACGCTTTCAGATGCGATTGATACAGTTGATTTGTTATTCGTCCCAATTGGTGGCGAGGAGGATGGGGTGCTTTCACCAAAAGATGCATACAAAATTGCACTTAATCTTGAAGCTAAGATGGTCATTCCGATGCATTTCAAGAATGATAAAGATGAGAACCTAAAGAGTTTTCTTAAGGAAGCCGGATCTTCAGCGGGTGCACTTGATAAGCTTACAATCAAGAGGAAGGATTTGGATGGTAAGGAAGGAGAGGTGGTTGTCCTTAGCCCTCAGGTATAGTTTGATATACTACATATAGTATGTTTTTCGATACGTTAGATAAACTACGAAAAAAACCTAAAGAGACCAAGCGTGCCATTGCACTTGGTATTAGTATTTCATGTACTGCAATCATTGGGCTTGTCTGGATTGTGTCATTGGGAAGCTATATATCTCAGCAGAGCAAAGATGAGATGTTTGGAAATGCATTTAAACCATTTAAAGAATTAACAGAAAAGATCTCTACAGGAGTCGAAGGTATTTCAAAGACAGCTTCGGGTGTATTTAACAAGGAAGCTGAGGGATTCAAAGAATTGAGTAATGAATTGAAATCTAAGAATTCAACCACTACAGAATATAGTGTGTATGACATAGATTTAGAGTCTATGCCAACTTCCACATTGGAAGAAGAATTGATACAATAAGCGGCGTTATACACTATTTAGAAACAAGTAAAGAAATATATGGCAAAGAAAAAAGAAGAAACACAGGCAGACGATTCCTCAAAGACAGCTGGATCTCCAGTTTCTTTACTTGAGAGAGTGGTATCAAGAAACATTACCACTGAAATGAAGGAGTCATACATTGACTACGCCATGTCTGTAATTACAGATCGAGCCCTTCCTGATATTCGAGATGGTTTGAAACCAGTACACAGGCGAATCCTGTACGCGATGAATCAAAACAATTTGACTCATGCTGCGAAGTATCGAAAGTCTGCATTCGTGGTTGGTGAAGTGATGGGTAACTATCACCCACACGGTGATGCTGCAATCTACGATTCTCTTGTAGGTCTTGCACAAGACTTCACACTTCGATACCCATTGGTACAAGGTCAGGGTAACTTCGGGTCAATTGACGGAGACGGTGCAGCTGCTCCTCGATATACCGAGGCGCGAATGGCAAAGATTACTGTTGAACTCCTTCGGGATATTCAGAAGCAGACAGTAAACATGAACCCAAACTATGATGGTACAAAACAGGAACCATCAGTACTTCCAACAGCTGTTCCTAATCTTCTTTTGAATGGAATTCTTGGTATTGCTGTAGGTATGGCAACAAACATCCCTCCGCATAACTTACGAGAGGTTGTTGATGCAACTACACATCTTCTTGAGAATGATGATGCGAACACAGAAGATTTGATGCAATTCATTAAAGGCCCAGATTTTCCACTTGGAGGTATTGCATACGGAGCAGCTGATATTCTCCATGCATACACTCATGGACGAGGTGGAGTTGTTGTTCGAGGTGAAGCTGAGATAATTGAAGAAAAAGCAGGGCAATCAAAGATTGTCATTACCTCAATTCCATATCGAGTAAGTAAGGCAAACCTCATTGAATCAATTGCAGATTTGGTTCGAGAAAAGAAACTTGAGGGTATTAAAGACATCCGAGACGAATCAACAAAAGATATTCGAGTTGTCATTGAACTTAAGAGTGGAAGCTATCCTCAAAATGTACTCAACTTTTTGTACAGACATACACAGCTTGAATCTACATTCCACTACAACATGGTGGCGCTCGTAGATGGTATCCCACAAACTGTATCTCTCAAGTTGTGTCTTGAAGAATTCATTAAACACCGACGTGAAGTAATTCGACGTCGAACGGAGTATGATCTAAAGAAAGCGCAAGATGAAGAACATATTCTTCTTGATCTCAAGAAGGCACTTGATCATATTGATCAGATAATCAAGTTAATTAAGGCATCAAAAGATACCCCTACAGCTCATGCAAACTTGATGAAGGAGTTTAAGTTCTCTGAAAGACAAGCAACTGCGATTCTTGAGATGAGACTTCAGAAACTTGCAGGTCTTGAGCGAAAGAAGATTGAAGATCAATTGAAAGCGGTACAAGAATTCATCAAAGAATGCCAAGATATCCTTAAGAACCCTAAACGAGTTACAGGTATCATTAAAACTGAACTCACTGATATTAAAGAAAAGTATGGTGATGATCGACGAACAAAGATAATTAAACATGGTGCAAAGAACTTCTCAATCGAAGATGTTATTCCAGATGAAGAATCAGTACTTGTATTTACATCAGGCGGATATGTAAAGCGAACAGATCCTGATGAATATCGAAAACAAAAAAGAGGTGGAGTTGGAGTTGTTGACCTTAACACAAAAGAGGAAGATTTCATCACTCACTTAATTAATACAACTACACACAGTGATTTGTTGTTCTTCACTGACAAGGGTAAGGCATACCAAATCAAGATGTATGACATTCCTGAAGGAAAGCGAGCAACACGAGGTAAATCAATCATGAACTTCTTGTCACTCGAAGGAAATGAGAAAGTGACATCGATTCTTCCAATGCCTAAAGATGTAAAGAAGGGTAGTGAACTTTCACTCTTCTTGGTAACTAAACAAGGAACTGGAAAGAAGGTAAGCGCAGAGAGTTTCCATGATGTGCGACGAAGTGGAATTATTGCAATTCGACTTGATCAGGGAGATGAGCTAGTGTCTGCTTCTTTTGTAGAGAAAGGAGACAATGTAATGGTGGTTGCATCAGATGGTCAATCAATTCGATTTGATCAAGATGACGTTCGAGAAATGGGACGAGCCGCTGGTGGTGTACGAGTCATGAAGCTTGATAAGGGGGTGAATGTTGTTGGAGCTGATGCAATTAAGAAAGGCTCAAATGATGCTGAGGTGTTGGTTGTATCTGCTAATGGCTACGGTAAGAAAACATCACTTAAAGAATACAAGGTACAAAACAGAGGCGGATCGGGTATTAAGACTGTAAAAGTGACTGACAAAACAGGTGATCTCATTTCAGCAAGAATTGTGACACAAGAATTTGAAGAAGCTGTTGCTATCTCAAAGAAATCACAAGTGATCAGATGTGATCTCAAAGAAATCCCAACACTTGGACGAGATACACAAGGTGTACGAATTATGAGACTTCGAGATGGTGATAGTCTCGCATCATTAATCTGCCTATAGTCTATGCTCCAATCAATTCTTGTACTCCTTGTAGGATTTGCACTTCTCATTAAAGGTGCAGACTATTTGGTAACTGGTTCAGTATCGTTGGCGCGAAAGTACAAAGTCTCTAATCTTGTCATCGGGCTTACGATTGTAGGATTTGGTACCTCAGCACCTGAGCTTGCAGTAAATCTAACTTCTGCACTTTCAGGTTCTACCGATCTTGCAATTGGAAATATCATCGGAAGTAATATTGCAAATGTATTCTTGATACTGGGTATTTGCGCAATCATATATCCACTTACAGTGAAAAGAAATACTATTTGGAAGGAAATTCCTTTGTCACTTCTTGCCGCTGTGATAACTGTGGTTCTTGCAAATGATGTGTTCTTTGATGGTGGAATTGGTAGCTCATGGAATGTCTTGAGTAGGATAGATGGACTCGTACTACTCTCGTTTTTCATCATATTTATGTATTACATATTTGGTATCTCAAAAGAAACAGATATGGATGATAGTGTTGAGTATGTACATTTGGGTAAGTATAAGATGTGGTCATATATCTTAGGTGGATTAGCGGCACTTGTAATTGGAGGTAAGTGGATTGTGGAAAGTGCAGTATTCATTGCTGCACATATTGGCATGTCAGAATCTGTAATTGGTCTAACTATTGTAGCTGTAGGTACATCGTTGCCTGAGCTTGCCGCATCAGCTGTAGCTGCATATCGGAAAGAAACTGATATTGCAGTTGGAAATATTGTCGGTTCAAACATATTTAATATCTTTTGGATCCTTGGCCTTAGTGCAGTAATATCTCCGTTGCCACTTCAACACGATGCATTTATAGATTTGGAGTTTCTTGTATTTTCAAGTCTTCTTCTATTCATCTTTTTGTTTGTTGGAGAGAAAGAAAAGATTGAAAGAAGGCAAGGGGTTTTGTTTTTATGCATTTATGCATTCTACATATCAACATTCTGGTTGAGGTAATGCAGTCATATATCTGATATGATATATGCATGTTTTCAGATCCAGGAAAAGTAATTGAGCAACTGTATGTTGCTGAAGGAATGACCGTAGCTGATTTTGGTGCCGGTATCGGTTTTTATGCACTACAACTTGCACGCAGAGTTGGCCCTTACGGGAGAGTTTTCGCAATTGATGTTGATCCAGATCATCTGCGAAAGATTAAAAATGAGGCCGTAAAAGAAGGGATGAATCAGTTGGAGGTGATCCAAGGTGATTTGGAATCCTTTAAAGGTTCTGGCCTTGTATCAGCTTCAGTAGATCGTATTGTAATTGCGAATGTCTTGTTTCAATCTGAAAACCCTAAGGCTGTTGTGAAAGAAGCAAAAAGAATATTGAAACATAGCGGAAAGATTGCTGTTGTTGAATGGGTTGATTCTTTTAATCAGATTGGCCCTCATCCAGATCACATCCTCACTCAAGAAGATGCTCGAACTATTTTTGAATCAAATGGATTTGTACTTGAGAGCTTCATTGATGCCGGTTCGCATCATTACGGTCTACTCTATGTACATGAGCCAACTTTAGTCCCTGGAGAAGCTCGAAACATGCACCCTGAGAAATCTAAAGAAGAAATTAATCCAGCTATGAACATAGCACCAGAGGAGCTTAGAAATATTTCGTGATACAATATCTAGTATATGAGAAACGTAAGTGTCTTTCAAATTGTAGTACTCGCATTATTCATATTCATAGCGATGGTTGGTATTGCGGTCTTTGCAGGGTTTGGTGGGACAAACAGAGTTGCGATACCTAAAGCAACTATCTGGGGAACTGTTCCCGGTGGCTTAATTACAGAGTTGGTGAGAAATATAAATATCAAGGAGACATTGATTGAAGTTAACTATGTTGAGAAAGATCCCGAGACCTTTGAAAGAGATTTTGTGAACGCGTTGGCGGAAGGAAACGGACCAGACGCTGTCCTCCTTACGGATGACATGTTGTATAGTCAGCGAAACAAACTGCAACTGATTCCACCTGCAACCTTGGATTCAAGAACATACCTGAATACATATATCGATGCGGCGTCTCTTTTTGCAGATAAAGAGGGAATCACTGGAATTCCATTTATGATTGACCCTATGGTTATGTACTGGAACAAGAATATCTTCTCATTTGCCGGCGTCTCAAGGCCTCCATATAGGTGGTCTGAGCTTCAAGTCATGGCACCTGCAATCATTAAGAAAACTGATACGGCTAGAGTTACACAAGCGCTCGTAGCCTTGGGTGAGTACCAGAACCTTACACATGCTAAGGAGGTACTCGTAACACTCTTTATGCAGGCTGGTAACAAAATATCTGCAAAGAATCCACTTACAGGTGCGACATATTCTGTCATTGATGACAGGGATGATGGCATGAGCGTTGATCCAGAAACCTTGATTCAATTCTTTGGATCATTCGCTAATCCTTCTGACAAGGTGTATTCATGGAATAGATCTATGCCACCATCACAGCAAGCGTTTCTGAATGGAAATTTGGCGCTCTACTTTGGTTTTGCAAGTGAGTTGAGAAGAATCCAAGAGAAGAATCCAAACTTAAATTTTGATGTAGCTGCAATGCCGAATGATCCTAATGGATACCCTGCGGTGTATGGAAGAATTACAGCGTTTAGTATTGTAAAGCGAGCAAAGAACCCGCAAGGTGCATATGCTGTAATTAACAAACTCACCAGTCCTGATGTATTGAAGATACTCAGTGAATTAACAAATCTCCCACCTGTACGAAGAGAAATGCTTACTGAAAGGCCTGCGGATCCATATATGACAATATTCTACAAATCAGCCATCCAGTCGCAGTCTTGGTATGACCCAGATGCTGCCGAGAGTGATACAATATTCGGAGATATGATAGAATCAATTACAACGGGTAGAAAGAAGGTGACAAATGCACTTTCTGAAACAAGTGAGAAACTCGATAGGCTTTATTCAACAAGATAACATATATGAAATCTATATTTACAAAAATTTCAAGAAAAAAGTATCTCGCACTGAGTCTTTTGTTGGTGAGTCCAAAGGTGGCGGCAGCACAAATTTTGGTTCCGATTGTGCCACAGTGCGGTAGTTGGGCTGGCCCAGCTCAGAATGGTGGACAATGTGGATGGAATGATCTTGTGCAAATGGGTCAGAATATTATTCAGGATGCAGTTGTGTTTGTTGCCATGGCCGCTGTTATTTCAATTACATATGCAGGCTATCTCTATGCAACAGCAGGAGGGAGTGATAGTCAGATCAAAAAAGCACATGAAATATTCACCAAGGTTATCTGGGGAATATTCTTTACACTTGGAGCTTGGCTCATTGTATACTCAATACTAGATTGGATTGGTGTTGGTGCTGAATTTTATAAATAACATGAAGTTTATGAAAAAGAATAAAAGAATATTGGTACACATTCTGACATTTGTGTTTTTGCTTGCGATTTTTACTGCACCGGTTGTATTTGCAGCGAATAATGTATCAACGGGTCCGACTTCGGAGGGGAAGATCTTCAAGAATCCTCTCGGAGCGAATGCAACATTGCAAGGATTTCTAAAGAGTATCCTTAAAGTAGTCACCATGCTTGGTGCTATCGTTGTCGTGTTCTTCATCATCTTTGCTGGATTTAACTATGTGACAGCACGTGGTGATGAGAAAAAGATTCAAGCAGCGACAAAGACATTTACATGGACTGCTGTAGGTGCAGCTGTAATCCTCGGTGCTCAGGTTATTGCAAATGCAATTGAGGGGACTGTAAGACAGCTTGGCACGGGAAGTAACTAAAACATATATGAAAAACAAAATCTTTGCATACATAACATTAGTGGTACTTGCGGTGGCACCAGCTCTTGCTGATGCTCAAGCAACTGATTTTAAAAGCGCTGTATCTTTGATCATTGGACTCATCAAGAGTCTTGTACCGTTGGTTGTGGCACTTACGCTTCTTGTCTTCATCTGGGGTATATTCCAGCTAGTTCGAAGTAACAGTGAAGATGCTCGAAAGGAAGCCTTGGCTATTGTTACATACGGTATTGTATCTCTCTTCGTGATGGTATCTGTATGGGGACTTGTATCTATTCTTACGTCAACATTCTTCTCTGGTAATTTAGTCATCCCTCAGTTAAAATAAAGGGGATTAATCATAAACATACACATATATGCAGCAATCAGGATTGATAGGGGTAATCAAAATGGTCGGGCAACTAATTGACTGGCTATTACCACTGGTAATTGCGCTAACTGTATTGGTATTTGTTTGGGGACTGTTTAAACTTGTTCTTGCGGGTGATAGTGAAGATGCTCGAAAAGAAGCAAGGGGATATATCATGTGGGGTATCGTCGCGCTCTTCGTGATGGTATCTGTATGGGGATTGGTGAACATTTTGATACGATCATTTGCTTTGAGTAATGGACTTCCTCCGATGCCAGCTGTACCAGGTGTGGATGGTACAGGAAGTGGTTCTAATTCTGGCTCGGGATCAGGAGGAGGGTCATCAGGTGGTGGAACTACTAGACCAAATGGCACATGGATATAATCTGAGAGCGAAGGCTATCATGTGGAATACGAGTGTTAGGATGTAGTCTCCCGTGATATACTTTATATCAAGCGACTTGTATAAAGTCACTTAATAATAATTTAAATTAATATTAAAAGATGAAAAATAATCTGTTCAAAATCGGAACACTTGCTGCAGTAGTTGTTCCTGGTATTGCTAGTGCACAGAGCATCGGAGGAATTCTTGGTCTCTTGGCACAAGCGAGTGATTTGATCAACCGATTGATCCCGTTTGTTATTGCACTTACAGTACTCATCTTCCTTTGGGGTATCTTCAAGTTTGTAATCGCAGGAGGCGATGGAGAAGCTCGAAAGGAGGCACAGGGCTACATTATCTGGGGTATCGTCGCACTCTTCGTGATGGTATCTGTCTGGGGATTGGTGAATATCCTTGTACGAAGTGTTAACCTAGATAACACAGCTCCACCAGCACCAGGTCTTCCTAACTCAGCTGGATACTATAGACAAGGTAATTAATCAACTTCATGGAATCAGTAGTAACACTCATTCATAAAATAAACGAAGTAATTCTGAACCCTCTGATTACGCTTTTGTTTGCGGCTGCAGTCCTGGTATTTCTTTATGGTGTGTTTGAGTATGTGAAAGGTGCTGATAGTGATGATGCCCGTTCAACAGGTAGAAATCATATTATCTGGGGAGTTGTAGGTATGTTTATCATGGTATCTGCATTCGGTATTATGGATCTCATTATGAATACTATCGGAGCAAATAGAAGTGATAACGGAGTAGATCAGGTAATACGTTAAACAGAATTTACGTATATCAAAAAGCCCTTCGGGGCTTTTTGTTTTGGAAAGCAAAAAGCCGCAGGGAGGATGTAAATTCCTTTGCCTGCGGCCTTGAGGTTGGTTGTTATGATCAGTTAATGAAGCTCTCACGCTTCACTGTGATGGTGAGTGGGTACCCGTCCATTGGGCTGGTCACTTTGAAGCGCATTTTTACCGATTGCCGAAGCAAGCGGAGGAATGCGACACGGCTTTTCTGGCCATTCTCAAGCTGCTGATACCATCCAATTTCATCGGACGCGAACGTCACAATTTCTCCACTCTGAAGTTCTGCTTCAATGACCACAATGTCAGTTGGTCGGTTCACACTGAACTCAATATCAAGCACTTCGCAGCGTCGATATCCTTCAGCTTTGTTTGTGATCCATCCGTCTTTGTCGGTGTCACGAAGCCCATATTCGTTTACCTTACTGGATGTGATCCAGGTCTGGTCTCCGTTATCTGTGAGGATAACAGTGTCTTTCAGGCTCTTCGGTTTCGGTGGGAGCACATCTTGTACTTTGACCTGCTTGGCTTTATCAACGATTTGACCTGGGTGAAAGTTGTCACCGTTCTTTTGCTGGTTTTTACCCCAGCCAATGAACTGAATCAGAGCAAGTGCTCCCCAGACAATCAGGACAATGGTCGGGGCCTTACCTTTTCCAGCTTTCGGTGGATTCGGTTTGTCTTCTTTCTTTTCCTCAGTGGCTTTTGCGCCACCTTTTTTCCCACCTTTTGTCGAGGTTTCGTCCAGATCAGCAATGATGCCACCGGCACCTTTTTTGCCACCACTTGTGGTAATGGCAAAACCTTTCCCTCCAAGCACCAATGCGATATTTGCAGCTGTCGCTGCGTCACCGATACCGAGGTTACCAGATCCTTGCATGAGGATGTCCATGGTCTTCCGAAGCTGTTCGGCTTCGTTAGTCTGGGCAGACTTCTTAGGGTCTGTACAGGCAACCAGGTCGGTCATTAAACCGAAATCGTTGAGCTTGGATTTTGCTTCCTGCATATTCAGTGCATCTCGTATGATTTGAGATGCTTGCTGCATAGCTGTCACCGCGCGTGGGTGACCGGGGAGTAGAGGGGGTGCTACCTTACCGATGAACATGTCTTCAGTTATGGTCGCTGCCCACCTCCGAAGGTAATCAGCTATCATTTCAGTGATTGCTGGTGTGATGTGAACATCCAACTTAAATTCGTCGAGCCTGTTAGGGTCAACGTTCTTGAATTGAATGTTAACACCCATGGTGCAGTCAGCTTTGCTACCTGCTTTGTTTGGAATCGTCTCCAAGGACAGTGCCAAGAAGTATGGAGTACGGAGATCCAGGATCTCCGCACAGAATGTGGCTGGATATGTAACATTACCTTGTCCGAGTGTCACACCTCTGTCGAGGCCTGGAATTCGGAATGGGCTACCAAACCACTCAGTTCTTGCAATCTTTGCTTTCTTGATTTCACCCGAAGGTGCGGACATGAAAGCAAAAACGAACAAGACAATGAATATTCCGTTAGCAAGGTTTGTGATGCTGTTGAACGGAATGAGGCTGTTTGCCCACATGAAAGTGAGCTGACCTGCAAGGAGGTACAGCGACAGTGTAGTGAACGTTACCCTCCATGGTGCGATCGTGTTTTTTGCACGGGCCGCGCTCATGATGATGAGTCCTGTCTGTACGATTGTGACCGTTGCAAGCACTTGGCTCGTTTTATCTAGGTAACTGATTACCATGAGTAGTGCTGTGGCGAGCAATGCGATGATGATTACTGGGAGAATGACCTCCCTCCAAAGTGTTTTCATAACGTTGTTGTTTTCAAAGATCAGCTCCCTCCCAGAAGCTTCACTAAGATTGGGTGCTGGGTTTAATTTCAAGCTTTTGACTGCAAATGGGCAGTTAAAGATAGGGGAGTTATTCGTGTTAAATTATATAACATATATATGTATATTGTCAAGTATGGAAATGTAAGAGAAAACACCTAAGAATATAGGTGTTTTCGGTGTTTGTGAGAGAGGGATTTATACCCCGAATAGAGTGCCTGGCAAATTGGTGTTGATTTGCTTGAATATTGATAAAGTGATGAGGCGGGTCGGCAATTTTAAGTAAAAGGAAATGCACTCTGGCCTATTGGCGAGAGTGCATTTTGGCTACGAGGAATGGAACCTCGATTACTGTCGCCTTGACCGAGCAGGAATACTGCCATTAACCCTTTTTGGATTCGAAGCGGATGATCCGGCGCAAGGTGTCGAGGAAATCGCCTTCGATGATTCCTCCCAGGTCGCACAGCTTGCTCGCCTTGTCGATCAGCCCTTTTGGATAGGGCATCATGACACGCGGGCAGTCGCTGAACTTCTCTGCATCATTGGTGCCGTTGAGGGCGTGATGATGGACCAGGACGACCGTGTCTTCGCCGGGAAGTTCGAGATCCTCAATGTTGACGAAGGTGCTTTCGACGCCTTCGGGCATGAGACCTTTGAACAGTTCGGCGTAGCGCACGAGCATTGATCGGTCTTTGCGGATCCTTCCGTCCGGATCGTTGAATTCCGGAATCGCCAGCGGATTGTAATCCACGATGGCGTCCAGGACGATCACGGCCCGAGTGATGCCTTGGGCGCTGATAAGGCGCTCAAAGATTTTCCGGTACGCTTCCGCAGGTGACTTCTGCTCGAAGATACGGTCGCTTGCTTGGGCGACGGCTTCGTTCAGATTGTCGATTTTGTAGCGCTTCCGGATTCCGGCAGCCACGATCGGTCGAAGGCAGGTCTCGTCAGAGTAGATGTCCCGAGCGCTTTTCAGCATGTCGCTGTGCTCGTGAATCCAAGCCTCAATTTCCGATTCCGGCGTTCCCTGAGGGAAAACCTGAATGGTAACTTCGGCGCCGGGTTTTGCTGGATCCTCGGGGTCGTCGTGGAAGAAGGTTGCTCGATGGGCGAGGTCTTCCGCGAGTTCAGCCCATAGGCTGTTATTGCGATACAGGAGGACGTTATGGGGTGTGGTGTTTGTCATGATGTTGGAGTGGTGAGAAAGGCTTCGATTGATTCAAAGACTTTCTTTTCCACTCAACAGCACGGTTACCTTCAAAGAGCTAATACTATGTATATTATATCACCGATATACACAAAAGTCAAACTAGAAAAAGCCCTATAAATAAGGTTTTTTTAGAATATATTTCTGGTGGGCGAGAGAGGACTCGAACCTCCAACCCTTGCGGGACTAGTTCCTAAGACTAGCGCGTATACCAATTCCGCCACTCGCCCAACTTGGTTTCTTGAAACCGTGTCCGCCTGGTAGGATTCGAACCTACGACCATCTCCTTAAGAGGGAGTTGCTCTACCAACTGAGCTACAGGCGGATATTTTTATACGTACAGTTATAACACATTCAAAAATATTTTGAAAGTAATTAACTGGTGCCCGGGGTGGGACTCGAACCCACACGACTGTTGAGGTCAGGGGATTTTAAGTCCCCCGTGTCTGCCATTCCACCACCCGGGCAAATTTTGGAGGCGTAGGCCGGGATCGAACCGGCGCATAACAGTTTTGCAGACTGTCGCGTTGACCAACTTCGCCACTACGCCAATTGTATATGTTCTACTATATCAATCTGTCCACTGTTTGTCGATTTTTCTCACCAAAATCGATTTGGAAGTCTACTAGTGGAATGATACCCAACCGTGAGTTTTCCTTGATGTACTCCTTGAACTCTGGTCGCTTTCGTTTCAAGAAATCAAGTACGACCTCTTCTTTCTCTTCAGGAAGTACAGTAAAGCAGACCATGAGGTTTTTGCCTCTGTTTGAGAGGAGTACGTTGGTAACTGTTACAAGAGAAGTTCCATTAGATTCATTTGCGATGAATTTCATAGCAAGCTCTCGAAGAACTTCCTCTGCTCGTTTGTCTTTGTAGGGGTTTGGTCTGTGTTCCATGTTATCGTTCTACAATATGAAATGCTTCTATTTTGTCTCCAGGAGCAATCTCCATTTTAGACTCAATCATCGTACCGAATTCTTTACCTTCTTCAATTGATCCAACCTTTGATTTCATGTGCTGTAGCTCTCGTACTCGACCTCGTCCAATTTCATTGTCACGTCTCATAATCTTAACCTCATCATTCATTGAGATGGTTCCAGCTTCTACGCGAGCACCAAGTACTTGCTTGTCTCGAACCGAACTAAAGAATTTAAGTACTTTGGCAACACCTTTCTGTTCCTCAATGAGTACTTTAGGTGCACGTCGTTTTGCCTCTTCAGTGAGCCACTCTGTGAGCTTGTATATGATGTCATATACATGAGTTTCAATCCCGTGTTGTTCAGCAAACCGCTTTGTTGCAGCATCTGTTTTAACAGTGAATCCGAGTATGAGCGTACCTGGTACACCAATCGCAGCTTTGATATCGTTTTCGTTGATGTCACCGATTGCAGCTTGAACAACACGAAGCTCTACACGATCAACCTTAATTTTCTTAATTTCATACTTCACAGCTTCGATTGACCCTGAAGTGTCTGCTTTGATGATGAGGGGAACTACTTTAACTTCATCCTGCGCCATATTGAAAGCGGGCTTTTTACTCTTCTGCAATGCTTCTGCCCTCTTTATTTGCTCAGATTCAATGTACTTCTCAGCTTCTTTTTTGTTCTGGAAAGTAAAGCACATACCACCCACTTCAGGTTCTTTGTCCCAGCCGATGACTCGAACTGGCTGAGAAGGAAGACCTTCTTTAATTGGTTTACCTGCGAAGTTTTCCATTATACGAACAGGTGAAAGGGCTTCTCCTGAAACGAGGAATGTTCCAGATGTAAGTTTTCCATTCTTGATGATGAGTGTTGCTGAAATACCTCTAACTTTGTCTCGGTTTGATTCAACTACAATACATTCAGCAGAAACATCAGTTCTTGCAGTGAATTGTTCAACTTCAGCGGTAAGGAGAATCATATCAAGGAGATCTGGGATACCTTCTCCGCTTTTTCCAGAAAATGGTACAAACGGTACAGTTCCTCCGTAGCCTTCAACATATATCTCATTCTCAGCAAGAGATTGTTTTGCTCGATCGATATTCGCATTTGGCTTATCAATCTTCGAAATACCAACAATGAATGGGAGTGCCGCTGCTTTGATTTCTTTGTATGCGTCGAGTGTCTGCGGTTTTACTCCATCTTCAGCTGAAACAATAAGAATCGCAATATCTGCAGCGTTGGCACCACGTGCTCGAATGGCACTGAATGACTCATGTCCTGGGGTATCAAGGAAGGTAATGTTCTTTCCATTGTGTGACACCTCATACGCTGACATTCTTTGGGTGATACCTCCAACTTCTTTGTCTACAACATTTGTCTTTCGGATATAGTCGAGGAGGGTAGATTTACCGTGGTCTACATGGCCCATGACGACCACCACTGGTGGTCGTTCTGTTTGTGCTTGTGCGTTTGAGGTGTTTTTTTGCATAGATATGTTCACTCAGCACGTAGGGTAAATACTAAAATACGCACGAATTACGTACTCAAAAGATACAATATTTTAGCCATTTTAGCAACCTACTACTCTTCAATTACCTCGATTGCTTTTCTCTTTGCTGTTTGGAGAGCATGCTCTTCTTCTTCGGTGAGCTCGTACGTAGAAGTGAAGCTTTTAACAGGTTTTGCAAATACACTCATTCGGTCACTTGCGTAGAGGCTTGAAAGAATGATGCCGTCACCATTCTCATTCACAAATGCACACGCAAAGCTTTGGTTTCCTCCTGCGCCAGTTCCTTTGAATGCGTTGAATCGTCTTGTTTCAATCCCTTGTACAGATTTTCGAAGTCTCTTCTCTACGAGCTTCAAATATTCCTCAGATGCTTCTTTGAAGTCATTGAGTGAATCTAATTCTTTAGCGAGTTCTATAATTGAATCTTCAATAGTGAGTGTATTTTTACCTCGAAGGATTCGACTGATTCTTCTATGCTCATACAAAAAAGCAAAAAGAAGAATGAGGCAAAAAACTCCTAGACCTATAATCGAAATATCTTGAGGGGTAAGTGTTTGAAGTAATTGGTTGAATGATTCACTGAAATTCATATTCGAAGTATACAGAGTGGTAACTTTTTTGTATAGTACGTATACCACAACCCATGCTACAAATCTTTAAGAGAAAACCAGAGAGAATATATCTAGACTATGCATCAGTAACCCCGGCTGATCCTCGGGTCATTGAGATTGTGAAGAACTCATACTCTCAATTTCCAGCAAATCCATCTTCTTTGTACCAAGAAGGGGTTCTTGCTTCAGAAGAGTTGGAAAAAGCACGTACAGTAGTTGCACAGGCACTTGAAGTACATAGTGATGAGATATATTTCACATCAGGAGGAACTGAGGGTGACAACTTGTGCATAGCTGGTGTCATTAAAGCGATACTGAAGAATCCAACATTCGCTGAAATTGGTAAACGACCACATATCATCTCAACGAATATTGAACATCCTGCAATTAAAGGGATCCTGAAACATTTGAGTGATATGCAAGTGTGTGAGGTGTCATATATACCTGTAGAGGAAAATGGCCTTGTACACATTAAAGATATCAAGATGGCACTCCGGCCTGAGACCGTTCTTGTCTCGGTAATGTATGTAAACAATGAGATTGGAACAATTCAACCAATATCTGAAATTGCAAAAGCGTTGAGACACTTTAAAAAAGAACAAGGAAGAAGCGTTTCTTCGTTCCCATATTTCCATACAGACGCGTGTCAGGCGTTGCAATATTGTGACATTCGCGTACCTTCACTTGGTATTGATCTCATGACTCTTGATGGTTCAAAAATATATGGACCTAGAGGAATTGGTGCCATATATATCCGCAGGGGAATATCAGTTGAACCATTCATGTATGGTGGGTCACAAGAAAGGCATATTCGACCAGGAACAGAAGCGCTGCCGCAGATATTGGGTTTTGCACATGCTCTCTTGCTATGCAGAAAGGAATGGGAGAGTGAAAGTGGGAGAATTGGTGCGCTCCGAGATACATGCCTTTCATATATTAAGACAGCACTTGAGAAGAAAAATATTCATGTACAAGAGAATGGAGACAGGAGACACAAAGTACCAAACAACATCAATATTTGTATACCTGAAATTGATGCAGAGTTTTTGGTACTTAAACTAGATGTTCTCGGTGTTGCTGTCTCATCAGTAACTAGTTGCAGATCAAAGAAAGAAGATTCCTCGTCATATGTCATCGAAGCTCTCGAGCTTGCAAGAGGTACTATGCCTTCAAACACTGAACGCGTAGTCGGACAGTTTAAAGGATGTGCCAAGAGTTCACTTCGTATATCACTTGGGAGATATACCACAAAGAAAGATATTGAAATTGCCCAAGTAAAGATCGTGGAAGCAATATCTAAGGTAGTTGGTTTTTCAAAAGAAATTCAGAATTAATAGGGTACGGTGTGGTCAGAAAATTCATAAATATATAGTTTTTCTGGACTTGACTCGTGTGATATAATCAGAATATATGCCACCATTAAGTCATTTCACAACAAAAGCAAAGGAAGCAATTAAAAAGGCGCATGAGCTCGCAATAGAACGAGCACAGAATCATGTGAACCCAATGCATCTTCTAACGGCACTCTTGGTGCAAGAAGACAGTATTGTGTTTTCAGTGCTCGAAAAACTTGAGGTAGACACACTACTTCTCACAGACAATGTGTTGGAAGCAATTGAAACGGGTGATCAGGGTCAAACAATCTCACCGTCATATCAGCTGTACCTCACACCTGAACTTGCTCAAATCATTGAACACTCAGCAAAAGTTGCAGCAAGTATGAAAGATGAATTTGTTTCAGTTGAGCATCTTTTTTTGGCAATCTTTGATCATGGAAATATTGCTCGTGACATGATATCTCGATTTAAGATCGACAGAGATCAGGTACTTAAAGCTTTGCAGGAGCTACGACAGAACAAGTCAGCAGGTGTTGGAGAAGGTTCTGGATCAAAGAAGACAAAAGCGATTCAGAAATATACACGTAACCTCACTGTGCTTGCACGTGAACATAAACTTGATCCAGTGATTGGACGAGATGTTGAAATCGCACGTGTCATTCAGATTCTTTCAAGACGAACAAAGAATAACCCGATCCTCATCGGTGAAGCTGGGGTAGGTAAAACTGCAATTGTTGAAGGCTTGGCTAACAGAATAGCGCTCGGTGACGTACCAGAATCACTTAAAGACAAAGAACTTGTATCGCTTGATCTTGGTGTATTAG
>VEQN01000009.1 GCA_018883165.1 Candidatus Tayloriibacteriota bacterium
ACTTGGTAGTTCTGCTCTTTGGGTCATACACTGTTTCGGCTAATTGGTTATCCAGTACTATTGAAGCTTTTTTAATTGGTATTGTATTCATTTCATTTAATGTGTTAGTTAGTTTATTTAAGAGGGGATTTCATCGCATAAAGTCGAGCTTTGAGTGAACGTCGAGCATTTGCGAACTTCAAAGGTGACACTTTGACAGTGTCTTGCCAGTAGCCTTCAATTAGGTCATCTATTTCTTTGGCGTTTTTAAATACAAAAGTCGCTTTGTTGTCACTTATTTTGTCTATAAAGACTAATTCATAGTTTTTTGCGATAAGTAAACTTGCTATATCTAGATCCGGTAAATATCTATGATTCTCATAATCTTCGAGGGATAGGTATTTCATTTGCATATATTTGATTTGTTATAAATAAAAAAAGCCTGCCTTCGCAAGCTAGCTTCTATTGTATTGATTTGGGAATTAAGAGTATAGGACAAATTAAGGGCTATCTATTTGTCTCAATTACTATTCATTTCCGACACCATCTTTTTTGTTCTAAGAATTGTCTTTTTAATGGCGTCGACAGACATTTTTTCACCGTATCGTTTTAAAAGTTCTTCCGCTATCGTTTGTTCAATATATTCATGTTTACGAATCCTACCTGTATTCTTTCTGGCTAAAATATCATGTTCGATTTCTAAAAGTCTCAAGCCTAGTCCAAAAGACATCTTCTTCTTTTTCGGTGAGTTTTTTAAATCTAAATTATCATCAATATATCTATATAGCTCGTTTTTAGTTGTGGAATATGGAAATTTTAACTTATAAATCCTCACACTTTTCTCTATTGCTAAATCATGAGTGATGAGTGGAAATTTTAGACTATCTAGTCTTGTATTGAATTTTACATCCTTAAAACTAGCGTCTACTTCATTCATGGCTGAACTTAAAATAGTGTTTAAAACGAGCTCTATAATGATGTTTTTCATGATGTAAGATTTTTTCTCAAGCTCATCTCTTTTAAAAGTTTTTTTAAAATAAGGATTTCTGGGAATTCTTTCGATTGTATCTTCGTAATCTTCATCCGAAAATACTTTAAAGCTTACTTTACTACCTTTTGTAACTGTACTATGTATAGACTTCAATAGGATGTTCTGAATTGAGTCTAGAAAGTCATTATTCATGAGCATGAGTGTTAGAGTCTCGTATTCTTCATTCCTTTTGTTACATTTTAGTGTGTACAAGTACTGCTTGATTTCTTTAGGTATGGTTTTCATTTTTATGTGAACGTTGTGAACATTATACAACACTGCCAATAAATGGTACATTAAAGAATATATGAGATATGTATTAATTATCATCGTGATATTAATTCTCCTAAATTCCTTTAAAAAGGATGTCTGGAGTGGTTTTTTCTATCCTGATAAAAATAATTTACCTAATTGGGTCGAAGGTGGTAATTTTGATAGTCTAGAGAGTTGTAGAAGCTGGGCTATATCTTATGGGGAGTCAAAATCTATACCAAGATACGAATACGACTATGAATGTGGTTTAAATTGCAAACATAAGGATGGATTTAATGTTTGCAAGGAAACATTAAGATAGAAAGGTAACTTATGAAAAAAACGCTTGATTCATTGATTAAGAAAATATCAAAAGTCGATCCTATTAGGACTGGTTATTTGAAGAGGCATATTAAATTTGATTCAAAAACAGGTAACATAATCTATTTTGGTAAAGACACGGTAATAAAGAGTGTATTGATTAAGTTAGAAAACAATTTTAATAAAAAATAAACATGCTTGCTCCATTTCCAAAACCACTTAAAAAAATAATACAGATATTTGCACTGTTATTTCTTGGTATCTTTTTGAGTGAGTTGTTATTACGTAATGTGCAATTTAGTAATAATGAATCAAATTTGGATATTATTTATCTGATCACCTTCATTTTTATAATTTTTATCCCTATTCTCTTTTTATCATATAGTGTTTTTTTGTATTCTAAAATAGTCAAAGCTAGGTATAAAACACGATTTTTGGACGCTGTGGTTTTAGACATACGACAAATTCTTAGAATTCTCAGAAAATCAGCTAAAATATTAATTATATTTTTTTTAGCAATCTTACTTATATATTTTGGATTTTCTTTTATTTTAATTATCGGTCCATTGTGGATAATAGTAATTTTATTATTCATTTTGGTGCTTAGGAGAAGGGGGTGATATAATTTCCGTGTAAATAGCATCTACGAGATACTAAATAATATATGAACCCAGTAGAAATACGACCTTGGTATAAGAAAAAAAGATATTTACTGCCAATAGCTGGATATTTTGGTCTAATGGCTATTTCAGACAATGCGCCATCTAAACCAATAAATTCAATACAGGGTAATCAGATAGGAGTACCAATTAAAACAGTAATACCTACAGAGCAGTATCAAGTAAAATACCCGACTCCAGTAGAAGATATGTCAGCTAAAAAGGAGACAGTTTCAAATACGGAGCTATCTAATGATAATCATTATGTAAACAGTAGGGGAAATACCGTTCACTCTCCAGCGTACACCGATGATAATTCGGTCCCAGCTGGAGCGAGTGCGCAGTGTAGAGATGGAACATATAGTTTTAGTCAATCAAGAAGGGGAACTTGTTCAAGACATGGAGGTGTGGCAGAATGGTTGTAATAAAATACTATGAACAAAATCAACAAAATCTTACCCATCATACTATTTACTGTGTTGATCTTACCTCAAATCGCATTAGCGTCTTGGTGGAATCCATTTAGTTGGTTTGATTTTTTTTTCGGTAAAAAAGATTCGAGTCATTTACAAGAGGGTGTTCTTAGTGACGTTGGTTTTATTTCAACAAGTACAAATGATGATGTGGTGGATGTGAAGGTTGTAAAGAATATTAGAAAAAATGAACCACAAATTGTAACTGGTTACAAATCTATTCCAAAAAAAGAAACAAATGATTCTGAAATAAAACAAAATATGCCAGTTGAGAATATGAAGAAGGAAATGGCGTCGACCTCAGAGGAAAAAATAGGTTTAGTAAATGTTTTTAATGTCACAAATTACATAGTTCAAAGTCCTAAGTCAGAGACTGCTGTAGTTGAGGTTGTAAAATCTCCCAAGATACTAGCTACGTTCGGCGATACCTTGTGTGAAAATTCACAAATGAGAATTAACGTAAATATTGATTCTACAGATTATGATAAAGGTGAATTGAGATCTAGCTTTTCGTTGAAAGATGGTAGACTTGTCTCTACAAACAATGAGGATTTCACTCCTAAAAGTGATCCAGTTCGTATAATAATCCCGAAAGGAGCTTATGAAAGTGGTACTTTAAAATCAACCCTTAAGTTGTATAAGGATAATAAGGAGGTAACAAATATTTCTGACAATAGAGAAATTTCGAGATGTGTGAACTGGGTGGACGAAATCAGGGAAACTTCGATTAAGGAATTTACAAATAGTGATTTTTCATTAACGTACATTGCGGTAATTAAAAATGGAAACCTAGAAAATGCAGTAATTTCAAGTGATAATCTTATCTTTAGGTTATACATCTCTGCAAAGAATAAATTGAGTATAAAAAAATATATTTACGAAAGTAGTGTACCTGTAAATGTCATTGAGAAAAATGTTGCACAAGATGGTCTGGTTGTTGAGGGTGCGACATCTGTTATTGATTTTGTTGCTGGCGGTAAAAATGAAAATATCAACTTTAAGATTAAGGGAATAGAAATTGAGGTGGGGGGTGAAAGTAAGGTCTTTGATTCATATTTGTCAGATCTTGTAATAAAAAAGCCTTAATTTATTATGAGTTGTTGTGTGGATTAGAAATAAGGGAGGATGGGTCGAGTAAAAAAATAAATTATGAAAAAATTCATAGAAAATAATTGGTTCAGGTTAAGTATACTTCTCTTTTTATTAATATATCTAGTAATTTTTTCGAGTAGTAAACAATATATAGTTCGTGACGAGATAAGCAAAGACGAATCTTCATTATCAGCTACAACCTCAAAAGAAGAATTAAACATACTTGAAACAAGTAATGTAAAAAACTCTAAGTTAAATATCAAAGCTGTAGAGAATGACTACGCAAAGGTGTCAAAACAACTCTCTTTTTTTAATGATTTTCTTGAATCTAGCTTACTCGATGCGCATATTAACTGTAATGTCTATGCTACTTATAATAATGTTTTTTATAATAAAAGCATGAGTCAATCTGAATTTCAATCTGCATTCCCAGAGACTCAAAATTTTTATAAAGACAAATGTATCTCCGCTTATTTATACGTAAGCCAAAATCAAAAGGAATTGATTGCTGAGCCTGAATTACAATCTTTGAGAATAATTCTTACAGAGTATAGCGATGAGATAAAATCATTTGCCTTATATGCTTTAGAGGACGGCTACGAAGCTTATTTAATTGATAAATCAGATAAAAAAATGGATAGTCTAAGGACACTTGCAAGAGAAGAAATCGTTATGTTAAAAAGAAAGTATCCATTTTAAATGACTTTAAGTATTTGTTAGGAAGTAGCTGTGCAATGAGTAAGATATGTGGTATTGTATGTAGATTGATTTATTCGGTAATCTAAAAGTATGAACCTAAAACACTTAAGCGATAAATTCTTACGACTAGGTAATGTTATTTATTGGATTTTTATTATCTTAAGTATTCTTTTCAGTTCTGTATATTTTTTGGATTCAATTGATTCTTGGTCGGGTTGGGTCGCTTATACTCACCCTTTACCTTATCTATATTTGGGAATTAGCCTTCTTCTGAGCTTTCTAGTAATTGAAGCGGTAAGGAGAGTCTTAAAATATGTATCTTCTGGTGATAGTTTGTTTAGAAAATCTTTGCCTTTTGGTGCAAATTACTATCTTTTAATAATAGTAATTCCATTTATTCTATCACTCGTCTTTGTTGTTATCGGTCCAAAATTAGAGAAGAGTTATAATCACACACAAGCCTTAAGGGAAGTAGAAACATTTGAGACCTTTTTATCCTCATATGGTTCTCAGCTAAAAGATGCTAGAGAATGCTATGAAAACGCTAAGGAAGAAAAATACCAATCTGAAAAAACAGCCTGTGATGCAAACTATAGAAGGGTTAAAATGGGATATGACTCTTGCATGACTTATGGTTGGAGAACAATGTGTCTACAGACTGACGATTATGAAGTCATAGATTGTTCAAAAGAAACTATTATGAAAAATATTGCTGTCTTTACTTGTGTGAATTTCGATATCGATGCCAAAAAAGCAATATCAAAGTATGCAGCAGTGGTTAGTCATCTTAATATCGAAGAAAGAATGAAAGTTTGGGACCATATGCTTGCTGTTATTAAGGAAAATTCTGATTCTATGCTTGGAGTTGAACTTCTCAATAGTATTAAACAAGGTAATTTTAAAGAAGAATCTGCAACTCTAAAACAAAAATAATTTTGACTGATAGTTGTATGTAATATTGTAATGAGAAACTATCTCAGATCTCATCCAGAAAGAGCAAAGACAGGGTTACTTAATGAGCTTGAGATTGAGGCTTACGAATGGAATCAATCTCAGTGAGATTAGCGCAGGTCCCCACAATCTCCCTTGAGGACTGACGTAAGGTATTGGAGCTCGTTTACTATTTGGTTCAGAAAAACATAATCGAAGTCCACTCGATTTGACTACCTAAATATACTGTTGTAATATCCACACAACAGTTCTTTTTATACATGGTTGAGTTTGGAAGAAAGGTCAGAACTTCACACTAGTTTCGTTCTTCGAAGCTAGGGTTGTGACCCTTCCACCTGATTCAACATGCAACTTAATAAACTTTTCGAAGAGGGCGAGCGAATCATCAATGTTTTAGTGGCGATGTATGCAGTTGCCTATGGCAGAGAAACTGCTGGTGACCTCAAACTGCTTGAGAAAGTAAAAAAGGAAAACCCGGTTTATTTCGCCTACGCAATGCTAGATTCCGTTCGGGCTTTAAATGGTACAGATACCTCCGATACTGAAAATGCTACAGATGCCTCTAATACCGAGAGTCTCGAAAGGCTGCAAAGATTTGAACCTCAGTATTTTGCGGCGGCCTGTAAGCATGATACTAACAGGGGAGAGTGAGATCCCTGCCGACATCAACACAGAAAACCTGTCGCGAGTCGGTGGGTTTTTTGTTTGCCTCAAAATTCCACACACCTCTACAATCAGGTTCTAACTCTCGTAGCCAGAGTCCACTCGATTTGACTACATTAATATACTGTTGTATTATATAAACAGTTCTTTTTGCTATCTATGAATCTAGAAACTCTAATGGGCCATTTGGCCATCTTCTTTGGGGTTCTCGGTTCATGGGGACTCTACAAGCAGGCACGCATGATCTGGTCAAGCAAATCTGCCGAGTCTGTATCGGGTGTGTGGGTAATACTTTTCCTTGCCATGTTCACAGCGTTCCTCATCTATGGAACTCAACGTGGTAGTTTTCCAATGAAGTTCCAAGGCTGGCTCAGAGTGCTTTTTTCACTTCCAGTCACAATCGGATTCTTCAAGTTTGGAAACAGAAATTGGAAGCACGTCTTGCTACTTTGCATGTGCGCAGTCTTTCTTTCTGGGATGAGTGTTGCAATGTTTTCACCGACATTGTTTACCGCATTCTCATTGCTAGGAGTCTGGTCTTCATTTGTACAGGCGTACACAATTAGAAAGAATCGTTCAAGAGGGAAGGTGGCTGTTGAATTACAAGTTATCTATCTCTTAGCGATACTTTGCTGGTTCGTGTATGCGTCTGTCCGAATGGATATCCCGCTTTTAATCGTTTCGGTAGGCTTTACGCTGTCATATACATCCACAATCCTAATGTGGGTGCGATATCCGAAATCTTCACCATCAACTTAACCAGGGGAATCACTGGCAGAGGTTGGTGGTTTTTCTGTTATCAAATATGTACACAATGTGTGTAGCTGATTCCAACTCTCGCAGCCAGAGTCCACTCGATTTGACTACTTTAATATGCTGTTGTATTATATGAGCAACTGTTCTTTTAATACATGGTTGAGTTTGGAATGAAGACGCGAACCTTCACACCGAATGTAGTCTTTCTGCTACACCGGGTTCTAGTTTTTAACCACACTCAATCAATGATATGAAACAGAAAAAGTTTGAAGAGATACTTGCATCTAAATTTGTCAAAATTAAGATCTGGACTGGGGAAGGTAGTGGTGACTTCGACCTCTTCCACATTCCAACTGTACAGATTCAATTTGGATACAATAAGGGGTCTGGGTCGGTCAGTCTTGTGCTCACCAGTCCAATCTCACTACTCATCGACGCGTCTATCCCTGTCTTTGCGGACTACCTGAGAAGTCTTGGAAAAGAGGGTGGAAACACGCACATCTTTTTATGGCAAGTTGACTACAACCTGAATGATGACTCATGTACGTTTTCACGTTTTGGTTCAACTTACACAAAAGCTTTGGAACGTGAATTTATTTTTTCACTTGGGCCTAAGGTCAAGATTGAATTCGCGTAAAGGTAAGACGGTCCCCGCAAGAAAGGTCTCACGACTCACACTTGTGGGGCTTTTCTTTTTGACTAAATATCTCTGTGATGTACTCTTGTTTCCAGATATCACAGCAAACGGTATATCAACAATCACTAGTACTTCTTTTGAGTCTTGGTGTGTGGCGCGTGCCACTGATACACATATGTTTCTGTGAATCTATCTTTGACATGACAAGAAAGTTCCTACTCCTCATATCTCTTTGCGTAGTTAGCTGCACAGGAATCGGACCAGATGGAAGGCGCTGGTTGTCCGTTCCTCTTCCTCCTGATCCGCTCAGGGAATGCGTCATCCGTTGTTTTGAAAAGCGTAATCATGCGCGTGTACCAATCCAGGCCTCTCGTGAGCTTCTGGTACCTACCGGGAAAAACATGTTCTCCGCACGCCTGGTCGGCGGGAAGTACGAGGTTCGTGGTATTACTGGCCCAGTCCAGATTATGCCACTCTCTGACTTTCAAGAGTTCAAGGAACAGTGTGATCACATGGGATGGTTCATTCAGATGCGCTAATCCTGCTTTTCACTTTGGCGCCACCAGTTCTGGTGGTGCTTTTTTGTATATTGATATATTTATGTTTGTATTGTACAGTATTCAAAACACTGAAATTTGAAAACATAGAAAGGTAAAAAATGAAAGAAGAAACACCAACTGCTACCTATACAGGCATAGTGTATGACAACGGGGTGGTCCTGAAGGAAATGACCGTTCATGCTCCTGATCGAAAAGAAGCAGTCCAACAGATGCTTAAGATGTTCTCGAAAGAGGGCTTGAAAGATGCGAAGAAGAACCTTGTTGTCCCTGACCCGTTC
The DNA here is from genome assembly GCA_018883165.1 of Candidatus Tayloriibacteriota bacterium. GTDB lineage: Bacteria > Patescibacteriota > Minisyncoccia > Phycocordibacterales > CAIZLB01 > VEQN01. The sequence continues at coordinate 8,351 of VEQN01000009.1, forward strand.
GATGAGGTGTTCTTTTTCGAGGATATGAATTGTCATGACGCACTTTTTAACTACCTTCCATCGGAAGTGGCTCAGAGAGTTGTGTCAGAATCTCGTGGTGTAATCGGGCACGATCCTGAGTTTCCGAATTCGAGATGCCGATTAACACGACTGGTGAAGAAAATTCGTCCTTCCTCCACAAAGAAAAAAACTGCACCATCGATTCAACTCGTTGCGGCTAAGAAGAAAGAACCACCACCCAATCCATGGCTTCAAAGTAAAATCCTGAAAACGGAAGTACCGAAGAAGCCTACGTATGTGTGGAAAGATGAGATTAATTCTTCTTCGAGGGATGGCGCAAAGGCACTGCCTTTACCCATCAATGAAATGTATTAATCCACTCACGGCAAGAATCCACTTGCTTAGGTGAGTGGGTTTTTGTTTGTGTTTGACCTCTGTGACTGGTCTGTGATTAACTTGTACTAGTAATAAACCAGAAGCATCGTTGAATGCGTCCCGGTGGGCCGTTCTTTGACTTCAAAAAATGAAAGGTAAACTCATGAGAACTATCTATGTTCTGGATCAATATACAAACGGGCATGAAGCCGCTCTTAGTTTCATCCGCCGTCAGAAGTGGAAAAAGAAAGAATGCAACATTGTATTTTGCGGAACGCACGCAAAGTTGTTACGAAATCTTGCTGAGAATCCTGGTTATGGAGTGGTGCCTGTAATGAACACGATTCGTGGTGAAGTTACAAGTGTAACCGCGAAGATATCAGAACTCTGTGATCAAGGATATACGTTCGAAATCACCGATGTGTACCATCTTCAAATAGAATATTGTCTCTTGGTGCATAAGTGCTTTCGATCGGGGCAAACTCTCACACGGGTCATATCAAAACCTGAGGCATTGAGCCAGTGCAATCGGTGGCTGAAAAGACACGGTATCACTAGTGCCAAGCGCGGTGTCTCCAATTCAACCAGTGCCGCTGCGCGGAGAATATCTCTGTTGAAAAGTGGTGCGTCAAAAAGAATTGGAGCAATAGCTCCTGTGTCTGCGGCCATTGCGTACAATCTTCGGATTCTTGCTAAGAATATTGCTGATGATTCCAAGAATGTTACTACGTTTCATCTTCTGTATAATCCTTGGATTTCAGAATAGTGGATTGTGGGTGTCTTTTGGAATCAGACTCAGTATCAAGGCTAGGGAATCCGGGTGTTCTGACGGTGTCATGCGTGCAATTCGAGTAATCGAAAAGTGGGTGAGCCCGAAGATGACAATCCTTCAATAAAGAAGTTCGAAACAGGGTGGAGGTACCACTCTGTTGCACTACCAGATATGGTAGTGTTTTTTGTTTTACACAATCGTATATACCGAAACATATCTATTGTGATATACTCTGTATATATGGCAAAAAGAGCAGCAACAAATACAAAAAACAAAACTTCTCGGTCAAAGAAAACTCGAAAGCGAATAGAAGCGAAATACGCTAAGCTTGCAGCAAAAGCGGCAAAGAAGCGAAAGTAATCCTTGAAGAGAAACAAGCCCACCGAAAGGTGGGTTTTGTCATATACACAGAGGAATATCCCGTATTGAGTGTATAATACGAGAATGCATTCAGAAACTAAATCTATATTCGACAAGCTTATGAGCTTGAAACGTGAAGGAATATTTAAAGGAGAGATTGAAACGGGTGTGGAGACGCTCGAATCACATTCTAAAGATGTTAGTGTGTTCAAAGTTGTTCCTGGGTTTGTGGTTTTTCCACAAGATACCGAGGATGTGCAGCTCATACTCAAAGAAGCTACACAGCTTGTGGCGGAAGGAGCTGAACCTGTAAGTATTACAGCAAGAGCTGGTGGAACATGTATGAGCGGTGGATCACTTACCGAAGGGGTAGTGATTAACATGACAAGACACATGAACTCCGTGTCGTATGATACATCTTTGAAACGAGCAACAGCACAGATGGGTGCTATGTTTAAAGTAATTGCAGATACAATATCCATTGATGGAGCCATCTTCGGGTCATATCCATCTTCAAAAGATATGTGCGGTATCGCCGGAATGATTGGAAACAATGCTTCAGGTGAAAAGAGCGTACGGCTTGGGGCTACGATAGATAACGTGCTTGGACTCGAGGTGGTACTTGCTGATGGGAGTGTCATCCATACAGGTGTCCTCGAAACACAAAAGGACGAGAAAGCAGAGCACTTAAAAAGTGAGTTGAAAAAAATAAAAACTAGTATCTCATCTGACTTTAAGAAAGCCTTAGGAAGAGTTCCTAAGGCTGCTTCGGGGTATCGATTAGAAAGAATTCCTGAAATGGGTGCAGTTGATCTCACACCAATCTTTGTGGGAGCACAGGGAACACTCGGTATTATCACAAAAGCAGTGCTAAAGTGCACACCTGCACCAGAATATACAAGACTTCTTGTTGTCTCAGTTGAGGATCTTGAACGACTTCCGTTCATTCTGCAAACAGTGATGTCACTCAATCCTGAAGGTGTAGAAACATTCGACAAGAACACCTTTGTCCGAGCTAAGAACTTCTTAGTTGAAGAAACAACTATGTGTCAGAAGTTCTTCTCAGAAAAGACAGAATTGGTGGTATTGGCACAGTTTAGTGAAGCTACCCAGGCAGATACGGATACTATGGCTCGGAAGTGTAAAGAAATACTTGAAAAGTCACCTGGTAGTCCACTTAAAGTTGCATATATCGATGATGAGGTTCTTCATGATTCAATCTGGAAGATTAGACGCTCAAGTTTCTCGGCTATGAGAGATTGGAATCCAGAGGGTACGCGAGCCGTTCCATGCATTGAAGATATTATAGTGCCAGTTGATAGGTTTGGAGAGTTTGTGCCTGGATTAGTCGCACTTCTCAAGAAACACAATATTAGCTATGGATTTCACGGTCACATAGGTGATGGATCACTTCGAATTGTACCAGTGTTTGATTTTAGAGAAGAAAGATCCATTCTTGCTAAGAAAATCATTGATTTCACACGTGAAGGAATACAGCTTGTAAAATCACTCGAAGGTAATATGAGCGCTGATCATAGTGATGGAATCATTCGTACACCATTCATACGTGAGTTTTATGGTGAAAAGATATATAATGCATTTGTGGAGGTAAAAAACCTTTTTGATCCTGTTGGTATTTTGAATAAGGGAAAAAAGGTTCGAGGATCAGAAGAATTAATAGCTACATATTTAGATAAATAACATGGAGAACAAAAACATTGGATATTTGGTAGTTACTGCAGTTGTCTTTCTTATTATTGGTATGATGGTTCCAGGTAAGGATTACAAGAAAGATTATAGAAAAAATATGCAGGGTATGTCAGGAATGCATCAAATGTCAAATGGTCAGATGATGCATAACATGGGTGGGGGAATGGAAGATATGATGAAAGGTATGATGGCAGGACTCGATGGTAAAACTGGTACAGAGTTCGATCAAGCGTTTCTCAAAGAAATGATTGTGCACCATCAGGGTGCTGTAGTTATGGCTGAAGCTGTCCTTAAGCAGTCAAAACAACCAGAACTTATACAACTGGCAAAAGATATCATTTCTGCTCAGACAAAAGAGATTGAAATGATGAAGAAGTGGCAAGGTGAGTGGAGTAAGTAATATATAAAAAAGACCCCAAAAGGGGTCTTTTTTATTGTGCGATATCAGGTCTATTAATTTCACCAAGTCGGGTTCTGTTCACATCAAGTTTTCTTTTAAGTTCTTCAAGTTCAGATTGTAAAGATGTTTTTCTGGATACATCTTCAGGTGTACCCCGAGATGCTTGTATTTCGATTGAGCGTATCTGCATCTCGATTTCGTGTATCCTATCATTCAAGCTATCTTGTTCTCCGAGTAGATCAAAAAAACCTATATTTCTTTCAAAATTATGTCCCGTTTCAGGACTATCTTGGTAGTGTGAATTTGACTCAAGTTTTATCATCACCTAAAAGTATATCATATGTTTATGTGTGTAAGTTTGTCATAACCAATTTGAGTCAAATTCTAGGTTTATATTCCGTTAAATTTTCTTAAAAATAATTTATATTAGTCATATTTTGGAAAAAACTATTGTCGATTTGTATAGGTGTGTTCGAGTTCACTATCCACAGCGACAGTACAAAAGCTGAGGTGTAGAATGAAAGTCCACAGTCGTGGTTTTAGCACAAAATTAGTACAAATAATCGAGCACATTTATGAATATCACAGTCACAAAGTCAGATGGAACAAAAGAGGCATTCAATGCAGACAAAATCAACCAGTCCATTGAACGAGCTTGTAAGGGTCTTGAGAACATTGCTAGCTATGTAACTCAAATTGCCAGTGAAACCCAATTGACTTTGTTTGATGGTATTACAACCGATGCACTTGATGAAGCTACAATCAATGCTGCTCTCCAAAACGTTCAGGATGATATCCGATATGACAAGATTGCGACACGACTTCTCCTTAAAACTGTGTATAGACGAGTTGTAGGTAACTATGAAAAAGATAGTGATGAGGAATTGGCAGAAAAGCACCGAAACGCATTTGTTCCATATATAAAGAAGGCGGTGCAGGAAAACCTTCTCCATGAGAATATGGAGAAACTATTTGATCTTGAGAAGCTTGCGAATGCTCTTGATATCACTCGAGATGAGATTTTCATGTATTCAGGTCTTTCAACCTTCTTGCATCGATACTCTGTAAAGGATTCAAATCTTAAAGCCATTGAAACACCTCAATTCTTCTTTATGCGAGTTGCTATGGGTCTTTCGTATCATGAAAAGAATCCAACCGAAGCTGCTATACAGTTATATGAGCGAATGTCACAGCATAAATACATTGCAGGTGGTTCAACAAACCTTACATCTGGAACTCCAAGACCTGCACTTTCAAACTGCTATCTCCTTGAAGTACATGATGATATGGCCCACATTGCAAAATCTGTAGGTGATGTGATGATGATTTCAAAAGGCACAGGTGGTCTTGGTGTTTCTCTTACAAAACTACGAGCAACGGGTTCAATACTTAAATCAAGTAATACCACATCAAGTGGACCAGTACCATTTGCCAAGATTATGGATACTGCAATCCATGCGATTGTGCGAGGTGGAAAGAAAAAAGGTGCTCTTTGCTTCTATATGGAGAACTGGCACTATGATTTCCCTGAATACATCCACTGGAGACACAACTCAGGTGATGACTATGTTCGAATGCGAACAGCAAACACCGCTGCATACATTCCAGATGAGTTCATGAGACGAGTGTCACAAGGAGCTCAATGGTACATGTTTGATCCTAAAGAAACTCCAGATCTAAACGAACTCTATGGAACAGAGTTTAGTAAGCGGTATGCTGAATACATTGAGATGGCAGAGGCTGGAAAGATTAAGATGTGGAAGAAAATGCCAGCAGAAGAACTCTACCGACAAATGCTAGTGTCTCTCCAGACAACATCACATCCATGGCTTACATGGAAAGATACCATTAATGTACGAGCCCTTAACAACAACACCGGTACGATTCACATGTCTAACTTGTGTACAGAAATCTGTCTTCCGCAAGACAAAGACAATATTGCAGTATGTAACTTAGCTTCACTTAACATTGTTGCGCATCTTAAAGAAAAGACAGTTACAGATCTAGGCGGTAACACAACAGTGGTTAAGGAAATTGACTGGGCAGAGCTTGAGAGAACTGTTCGAGTAGCTGTGAGACACCTTGATAACCTCATCGATATTAATGAACCACCAGTGGTTGAAGCAGCAAAGTCAGACAAAGAGAACAGAGCGGTTGGACTTGGTGTTATGGGCTTCCAGGATTTGGTAGAAAAGATGGGTGTAGCATATGACAGTGAAGAATCTTTCATCTATGCTGACAAGATTTTCGAATTCATCAGCTATATGGCAATTGATGAAAGTGCAAACTTAGCTGAAGAGCGAGGTTCGTACAAGCACTTTGAGGGTTCAATGTGGTCAAAAGGATTTGTACCATACGACACAATTGCACGACTTGAAGAAGAGCGAGGTGAACAGCTCCTTGTAACAAAAGAGAGATATTGTACAGAACTTGATTGGGAGAAGCTTCGAGCTCGAGTGAAGAAAGGAATGAGAAATGCAACACTCATGGCAGTTGCTCCTAATGCAAACATCGGGCTTCTTGCTGGAACTGTTCCAGGTATTGATGTTCGATTCGCTCAGGCGTTCTCACGAAACAAATTCTCTGGTAAGTATCTTGATATTAACCATAACCTTGTAAAGGATCTTGAGAAACTTGGTATTTGGGACAAAGTGAAAGAGAAAATCATTGCAGAACGAGGTGATATTGAGAATATCCCTGAAATTCCAGATTCACTTAAGAATATCTACAAAACCTCATTCTCTGTATCACCATATGCTGTGATTGAAGTTGCTGCACGAGCACAGAAGTGGGTTGATCAAGCACTTTCACGAAACATGTATCTTGAAACTCGAGATATTAACCAAATTATCCATATCTACAGTACTGCGTGGAAGAAAGGTCTCAAGTCTACCTACTACCTCCACATGAAGCCTCAGCACTCAGCTGAACAAAGTACAATTCAGGTAAACAAGGCAGAAGCTATGGGAAGAAAAGGTTTTGCAGCAATGCGAATGGCCGCAGCGCAACCGGTGGGAGCTACTGTGGTAACTCCAAGTGGAAATATTGCAAGTGTCGAAGCTTCAGCACAAGTTGATCCAAATACATCAGCAATCACAGTCGACATTGAAGCTAAAGTTGCAACGGGGCCAAAGTCGAAGATTATTAACGCAGCAGATTTCGGAGAAGATCCACAAGCAGGTCTTGTGTGTGATTCTTGTCAATAATTAATTCATAAATATCAAACAACATGTCAATCGTAGGAAAACCATCACCAACAGATACAACATTACATCCGATTAAATATAAGTGGGCGTACGAACTGTACAACCAGGGTGTACGAAACACATGGTTCCCACATGAAATTGCACTCAAGGAAGATTTGCAGGATTGGGCAAAGATGACTGAAGATGAAAAACATGCTGTTGAATTCGTTATGTCATTCTTCAACCCAGGAGAATTGATGGTAAACCGATCAATCGCACTTGGAATCTATCCATACATTAAAGCTCCAGAAGCCCATTTGTACATGGCAAAGTGGATGTGGGAAGAAGCAAACCATTGTGTATCTTTCGAGTATGTACTTGAAACATTCCCGTTCAACAAAGAGAAAGTGTATCAAAATCACTTGAATGTTCCTTCAATGCAAAAGAAAGAAGCATTCATCGACAAATATTTGTCACGAATGGTTGATGATCGACTTGATATTGAAACAGTAGAAGGTCGAAAAGATTTTGTACGAAACCTTGTTGCTACAAACATTGTAATGGAAGGTGTATGGTTCTACAGTGGATTCATGGTGGTAATGTCATTTAGACAGAGAAACCAGCTTAGAAACTTTGCTTCAATGATTAACTGGGTACTTAGAGACGAAAGTCTTCACTTGAAGTTCGGTATCAACCTCATTCACACAGTACTTGAAGAAAACCAGGATCTTCTCACACCTGAATTTGCAGATGAGATTAGAAACATCATCATTGAAGGGGTAGATGCTGAAATTAACTACAACAAAGATTTGTTCCCAAATGGAATCCTTGGTCTTAATGCTGACTATGTAAATCAGTATGTACAGTATGTAGCAGATCGACGACTAGAAGAACTAGGTCTTGAAAAGCATTACAATGCTCCTAACCCTGCAAAGTGGATGGCAACAGCAACTGATGTGTATGAGCTTGTAAACTTCTTTGAAGCGCAGAATACGTCATATGAGGTGGACTCACATGCACATGATACAAAGGAAGGTGAGAAGAAGGGGGAGTAGGTATAGAAATGTAAGTTGATATGTAAAAATAGCGCCGAACGGCGCTATTTTTACTTCCTACCAATCAAATACTTCTCAACATTAGCTTTGTGCTCAGAATATTCTTTCTCACAATGAATATTTCTGTTCTTGTCATGAATATAGAAGAGACAATCAGTCTTTTGTGGGTTTATTGCAGCTAAAATTGCATCTAAACCAGGGTTTGCAATCGCAATCGGTGGAAGTCCTTTGTTTTGATATGTGTTGAATGGAGAATCAATATATTTGTCTTTGCCTTGTACCATTGGCCACCAATCAGTGCTTGATGCTTTTGCGTATTGAAGTGTTGCATCCATCTCGAGCTTCATACCTTTAAACATTCTATTCCAAATGATTCCTGAAATGAGTCGCATGTCATGCTTACCAGCGGCTTCACGTTGAATGATGGATGCGATTCTTACCGCTGTATCAATATTGATCTTTTGATTGAACGGGTTTGTTCCTTTGGATGCAATTACTTTCTTTGAGACGGTATTGTTAAAATTATCAATCATCTGCTTCGCTACTGCTTTACCGGTAGCCCCTTTTTCTACCCAGTACTTACCAGGCATGTAGTACCCATCGAGTGATCCACGGTCATCTTTTGGTGCTGCCTCAAGGAACTCTCTAACCTGTGTCGGGCTCCAGGAGAGTGCTTTCTGGAACGTATGGGCCACTTCCTCACGCCGTAGACCTGGGGATATGTACACATATTTCATGTATGGATTGGCCAAATTTGAGTAAAAAGAGACGAAATTGTCTGGATTTCCAGCCATGAAAATATGGGCACTACTTCCTATAAAGGTAGCAAATGTGAGTATGGCAAGGAAGAAATATAGCTTAGGTAAAGGCTTTTTCTGGTTTTTGGACTTCCGTATTACTCTTTGTTTTATCATATGCTACTATTATAAAACATGATGTAATAAACGCGAGTTTTTACCGTCATTAACTATGCCGAACCACAAAAACAGGGAACACCTAAAAAAAGACTTTGACCAGGCCTACGAGACCCACTCCGATGCACTGTTCAGATACGCCTTTTACAAGGTGTCTGACAAAGAGAAGGCACTGGATATTGTTCAAGATACTTTTGTACGATTCTGGGAATACCTTGCTGCGGACGGTGAAGTTTTAAATACCAAGTCCTTTTTATATAGGATTGCGACAAACGCAATTATTGACTACTACAGAAAGAAGAAAGAAGTGTCACTTGATGATATGGCAGATATTGGATTCGATCCGATAGATCATGATGGTCATCATAGGATACTTCGAAGTGCGGACAGTAAGCTTGCTCTTGAGCTTGTACACAAGCTTGATGAGGAGGCACGAGCAATTATTCTTATGAAGTATGTTGATGATCTCACAGTGAAAGAGATTGCTGAAATCTTTGAACAGCGCGAGAACACTATTTCTGTGAGACTTCACAGGGCACTCAAGGATCTTCAAGATCTATTCGAAAACAATGATTAACAAGAAATTCCAAAACTTAATAGAAGATCTTCAGTCAGTAAAGATGACTCGAGATGAAAAAGCCGATCTTAAAGCTCGGGTACTTATGTCTATTAATGCTGCGGAATCAGTTCTTGAATCTGATTCACAGGCTCCAGTTTCAGTTAAGTCTGTATACCATGGTGCTCAGGAGATTCAGAAAGTTGTTGCAAGGAATTGGTATAGTTACTTTGCTGAGAAGAAATTCGTCCCAGCGTTCGCTGTTCTCCTTGTGCTTGTGTCTACTGGTGGAATTTCAATTGCGGCAGAAAAGGCTCTTCCTGGTGATATGTTGTACTCACTGAAGGTGAATGTAAATGAAGAGGTTCGTGGTCTTGTGGCTGTAACTCCTGAAGCAAAAGCTAAGTTTGCTCTAGAAGTTACCGACAGACGACTTAAGGAGGCGGCTCTTCTTTCAACAAGTGGTAGATTGGATGCAAAGGCTACAGGTATCATACAGAAACAAATTACACGACAGGCGAGTCAGGTTAAAAATCAAGTAGCATCACTTGTGTCTACAAATAACTTAAAGTCAGCTCAAGAGATTGCTTTAAACTTTGAATCTGCCCTCCGAACACATGAGTTCATACTCCAGAAGCTTTCAGCTGATGATAAGAGTACAACAACACCAAGTGTTTCAGAGAATAACATTTCAGCAATCATTGCAACGGTTCAAACAGAGCTTGCAACTACAACATCGTCAAGAACTCAGATTCAAACTCAAGAAATTGCAAAGAGCTACTCTAAGAACCTTGAAGAGATTACAAATAGACTCGTAGAGCTTCGGCTAAAGATTCGAGAGGTTGGCGTTACTGCATCATCAGCGACATTAACTCCAGCTGCTTCATCAACTGTAGTATTGTATCTCACACAGGCAGGAGATCTTGCAGTTGTTGCTAAAGCGAAAATTGACCTTGATCAATTCGCTGATGCGTTAACAGCTATTCAGAAAGCTAGTCAGTATGTAAGTGACACAGAAGCAATCATTGCTGCGATATCAAATGATCCAAAGAATAATGCGGATATAACTACTGTTATACAATCAGCGCTTTCAAGTTCAACAACTCTACCTATCTCTGCTGTAGATACTGCTTCTGATGTAGCAAGTTCAACTGCACCTACCGCCACATCAACTCCAGCAACTGAGAATAGTACTTCTACACCTAATCAGGTACAATAAGTGTCATGCATGACATTGTAGTCTTTGGAATTACAGGGGATTTAGCGAAGAAAAAACTCATACCTTCACTTTCACGCGTTGCTTCATTCAAGAAGATACGTGTCATTGGGTTTGGTAGAAAAAAGTTAAAACAATCTGAATTTGCAAGTTTCCTCGAGGAGGAAGCAAGAAATTCTGGACATACCTTCAAGAATGCACTTGAAGGATTTGAAGCGGTGTATATACACTCAGAATTGAATGATCCTATGGGATTTTCGAAGCTTCAGAAGAAACTTAGAAAAGAAGCGACAATATACATGGCGTTACCACCTAGTATGCAGCTTGCTGTTTCTAAACAGTTGGTCAATGCTGGTGTTGTTACATCTAAGAATCAAGTTCGAATTGCATTTGAAAAACCCTTCGGTTCTAATACAACAGAAGCTGCTGAATTAAATACATATCTCCACAAACATATGCGAGAGGATCAGATATTACGAGTTGATCACTACGCGGGTAAAGAAACGCTCCTTGATTTAGAGTCTAGTGGAAGAATTGGTATTTTTTCATATGTTGCATCGTATGGAAAGATAAAGGAACTTACTATACGATTTGAGGAAAAGATATCTGCAGATATGCGTGGATCATTTTATGATTCAGTGGGAGCTCTTTCAGATGTGGCACAAAATCACATGATACATATGCTCACAACCTTCATCGCTGCCCACGCAGAAAGTTGTATATATACTTCAAAAGAGAATACTTGCCTGATATCGACTTCTGCAACGAGCTCACTTAAGCAGATTCGATCATTGATTGCTTCATCACTTGAAGTGGTTGGAAAGCCAGTACTTGGACAGTACATAGGATTTAAAAACATTTCAGGTGTTTCACCTTCTTCGAAAACTGAAACATACGCTCAGTTTTCTGTAAGACTTAAGAAGAAGGATGTGAAAGTAATGGGTAGTGAGATCAATGAATCAATGAAGCATATTTACAAGATATTTGGAAATACAAAAATATCTTTTTCTCTCGGAAAGAATATGCCAACGAATGATGTATCAATCGAAACTGTCTCATCTCATTCATACAAGCTCATGATCAACAGGAATTGTGGTACAGATGCCTATGATGAAATATTTACTGCATTGATAGAGAAGAATTTTAACCGATTTGTTAGTTTTGAGCAGATACAAGCTGGTTGGAGAATTGTTGAGGAGGTGAAGAGACGTGCGAAAGGTAAAATCGTGGAATATTCTGTTGGCACGAAACCTCGTGCATAGTATAATCAACACGTGGTTCCAGAACTATTTGTACATAATATAGGATTCATCGCTTTTGCTGCACTCGATCTTGGGTTGGGCATTTTTGTTTTTCTCCGAGGGTGGAAGAAAAAGACACATATTTTGTATTTTCTTACAACACTCACATTCGTATCCTACTGTGTTTTGCATTTACTTAGTGTAAATGAATCAAACACGTATGTAGCCTATGGCTATCTGTCGCACACAGTAATTGTTTTATTGATGGTTTGTCTTAATGCTCACCTTGCCTTTGTAATGTTTAACAAAGAAAAAGAGCAGAAAAGTGCAATTGAAATTATGTACGGAGGAGCTATCGCATTGATGGCTTTCTTCTATGCGTTTCCTTGGACATATCAGGCTCGACCAGAACCTCGATATTATTTCGAGAACTTCATAGTACCCGGGGACTTCTATTGGGTATACATGCTGTACTTTTTCATTGTTGCAGTATATTTCTTCGCAGTACTTGCGGCAGGGTATTCAAGATCTACTCCAGCTGACAAGAATAGGCTTAAATACTTCTTTGTAGCCTTCGGTTGGGCATATATTATGTCCATACCAATTTTCTTGAATGTATACGGTATAGACACCATAGACATGATGTTTACATCTCTTACAGGTCTCTATGCTGTACCTCTTGCGTATGGTGTATTCAAGTACGATCTCATTAACATCAATATTGCTGCAAGAAATGCAATACTGTACGCGTTCTACACGGTATTTGTCGGCGCAGCAATCGTAGCTGTAAACATATTAAACAACTACTTGGCTCAGCAATATTCTGATTTCCCGATGTGGCTACTACCACTACTGTCTGGTCTTTTTGTGGTGCTTGTGGGTTGGATTGTGTGGAGACAGATCCGTGAGGCAGATCTCTTGAAATATGAATTCATCAACAACATTAGCCACAAGTTCAGAACACCACTCACACATATTCGATGGTTGGCTGAAGATCTACGAGATACCACTGATCAAGTAGAAAGAAACAAAGCGGTGGAACAGATTCAATTCGCCAGTATGAGACTTTTTGAGCTTACCAACATCGTCATTGATGCATCACAAACTACAAATGATATATACCTGTATCATTTCACAGCGGTTGATACAAGTGAGATTATAAAGGAGATTGATAAGGCACATGAAGACCAGATTGAACATAAAAAACTTCATGTGAATATTGATATTGGACCAGATGTTCCTAAAGTCAAAGCTGATAAAACAAGACTTCGATTTGCTTTCCAGATACTCTTTGAAAACGCAATCATTTATACAATCGAAGGTGGAAGCATTGATATTAAGTTACGACAAATTGGTGGAGAAGTTATAATTTCATTTAAAGATAACGGAATCGGTATCAGCGAAGAGGATTTGCCACATGTGTTCTCTAAGTTCTATCGAAGTCAGGAAGCAAGACACACTGATACGGAAGGTATGGGAATCGGTCTCTTTATGGCTAAGAATATTATTGAAAAACACAATGGTAGAATTTGGGCTGAGTCACGGGGGGACGGTAAAGGTGCAACATTTAGTATTGCTTTGCCTATAGAGTAAAATTTTGCTACCATAATTTACCTATGGCATTCTTCAAAAACTTTTTAATGAAACAGATGCTCAAGCGCCAGCTAAAAGGCGTTCCTGAGTCACAACAAGAACAGATTATTGCACTTGTAGAACAAAACCCAGATTTCTTTAATTCAATTGCACAGGAAGTTGATGCACTTACAAAGCAAGGACGAGATCAAACCGCTGCTGTTATGGAAGTTATGCGAAAAAGACAAGGTGAGCTCCAGAAGTTGATGCAAAACATTAAGCGATAATTATGAAACTATCAATTGGAATCGTAGGGTTACCAAACGTTGGTAAATCAACCCTCTTTAATGCACTTACAAAGAAATCAGTTCCTGCTGAGAACTATCCCTTTTGTACCATCGATCCGTCGGTCGGTGTTGTAGCTGTACCTGACGACAGACTCTGGAAACTCTCAGAGTTTTCGAAAACAGAAAAAACCATCCCAGCTGCAGTTGAATTCGTAGATATTGCAGGGCTTGTAAAAGGAGCTGCTGATGGAGAAGGCTTGGGTAACAAATTCTTGTCACATATTCGTGAAGTAAATGCAATTGCAGAGGTGGTACGAATCTTTGAGGATCAAAATGTGATTCATGTGGATGGTAAAGTAAACCCTGTAAGTGATATTCAAGTAATTAACCTTGAACTTGTTCTTGCAGATACTGAAACTGTTACCAAAAGATTGGGAAGTGTTGAACGTGACGTTAAAAGAGGAGACAAGGCAGCCGTTGCTGAAAAGAATGTGCTTGAAAAGCTTAAAGCAGCTCTTGATGTCGGTGATCTTGCCAATTCTGTTACCCTTACTGATGAGGAACAGGTTTTGGTAAAAGGTTTACAGCTTCTTACAATGAAACCAATTATGTATGTCCTCAACAAAAAAGCTGGTGGCCTGAATCTTGATGAGATGCCTGATGATACACGATTCAAAGAACTTACTGACTACCTTGCTTCAAAGAATTGGAAGTATGTGATTGTGGATGCAAAAGTTGAGCATGAAATTATGTCACTTGAAGGTGAAGAGAAAGAGCTTTTCAGAGCGGAACTTGGAGCAACAGACGACGGTATTAACAACCTAATTAAAGGTGGATATGATCTTTTGAATCTAGAAACCTACTTTACAACCGGTGTTCAAGAAACCAGAGCGTGGACTATTGAAAAAGGTTCAACAGCACCAATTGCTGGAACTGCAATCCATACAGATTTCAAAGACAAATTCATTCGAGCTGAAGTTATTTTCTGGAAAGATCTCTTAGATGCTGGCTCATATGCTGCTGCTAGAGAAAAAGGGCTAGTTCGTACTGAAGGTAAGGAATATATTGTTAAGGATGGGGATGTGATTGAGTTTAAGGTTTAGACATATTGACACAAACTATTATTCATGATATTTTATTAATCAGTAGCTTTTTGAATTAAGGCAGTGGCTCTGAAAGGAAGCCCTGGTGTCCTAAACAATACACCTAAAAACATAATTTATGTATGCAGTAGTTTGTGTGCAGTTGTCTGACGGGCACGGTAGACATAAAACCAAAGGTGACCCAGTTCATTGTGTTTGCAGAAATCAAGATTCTCTTGAATCTGCGAAAATGGCAGTGACTCATTTACTTGGACCTGAGTCAGATGAAAAAGTCGAATTTGAGTTTTTGTCAGAAGACAAATTTGACGGCAAAACTTACGCTATTCTGATTGACAATAGTTATCCAGCTAATTGGTTAGTCTTCGTCAAAGAAATTCTTCCAGATGATGATGTCACAGATCTTCGTCACCACTACACTGGTACGTGGCGTCGTTACTACCTGAAAAGCAGCTTAAGTAAAATCTAGACCCACCAATTCGATACAGGAAACCCCTTATCGCGAGATGGTGGGTTTTCTTTTTTACTTGCTATCTAAAAATGGTGTTGATATGCTTATAATCACGACGGGCTTGAAAATTCAATAAAAAACCAGTGAGTTTATCGACGATTTAATTGTTTTGTGAGGAAAATAGAAGATGGTAGTGCTAACGATTTTAAGATATAAAAATATGAAACTAACACAATGGATAGTATCAGCAATAGCGATATTGATAGCAGCGTACCTCATACCAGGAGTTGAAGTTACTCTTGTCGGTGCGCTTGTTCTTGCTGTTGTACTTGCGATATTCAACCTCTTCATTAAACCAATCATTTTCATATTGACACTTCCAATCAATATACTGACACTTGGACTGTTTTCTCTGGTAATAAACGCATTACTCATACTCTTGGCGGATAAAGTAGTGCCAGGGTTTGCGATTTCAGGCTTCTGGATAGCGGTACTCTTCTCAATCGTTTTGTCACTGATACATGCGGTGTTCAATAAAAGAGGCTAAAGAATGTGGTATACTTTAGCTATATGAAGAAAGAAACACTTTCGATATTAGTTGGTATTTCACTACCATTTTTACTCATATTAGGCGTAGCTGGATATGTTCTGTTTGGGTCAAAAATCCCTAATCCTCAGCATGACTTTGTGTTTATGACTGAAGATTACAGCTACTGCACAACATATGAGTTCAATCTCGTATTAAACAAAGATGGAAAACTTGAGAAGACAAAAGCTGTTGTTGATCCTGTTAAACTATCACCGTGCGGAACTGAACTCCAGGTTAAAAAGGAAGCCCAGGATGTGTATAGGTATAATTTCAAAAATGACACAGTGGAAAAGGTGACTTCCCAGGACCTTGATTTACTTACAATCAAGCAAGGTGCGTCACCTGATGGGTATGTTGTGAGTTTTACAAGAGGCTATGATTACATGTCTGGCCCAGAAATATTCTTTGGGACAAGACCGGAGGGTTTCTATCTTAAAAAAGGAGAGAAGGTACGAAAAATTAATTCTTCTACATTTAACGAATCTGCACGGCCTCATAATTTTAGAATGATTGGTTGGGTAATTAACGAATAATATGGAAAAACAACAAATATTAAGCGATATACAGAAAGCATTACAAAACAAGGTAATTACAACAGATGAAGTTGTCTCAGTGACAAAAGAATACAAAAGGACACTCGGTGGAACATCAATGGTGAGTAAGGTGTTGTATGGTGTAGGGGCACTTGTGGCATTCGTGGGAGTTCTTACATTTCTCTTTCAAGTCTGGGATGATCTTGGATCAGTAATGAGAATCTCTGTTACTCTTGGACTTTCACTTATAGCATATATTTCAGCATTCATTGTCTCAAGAAAAGATGATCAGGGTGTACTTACTCAATCTCTCTTTGCACTCTCGATGGTAGTTGCACCAATTGGTATGTACGTATTCTTTGATGAGTTCGATATTTTGTTCAAAGACGCTGCCATTTCATCTATGGTCGTGAGTGGAGTACTGTTTGTACTCTTTGGCTATGCACTTTTTGCTACACGAAAACAAATTCTAGAACTCGGTGCAGTTTCCTTCTTCTCATGGTTCTACTATGCCTTCTTTGCAAAACTCATTGAAGGGAGTGGTTTAAGTTTTGAAACAATATATGATGCGACAATATATGCATCGATGGCACTCGCGGTCGCCCTGTTTTCATACAGAACATTGATTCAAGACAGGTATGAAAAGAAGACTGTGTTTACCATCTTTACGTTTGTATCTTTTGCGCTCTTTAACTTCTCAGCTCTGTTTCTTGATGGTGTATGGAACCTTCTCTACGCATTTCTTCTTGTGGGAGTTGTAACCCTTGCGGTCAGGATTAAAAGTACAAGTGCCTTGTCAGTATCTGCACTCTCCATCCTTATGTATCTCATGAAGATATCCGCTAAGTATTTTGAAGACAGCGTGGGGTGGGCAGTACTACTCATATTCTTCGGTTTCCTAACGATTGCTGTCGGGTATTTCACCTTTAGGTTGAATAAGAAGTATATCTCCAATTAATTGAGGACGGGTTGAAATTAAAATAAAAAACAATACAATTACACATATTTCATATATATGAACCAATACGACCATACAAAAATAGAGAAAAAGTGGCAGAAAACCTGGGATAAATCAGGTATATACAAGACCAAAGACAACGAGACGGTTAAAGTAAATGGAAAGCTCAGACAAAAGCCAAAAGCATATATTTTGGACATGTTCCCATATCCCTCAGGTGCAGGCCTCCACGTAGGACATCCACGAGGATACATTGCAACTGACGTATATTCCCGTTTCAAGAAGATGCAAGGGTTTAACATCCTTCATCCGATGGGGTGGGACGCATTTGGTTTACCTGCGGAGGAGTTTGCCATCAAGAACAAAGTCCACCCTGCAATAGCGACAAAAAAGAATGTACAGCGGTACAAAGAACAGCTTTCAATTCTTGGTCTCAACTATGACTGGTCACGTGAGGTAAATACTACAGATCCTGAATACTACAAATGGACACAGTGGGCATTTCTTCAGATGCATAAGAAAGGTCTCACATTCGAATCACACGAGCCAATTAACTGGTGCCCGTCATGTAAAACTGGTCTTGCAAATGAAGATCTTGAAGATGGTAAGTGTGAACGATGTGGATCAATAGTTGAAAAAAAACCAATTCGACAGTGGGTAATTAAAATTACTAAGTATGCTGATAGGTTACTCAAAGACCTTGATGCCTTGAACTGGCCTGAATCAATCAAGGAGTCACAGAGAAACTGGATTGGAAGAAGTGAGGGTGCAGAGGTTGTCTTTACCATTGAAGGATCGTCATCAACTGCAAAGATATTTACGACGAGAATAGATACATTGTTCGGAGTAACATATATTGTAATTGCACCGGAGTCTCCCTTGGTGAATGACTTGGAAAGTAAAATCAAAAATATTGATGAAGTTAAAACATATATCCAAGAGGTTAAGACGAAGAGCGATATCGAAAGAACAGCTGAGGGTAAGGAGAAGACGGGTGTTGAGTTACAGGGTGTGTATGCCATCAATCCGGCAACAAATGAGAAAATACCAGTATGGATTGCGGACTATGTTCTTTCTGGATATGGCACAGGTGTTGTCATGGCAGTTCCAGGACACGATGCCCGAGATTTTCAGTTTGCAAAGAAGTTTAATCTACAAATCAAGAGGGTTGTGGCAGGACTCGATGATGAGACACTACCGATGCTTTCCGAAGGATCACTTATTAATTCAGGGGAATTCAATGGTCAAACAACAGATGCGGCACGAGATACCATTGCAAAGAAGTATGGTAAGAAAGTAGTGAACTACAAACTCCGAGACTGGGTGTTCTCAAGACAGCGATATTGGGGTGAACCAATTCCACTTGTACACTGTGAGAAATGTGGGGTTGTACCAGTTCCTGAAAAAGAGCTTCCACTCAAGCTTCCAAATGTGAAGTCATATGAGCCAACGGGAACAGGGGAATCACCACTTGCTGCAATTGAGAAATGGGTGAATACAAAGTGTCCAGAATGTAAAGGTAAAGCAAAACGAGAAACAAACACTATGCCACAGTGGGCTGGTTCATGTTGGTATTACCTTAGATACATTGATCCAAAAAACAAAAAAGCATTGGTTGACCCTAAGAAAGAAAAATATTGGCAACCTGTCGATATGTATGTTGGTGGTACTGAGCATGCAACACGACACCTCATCTATGCGCGATTCTGGCATAAATTCCTGTATGACATTGGGGTTGTTTCAACAAAAGAACCATTTAAAGAATTAAAGAACCAGGGCCTCATTGGGGGACCCGATGGAAGAAAGATGAGTAAACGATATGGAAATGTGGTGAACCCAGATGATATCGTAAAACTCTACGGAGCTGACACTCTCCGTGTATATGAAATGTTCATGGGGCCATTTGATGCAGGTATTGCATGGAGTACTGATAATATAATTGGATCTCGAAGATTTGTTGAAAAGATATGGAGATTACGTGACAAAGTGGTGTTACCGGTAAAGAAAACAGATACAGAGCCACAATTGTCAGAAGAGAATGAGTCATTGCTTCATAAGACCATAAAGAAAGTAACAGAAGATGTTCAAGGTTTTGCACTTAATACCGCGATATCATCCCTCATGATTCTCGTAAATGGTCTAGAGAAAGAAGAGAAGATCTCAAAGACTACGTACGAAACTGTACTTAGAATCTTTGCGCCTTTCGCTCCATATATGACTGAAGAATTGTGGTCATCGCTTAAGAACAAGAAAAGTATCCATCTCGAAACATGGCCAGAGTTTAATCCAAAGAAGTTAGTTACTTCAACATTCAAAATTGTGGTACAAATTAACAGTAAGGTTCGAGCACAGTTTGAAACAAAGTCAGATACAGAAGCTGATGTAGTTGGAGCGGCGCTTCAGCTCCCTGAAATCGTAGCAAAGCTTCAAGGTAAGAATCCTTTGAGACATTTCTATGTAAAAGGCAAACTTATCAACTTTGTGGTTAAGGGAATTTAAGGTATATTCTTTGGACCCGTGCATGCTCTTGACAAAAGCTTGACTTAGTAAGTAATACGTGATAAAAAGGTAGGACAACACAAATTTATGAACCTCGTGCAACTTTCATTTAAACCAAAAAACATTACCAAACACCTGCTTTCAGCACTTCCAGAGCGTGCTAAGCTTGTAGTTACAAAAAGATACGGTCTGGACAAGAATAATGAGAGGATGACCCTCGAATCAATCGGTGAAATGTACTCGATTACACGAGAGAGAGTACGACAAATCGAACATGCAGCACTTCAAAACATCCGGAAGTCTGCATACTACAAACAAGAGAAAGCTACATTTGATGAACTCCATAAAGCAGTTCACGAATTAGGTGGAATTCTCGCTGAAGAAGATCTATTGCAACACTTCGCTAAAGATGAATCTTCAAAGAATCATCTCCATTTCCTCCTAGTTGTTGGTGACATGTTCAAGAAAGAAAAAGAAGATCCTGAATTCAAACACCGATGGCATATCGATAGTCAGCTCTCAAAGAAAGTACACGAGGCTCTCCGAAAGCTCTACAAGAATCTTAATGATGATGATCTTGTTCCAGAGTCTGAAATGATTGCGTCATTCCTAGACAGCCTTAAGGATGTAAACGAAAAGTATCGAAATGAAGAAGTTGCAAAGCGATGGCTTAATATTTCAAAGCACATCTCAAAGAATCCACTTGGCGAATGGGGTAAAGCAAGTTCACAAAATGTGAAGACAAAAGGTATCCGAGACTATGCATTCCTTGCAATGCGAAAGCATGGATCACCAATCCACTTCCGAGATATTGCTAAACTCATTGAGAAACTCTTCAACAAGAAGGCACACATTGCAACAACGCATAACGAACTCATTAAAGATAAGCGATTCGTGCTCGTTGGCCGAGGACTGTACGCACTTACTGAATGGGGATATGCAAGTGGTGTTGTAAAAGATGTAATCAAGAAGATGATTGCAAAGCACGGACCACTCTCAAAAGAAGAAATCATTCAGAAAGTACTTAAGGAGCGATATGTAAAAGAAAATACCATCATTGTAAACTTGCAGAACTCAAAAATATTTAGAAAAGACAAAGATGGACGTTTCTCACTCATAGAAGAATCACAGAAGTAGCACATACACAAAAGCCACCCACATGAGGTGGCTTTTGTTTTACTTTGTTTCCATGTAAAATATGTACTACATGAATGGTCTTGAACAAGGAGAACTTAATGTGGTAGTTCTTGCAGCTATTAAGCTTGTATATATTGCTGCTGTTCTACTCATACCAGTTTTCTTGGCTAAATCCTTTTGGAAGAATTGGGTAAACTATGTTCGAGCAGCATTTTTCGCTAAGCAAAAATACGTAGTCTTGGAACTTCGAATCCCACGAGGTATCACCAAATCACCACTTGCAATGGAAGTATTCATCACATCCCTCTTTCAGCCTGGAGGTGAAGGGGACTTCATTACCAAATATTGGGACGGGTCTGTAAGATCATGGTTTTCACTTGAGCTCGTATCAATTGACGGACATGTGCGATTCTTCATTTGGGCAAAAGAAAAATTTAAAGACATGATTGAGACTCAGTTGTACTCACAATTTCCAGATATTGAAATTCTTGATGTTTCTGATAGAGACTACGCT
>VEQN01000024.1 GCA_018883165.1 Candidatus Tayloriibacteriota bacterium
TATATGCTGGGTACATATGTTTCATTTGTCCTTTACGAACCACTGGGTCATCACTTAAGTCAGGAAGATTGTTCAATGCCATCCATCTCTTACCGAATATTGGGCCGTACCACAAAGAGCCGATTACAATGGAGAGAATGGTACAGGTGAGAACAGTGAGATATATCATATGTGTATTGGTTATGTATGGAGGTATTCTACCATTGATTTTGAGGTCATAAAATGATATTCTGGCCTCCATTGGGAGATCGTCTAATGGTAGGACAACGGGTTCTGGCTCCGTTAATTTAGGTTCGAGTCCTAATCTCCCAGCCAACACGAGCGAGGTTATTCCGCTCGAGATGCGTCGATTCTTTTTGGATATGTGATATAATGACTTTACTTAAATTATGTCTATTTTCAACAAACTAAACAAAAACAAGCTCTCGGGGCTTTTTGCTCTCATGTTTGTTTTTGCTTGGTTTGCATGCTCCGCTCATGTAAATTTCTCACCTGAGACTGCACATGCGGGTACTTTGCCAGATAGTCACCAGTCTTCTCCTTCTCACGAGGGCAATATGACCGAGGTGTGCATTGACCATGCTCCTTCTCAAAATGTAACTCGGCATCAAGACGATTCTTCAAATAGTCCAGCTTTAATTTCTAATGCGACAGATCAGTTCATAAATCAATTACGTATAGTCAGTAGCTTCAACGATGATCCTATTCGTGACCGCGACCCTTTAAGTATGCGATATAGTTTTCTCGTCTATAATAAATTCCTCATTTAAAAATATTATCTTAAGTTAATTTACTAAGTTAATATTTTTAATTCATGCAAAATAAAATAGTTATAATAGTTTCAGTAGTCATACTTCTCATCGGTGGAGGCTTCTATCTCAAATCAAGTAATAGCACAAACGAGACTAAACAAATTGCTTCAGACGGTCATACGGATCATTCTCATGTGGCGACAACCTCAGAAAACCACATGAATAATATGGGGAGTCAGGCTATTCAAGAGCTTGGTGCAAAAATAGCTGGAACACGAGTTGTATTACAAAATACTACTTTAAAAGCTGGTACACAAAACATTGCATTCCAACTTTTCGGTAAAGATGGACATGTCTTTGGTCCAGACGATCTCAAAGTAGCTCATGAGAAGAAATTGCACTTTATCGTTACGAGTGATGACTTTAAAGAGTATTTTCACGTACATCCAGAATTTAAGAATGGTGTGTGGTCACAACAGTTAACCTTAAAGGATAATACACTGTATCAGGCGTATGTAGATATAGTTCCAAATGAAGAAGTGGCACAGGTTCTTAGAGTTCCTCTGACTATAGGTACCCCACAAACAAAAACAAAAGTTACTCAAAATAATCCCCAGGTTACTGTTGGTAATATAACAACTTCCATTAAAACTGAAAGTAGCTTAGCTTCCAATCATGAAAATAGTATTGTCTTCAATATAAAGCAAGGTGCTAAAGATATTGTTCCTGAAACATATCTAGGGGCTTTAGGTCACGTGATTGCTGTGAGTCATTCAGACCCTAACAACTTCGTACATGCGCATCCAACAACTCATGAGGGAGAAGATAAAGATATTCACTTTGGTATCAACTTTCCAACTGCAGGTGCGTACACCCTCTTTGCACAGTTTCAAGTAAACGGTCGTGTTGAAACATACCCATTCACTGTAAATGCAGGAGAAGTTCACAATGAACCTAATGGGCATTCTGGCGCGTCCTCGGCTCCGACTGATACCTCAGTTCATCACTAATTTAAATCTACTCAATATGAAAGAAAAAATTAAATCTCTAATAGAGAGACACGTGCTTCTTTGGCGTAAGATGCCAAGGAATACTAAGATAATATCGTTACTGCTCATAATCTCTCTTGTCGGAGGAATCTCATACGTATTTGCAGACGAGGGTCATGAAGAAACAGCGGAAATACAACCTGTTCAGTCAGAAAAAGTAATAGTACGAACGGTAGGAGATGTAGACCCTGATGGGATTTCGCAAGAAGGCTTGAATAGCTTTTACGGTGAGGTCACATCAAATGATATTGGTACTGTATATACTCCACGAGAAGGGGTGATTAGCTCATGGAATGTTTCAATCGGAGACGCTGTTACGGTAGGTAAAGTATTAGGATACGTTACCGTGACGAGTTTATCTCTCGATCAACAACAGGCACTTGCAGAGCAACAGGCTGCTGCTTTCAAGGCACGACTAGATCTTGAAACCGCTAAGCAGATTTCAGAAAAAACAAAAGGAGTGTTTGGTGAAATTGGAGACAGAATACGGGGGTTGGCTGATAAGCAAAAATCATTGTTTTCTGGTTCAAGTAGTGTAGGTTCAACTACATTTGCGACTGAGCTTACAGTACTCGAAGCAAACAAATCCCTTTTGGAGAGTAAGGTGCAGGACTTTGCCAGAACTTCTCTGATTGAGATATATCAAATTGTTGGACAAAATCCAGCAGGTTTGTTTGCTGATTATTCTTTACAGTCACCGTTATCATTAAAATCAGTTATCGGTCAGGGCAACAATACACTGAGGACTGAGTACTCAAATAATCTACAGTCATATGCTAAAAAAGTAAAAGAAAGAAAGGTGACAACGTTGGAGGTTCAGAAATTCCTCGATGATTCAGTTGCTGTTCTCTCTGCTAGTCTCGGTTCATCTCAGGGTCAGGAATATCTAGACGCTGAGCTTAAAATTGATATTGCTCGTTTGAGTGAAATTCAGGATAGTTTCAGGGACTTATCTAACGAACTTGCACAAGCAACAGTGGACAGGTCTTCAAAAGAAAGGGAAAGACTACAGGTAGATGTTGATGCAAGCAAGCAGATTGCCGAGCTTGATAACAACTACTCACTGCAGATTCTTGAGCAAGACAAAGCAAACCAAGTTGCACAGAATGAAGCACAAGCTGCAGAACTCTTGGCAAATAAGCTCGCCACTGTATCGAGCGGTGTCGTGCCTATTGTTGCCTCAAGGAATGGCATTATTGGAACAATAGAAAAAAATGTTGGGGTCTATGTCACCGCGTCAGATAGAATTGCACTTATCTCAAATATCAATCCTACTAAACTTGTTCGGTTTACTATTCCTGCGTCATGGAAAGATATAAAGAAAGGGGATACTCTTTCTGTAAACTGGAAATCTGAGTTTGGTAATGTTGAGGGGACTCTCACTGGGATAAGTACTCTGCTGGATGCAAAAGGTGGTTATCAAGCAGAAGTGTTGTTACCAAAAGATGCAGCATTTCCTGTTGGAGCATCTGTGAGACTCATCCCAAATTCATCAAAGAAAGGAATCTTCGTGAATAGGAAAGCGGTGGTATTTGAAGGTATAAATCCCTCAGTGTGGATTGTCACTGAAGAAAATATTCTCAGAAAACAGCCAGTAACACCTGGCAGACAATTAGGCGAGTATGTCGAAATAACCTCAGGTATGGAAAAAGGATTTAAGTATCTCGTATTGCTCGATCCTACTCTAGTACTTGAAACAGGCATGAAACTTGATGCCCTTATTAAAGCTGAATCAACGGTCGAAAAATCATCCCCATCGGCTTCTCCAAGCAATGTGCAAGATGAAAGTCAGCCTCATGACCACTAATTTGCTACAAAATGTATGTTTAAAAAAATAGTTAGTTGGTCAACGCTTAATAGGAATAAAACAATTTTCCTCGGATTATTGTTCACTCTCTTGGGAGTTTATGCCGGCCTTAATATGGAGGTTGATGTTTTGCCGAATATCAATAAGCCTACTGTAATAGTTTTTGCGGAAGCTGATGGTCTGGCACCAGAAGAAGTTGAAAAGGCAGTACTGATACCGCTTGAAAATGCAGTTCTTGGTACAGCTGGTGTTGAAAGAGTTCGAGGAACAGCATCTTTTGCATTGGGGATTATCAATATCGAATTTCCTTTTGGTAGCGATATTTACAAAAACAGACAATTAGTCCAAGAGCGTATCTCTGCAGTTGCCGTGCCTCCCAATGTAAAAGTTTCACTTGGCCCCGTATCTTCAGTTATGGGTGAAATTATGTGGGCGGGTGTGAAAAGTAACTCCAACATATCACCAGTTGATTTGCGAACATATGCGGATTTCACTCTAAGACCAAATCTACTCAAAGTGAAAGGTATTTCAGATGTCATTGTTATGGGTGGAGATGTGCTTGAGTGGCAAGTCCGGCTTAATGCAGACGCCCTGAGTAAATATAATATTACTCAGGAAGAAATAAATCTCGTTCTAGAAAGAAATCTGCAAAATGCATCTGCAGGTATATTGCAACAACAAAACAAAGAGTACCCCGTTCGAATATTTGTGGCACCGAAGGAAATCGGTGAATTGGCAGATATTGCTATACATACAGAAAAGGGTGGAGTTCGACTGGGTGAAATTGCCTCGTTTGTAGAAGGGGCGGGTATTGTTCGCGGCGGCGCATCAGTCGATGGTAGTCAAGGAATAATTCTCAGAGTATTCAAGCAACCCAATGCGGAAACATTAGAAGTAACTAAAGAGATAGATGCTCTTTTTGTAAATTTACAAAAGACAGCTCCAAGTGGAATAACGTTACGTACAGACTTGTTTAGGCAAGAGTGGTTTATTTCAGCTGGACTTTCAAATGTCGAGAATGCGCTCATGGAAGCACTTATAATCGTCGGGTTTGTTGTATTTTTGGTTTTAGCAAAATGGAGACCAGCTTTTATAACATTGTTAGCTATACCTACATCAATCGCTGTTACTGCAATAATATTTAAGCTGTTGGGATTATCAATTAATGTAATGACGCTTGGAGGTATTGCTGTAGCAACAAGTGAGCTGGTTGATGATGCTATAGTTAGTGTAGAGAATATTATAAAAAGACTGCGTGGTAAAAATGCAATTGGGCTAGAGAGGCTGAAAATTATTATTAATGCAGTTCAAGAAGTTCGAGGATCAATCATTTATGCAACTAT
This sequence comes from Candidatus Tayloriibacteriota bacterium, assembly GCA_018883165.1. Classification (GTDB taxonomy): domain Bacteria; phylum Patescibacteriota; class Minisyncoccia; order Phycocordibacterales; family CAIZLB01; genus VEQN01. Next base: position 4,952 of record VEQN01000024.1, read on the forward strand.
TTTAGTGATACTTGCGTTTGTTCCTGTTTTCTTCCTGCCCGGGGTTGAAGGTAAATTGCTTACTTCTCTTGGCTTGTCGTACATAGTTTCGCTCATTGCGTCGCTTATTGTTTCTCTTACTCTCACACCTGCGCTTGCATCGTGGTTGTTAAAGGAAGAAACTCATGAAGAGAAACCTCCAAAAATAATTACATGGATTGAATCTAAAACAGAAAAAATATTAAGATCAATCATCCATTCTTGGAAAGTGGTTACAGGTGTATTTATAGTTATGATCCTTGCGACTGTTGTTCTGTATGCCAATGCCGGGAAAGAAGGTATACCACCCTTTAATGAAGACTCTCTTACAATAGGAGTGTTGCTTCCGAACGGGACAGGACTAGAGACTACAAATTTATTTGCTCAAAATGTCGGTGCGCAGATTAAATCACTTCCTTTTGTGTCAAATGTTAGCAATACTACAGGTCGCGCAGGCGCAGATGCTCATGCGAGCGGTGCAAATTCAGGAGAAATGCAAGTAGTTTTCAAGGAAGGATCTGCAGAAAAAATAGATGAGTACATCCCAGAGGTACAAAATATACTCAATAAGTTTTCTGGCGCAAGCTTTTCACTTGGAAAACCGATAACACATCGTGTAGAAGAATTACTTTCAGGTGTACGTGCACCGATTGTCATAAAATTGTACGGTGATGATGTGGACAAGTTGCGCAGTTACGGAAACATAGTCATAAGTGCATTGCATTCACAGGAAGGAGTAAGTAATGCTCAGCTTTCACGGGATGTGAAAGTTTCTGAAATACACATTTACCCAGACTTAGGAATGCTTTCCAAGCAAGGGAACGACCCAGGGCTTCTTGGAGAGGAAATCGAATCAGGCTTCATTGGAAATTATGTTGGTGAGATTGTATCAGGATTACAACGAATACCCGTAGTTACCAAGCTTGATAACGAGAGTAGAAATTCGTTTAGCGGATTACGAGACTCAATGGTAAGCGAAACCGATATGAATATTGGAAGTGTTTCCAATATAGAATTCAACGAAGGAAGAACGTCAATAAGTCATGAAGGCGGACAAAGAGTCGTCGTCGTCAGTGCAAACTATGAAGGTGGCGACATTGTTGGTGCTGTGGATACAGTAAAAGCAACACTAGAGAAAGGTCAACAACCAGAGAATATAACTGTTAGTTATGAAGGTACGTATCAGAGTCAAAAAGAAAACAGTAGTAAGTTATTGTTCCTCGCCATGATATTAATAGTAGTAATAGCATTTATACTCTATCGATTATTTTCTTCTTGGATACTAACTGGGTTAATCCTTCTTAATATTCCAGTAGCATTATTTGGAGGATTATTGTCTATATATATAGAGAGTGGAAC
>VEQN01000002.1 GCA_018883165.1 Candidatus Tayloriibacteriota bacterium
TACATCAATGGCGAGATGTTTTCAGATATACCGTTGGCGGTCAGGTCATATTATTCGATGATTCAAAGACAGAATGCCTCTCAATAATTGAGGAATTGTCTCATGGCAAGGTTAATTTGGTGGTACTTGAGATATTTAAGAAGACTTTAAAAAAAGAAACTGGAAAAAAGACTGAAAAAGGCATTTGGCTTATACAAAGTATGCTTAAGGGTGATCACTTCGACTTTGTTGTTGAAAAGACGACTGAAATTGGTGTTGATAATATTGTCCCTGTGATAAGTGAACGAACAATTAAACAGGGGGTAAATATTGAACGGGCAAGGAAGATTGCGACCGAGGCAAGTGAGCAGTCGGGAAGAGTAAGTGTACCTACTATATATGATATGGTCTCGCTTGAAAAAGCAATTGAAAACTTTAAGTCAGCGACAAATGGAATGGTGTTGGTATTGGCTCAAGGTGGTGTCTCTGTAACTAAGCTCAAGGAAAAGATATTCAAAAACAAAACCAAAGGTAAAGGTATTAACATGAAAAGTATTGCTGTAGTTGTTGGACCAGAAGGTGGTTGGTCACCAACGGAGATGCAATACTTTAAAAAGAGTGGTTTTGCTCTAGTTTCATTAGGGGACACTGTCTTGAGAGGGGAGACGGCAGCTATTGTCGGGGTTTTTGCGGTTACTCACCAAAACTAATCTTTCAGAAAATCCTTTATTAATATGGTGCTTTTCCATGCCATATCAAATAGGGCACTTAAAGTCGATGCAACCGTAGCATCCTTAATTCTAACTACATACATATTTGAATCATGTATTCTAAACAACGTAACAGTGTCTTCATATATAATGCTGTCGTTCATTATTCCATCAACCGACGCTACTCTTGCAGAGTATGTTGGCCCAGCAAGAAGTGCGAAGTGTCTCGAGGATTTAATTGCCTCCTTCTCACCCTTCAATATTTCACGAGTAGTAATTTCCTTTTTACGTATTTGATTTGCAATTATTGCAAAATGAGTAGAGAAGCTTTTTTCAACCTTTGAAAGGTCAGACCATATACGGAAGGACTTTGCACTCGCCATGTCCTCGTACGCTCGGAGTACACCTTGTTCGCCTTCTAGGATTTCAATGATTGGTTTACCGACTGCACGATTAGATATGTTTACAAGTTCAGGTATAGATTCTTTGTACCGCTTGTATACATCTTCCGCTTTGTTACTTACACTCGATACCTGTATGGCTCGAAAGAGAGTTTTCTTTCCAATTCTAATTTTGGTTGCAAATCCTCTCTGGATGAGCGATTCGACAGAAAGGTACACCGTAGGTCTTTTTATGCCCGTTTGTTGGGAGATTTCTTGAACAGTTGTGTTCCCAGACGACAGCATGCAGACGTATATTTGGTATTCTCGATCACTAAACCCTAATATTGAAAGGGGATTATTTGTCATAGGTTATGACAAAATTATATATTATTTTTTATATAAAATATAGGTATTTTTCTCCCGCTATATATTATTAGACATTATATAGATGATATAGTCAATATATTCATGTAGCATTCTGCTATTAATAGATAGCGAAATTATATGAATATATTTAAAAATAAAGGATTTTATGTTGTTCTGGTAGTAACAATCATCGTCGTGTCGCTTAGTGTTATAAATGTTAGTAAAGATGACACTTCAAGGAGAGTATTTATGATTGGTGGTGCCTTTGGACTATCTGGGCAGTGTGCGGAGTTTGGTGAGGGTGAGTTAAAAGCAGCTCAGTTGGCTATACGGGAGGCAAATAAAGAGTACGAGAGTAGTGGTGTTTCGTTCGAATTGGTGGTTGAGGATACCGAATGTGAGTATAAATCAACATTCAATGCAATCAATAAGTTAATACACGTAAATAAGGTTTCGATGATAATCGGTCCTACCTGGGGTGACAGCTTCCAGTCGGCTGTACCACTTATAAACAAATCGAAAATTCCAACAATAAGTCCATCTGCTGCCATGGAGGCGATACATCTTCAAAAACAGCCAGTTGATTACTATTTTTCTACATGGTTTTCAGGCAATTCTGAGATGACTGCAATTCAGAATCAGATGAATAAAATAGGTCACAAGAATGTTGTTGTAGTCCATGACCAAGATCCGTTTGGTGTACTTATGAGTGAGATATTCAATGGTCTTGCTCACGAGAACGGAATTAATCTTGTTGATACCTATGATTCTGTGACAGGTACAGAAGATTATAGGGTCATACTATCAAAGATATCCTCCGCTAAACCAGATGCTGTGTTTATGTCATTCATTGGTCCTGATAGTAAGGTGAAATTTCTCAAACAAGCTCGTGAGTTTGGATTGACTCTACCAATGTATAGTGCTTCTGATATTCAAAATGAGACTTTGCTGAAGCAGTTCGGTTCGTATATGGAAGGTGTTACGTATTCATACCCAAAGACTTCGGGTCTGTATGACATATATGTTGACAGATACAAGTCAGAGTACGGGTCTGTTCCACAGGGCCCATCATCAGCTAATGCATATGACGCTGTTAAAATTGCTACCGCATCCATGATTCAGGCATATGATGAAAATGTTCCAATACGAGATGTACTTACAAAAATAAAACTTAAGGGGTATTCATCAGAAGTTCTAGGTTTTAATGAAATGCATCAGATGCAAAAAGCGGAATCTTTAATCAAGACAATCAAGGAAGGTAAGTTTGTGGAAGTTAAATAGGTGAATATGCAAAAAACTCCCATGATGGGAGTTTTTTGTCTTTATGGGTTAAACTTTGAATTCTCAAGTGTTGACCATATATACTTGAAGAATAGGGTAAGCATGCTCGCTACAATATCTGAATCAACAGTTACTGCATACATCTCACCTTCTCTAAACGAGAAAAATGCTACATGTGATCCGCATATGTCCACGGATCCTTCAAAAGGGAAAGAGTCTGGCATCATTCTCGATTCTCGAAACTGGTTACTTGTGTAGTCTTCGTTCTTTGGAGTTCCAGGTGGGACAATGAGATATGTAAAAGCTCCAGTTTTGTTTTTTCGTTTTCTCCAGTCGTTAAAATATTTTGGTAATTGTTCAGTCAGGTGGTAGTCAGAGAATACAAAGAGTTCTCCAATGTTTTTTCTCTTCACGATGTCTAATATATTTTCAAACACATGTTTTACCCCTTCTTTGCCAATATATATCTTTGTAGAAGGGTGTATTGATTCATGCTCGTAAATATTGAGCATGTCAGGAAGGATCGAGGACAGTATTTCTTGTTTTTGCTTGAGTATCCTAGATAGTCGCTCAGGACTTTCAGCACTAAAATGTTTGACACCATTCTTCTTCCAAGAAGATATGATTCCCTGTGCCTCTAATGCCTCCAAGGTGTTGTACACGGTTGTTCTCGGTATCCGGGTTTGTCGGGCTATTTCATACGCAGGAATATCCCTGTTTGATAGCAAGAAGATGTATACCTCTATTTCATTATTTGTAAGCCCATACTGAGCTAAAGACTGTTTTATATCCATACTGTCCATTATTCGGACAGTATAAATATATCAAAAATATCATTTATATAAAAGCTTATATACATTTTCATACTTTTAAATTAAATAATTTATGACAGTATCTATTTTGGATAGTATCTTGATACTTATTACATTAAATCATTAACATGAAGAAAAAATACATATTTCTGATCATACTTGTGGTTATTGCAATCTCGCTGTTTGAGTATACGGGAAATACAAAAAAGGAGTTCGTCATAGGTGCGATAATACCAGAATCTGGATTCGGGGCATATTGGGGAATTCCAGTAAGGAGTGGTATCAACCTTGCGATGCAAGATCTCAAGGCTGAATATGGTGATAGTTTTAAACTGATAATTGAAGATAGTCAGGGAAATCCAAAGATTGCCGCATCCGCAGCTAGTAAATTACTAAATGTACACAACGCCAGTGCTCTGTATACGGAATTTTCAGGTGTAAGTAGTGCCGTCTCACCAATAGCAAAAGAAAGTGGTTCGTTTCTTGTATACAGTACTTTCAATCAAAAAATTCTAGAGAATAATCCGTATTCAGTGAAAACATTTATGAGCTACGATGTGGTCTGTGATGAGTTTGCAAAGAACATACCTCCTGGATCAACGGTACACATAGTTAGTGCAATATCTGATGCGGCACCATACTGCAAAAAATCACTTATGAAATACTTATCTGAAGCAAACATTAAAATTACTGAAGGTATTTCTGGTACTGATTTCAGAACGCTGCTTTTACAGCAGAAGCAAGATCGATATGACTACTTGATACCAATTATGTATGAAGATGGATACTTTGCATATATTAAGCAAAAAGGAGAACTTCAAATACCAGGTATAATCTTCTGCTACAAAGATGACTGCTATACTGAAAAGATTAAGAAGGGTATCGCATCAAAGGATCTTTCAGGCATGTTTATTTTCAGTGTCGCAATAGATTCTCTCTTTAAAGAAAAAATACTCAGGCATAATCCATCAATGACAGAATTAGAAATTGCCGCTTCTGCAAATTCGTACCAATCGGTATATATGATTGGTGAAGCTTTGTACAAATGCAAAAAAGATATCGATTGCATACAGAAAGAATTAAACCATGTGTCACTCAGCAATCCGGGATATGAAAATGCTCGAATCGAAAACCGAGCGCTTCAATCAAAGATTGTGATACAAAGAGTTCAATAACACAAAAACACCACCCGTCGGGGTGGTGTTTTTGTTTAATGAGATTACTTACCCTGTGCTTCAATCCATTGCCACACTTTCTCGTTTAGGAGAACTGTTTCAATATAGATTTCTGCTCTTGTTTTGTCTGCATCTTTGTAATGATTCATTACAATAGCGACTTCTTTCTGTATTTCCTCAGCAGGTACTGTAATTTTTTCATCAAGTGCAATCTGATTGAGAATGAGCTGTGTTTTCGCACGCTTCTCAGCATCTGGAAGCCATTCCTTTCGAATATCTTCAATTGTTTTGTTGATATGCTTCAGGTATGTTTCGATGTTTAGTCCCATCTGAGAAAGATTCGCACCAAGCTCATTAAGCATCTTTCCAAGTTCAGATTCTACTAATAGCTTTGGCATTTTTACTTCTGCTTTCTCGAGAAGTTCAGTCATTACTGCAAGTCGTTTCTTTTCTTTTTCTTTTCTTGTCTTCTCGGCGGTAATACCTTCTTTCACTTTCTCTTTAAATGCTTCAACAGTTTCAAATGGGCCAAATTTCTTGATGAACTCTGTATTTACTTCAGGGAGCGGGAGATCACCGTGATCATGTCCGTGGTCATCAGGGTTCTTCTCATGGTGTTCAGCATGAGCAACTTGTTTTTGTAGATCAGTAATTGCTTCTTCGATATCTTTCTCAGTTACAGAGATTTCATCTTTAGAAGACATTACTTTTTTAGCAACAGCTGCATAGCCTTTTAGTGTTACCTCAGGCATGAGTGCAGTTTTAATTTTGAAACCAAATGATTCACCAGGAGCAACCTTTGTGATTGTTACTGCAGGAGATCCTAGAGGTTTAATTTTTGCCTTATCAATTGCTTTCTCGATGATTTCACCGTAGTGCTTTTCAAGTGCAAGTCTTCCGGCTTCTTCAGTAATGGCAACTTCACCAAATCGATCAACAATTATCTTCTCTGGAATGTGTCCAGGTCGGAAACCATCAATCTTTGTTTCTTGATTAAATGATGCAATTGCAAGTGCTCGGAATCCTTTTACAATTTCTGCTTCAATTTCACCTTCTATCTCGTACTCGTTATCAGGAAGTGCCTGATGTTTCAATATTTTGAATGACATGTGTGTTATGCGTTTTCTTCTGTTACATCAATTGCATCTGCAATTGTCGGTTCTGTAATACCAGCCATTGTTTCTGCTTCAACTCCTTCAACTTCTTCTGTTTTCTTACCTGTAGATTGAATATCAATTCTCCAACCAGTGAGCTTTGCAGCAAGTCGTACATTTTGTCCTCCTTTACCAATGGCAAGTGATTGTTGATCTTCAGACACAAGAACTTTCGCAGTCTTTGCAGTTTCATCAAGTGTTACATTCTGCACTTTAGCAGGAGAGAGGGCATCTTCGATGTATTGTACTGGATCCTCAGACCATTCAATGATGTCAATCTTTTCATTGTTTCCAAGTTCACTCATGACAGTCATAACTCGGACACCTCGCTGACCAACCATTGATCCAATTGGGTCAATGTGTTCATCGGTTGATCGAACAGCAATCTTTGATCTTGATCCTGCTTCTCGAGCAATCGATTTAATTTCAACTGTTCCAGCTGTAATTTCAGGTACTTCTACCTTGAAGAGTTCAGCAAGAAACTTTGGGTGTGATCGTGACAATCGTACAAATACTCCCTTTGGAGTTTCTTCAACACGAAGAAGAATCATTCGTAGTCGCTCACCTTGCTTATAGTTTTCACCGGGAATCTGTTCTTCATATGGGAGCATTCCAACTGCTCGACCAAGGTCAATGAATACATTTCCTCGTTCAATTCTTTGAACACTTCCTGAAATGATTTCACCTTCTTTTTTACCATACTCTCCAAGTACAGATGTTTTCTCAGCTTCTCGGATCTTCTGGATAATTACCTGCTTTGCAGTTTGTGCAGCGATTCTTCCGAAATCATCCTTGTATTCAAGGTCAAACACGATTTCGTCACCTGTCTGTGTGCTTTTCTTAATTCGCTGAGCATCTGCAAGCATCATATGTCGCTCTTCATTAAAAAGAATCTTCTCCTCACCCTCTTTAGGCTCAACCGGAAGCTCTTCCTTTGTATATACAATTTGTGAAGGGTCAACCACGGTTTTAACCTGGAAAAACTCAGTTTTTCCAGTATTAACATCGAAATGTGCTCGCACGAACTGGTCTTTTCGGCCATATTCTTTCTTGTATGCGGTTGCGAGTGCCATTTCAATGGCCTCTATTATCTTTTCTCTTGGGATTCCTCGTTCTTCCTCCAATTGGTCTAGAACTGAGTGTATTACTTTTAGATCGAACATATTATATTGTCTATTTAATTGTGTAATTATCCAAAAAAACGAGCCCGCCTTGTGGGCGCGCTTTATCAGATATATAGAATATACCATGTCTTAATGATTTTGCAACATGTACACGTTAGATATGTACAAACAATAATTCATGTGTTATATTCTATGACCCAACACTCAGTTACACCCTTCCACCCATAGCATGAAAAACTTGGCATTTGTCCTTTTGTACATCACGGTAGCGTGCCTTCTCCACCCATTTGGTCTTGAAGTCATGTCCGATTTCAAAAAAGAAAACCCGTTTGGGATATTTGATCTATTCTCACCTGAGTTTGCATCCTGTATCTCACTCGTCCCGTACTTTTTGGTCAACTTAGCATTGCTCGTTCTGTCATATGCAACGATATTGCTTTTTTGTCCGAAGCCACGGGTTGCATGATGTTCGTTGAGGCTAGATCGCGGTGCGGTCTAGCCTTTTCATTTTAATTCACAACTAGTGTTTGGAAATCAGAAAAAAATAATTTTTTCTGATATAATTTAAGTAATATATGTTGTGTTTAGAAACACAACCGCATTTACATCATGTACATTGAACCAATACAACTAAAAAAATACATTCTTGAATCAGGGCTTGTAGCATCAAAAGATATTCTTGCGGCAGAAAAAGAAGCAACAGAAAAGAAAAAAGACATCGGAGATGTACTTGTTTCCTCAGGTAAAATCTCAGAAGATGATTTTCGACGAATGCAAGCACATATCCTCGGTATTCCTTTTGTTGATCTGAAACATCAGAAACTGGAGTTTGAAGTTCTTTCACTCATTCCTGAACCGATTGCACGAAATCACAACATTGTTGCATTCAAGCGAAGTACCGGAAAAGAAGGTTCACTTGAAGTTGCAATGCTTGATACAGATGATCTTGGTGCTATCGATTTCATTAAGAAAAAAACTGGTCTTAAGATTTTGCCAAGACTTACAAATACGGAATCAATGAAGTCCGCACTCATTCAATATCAAAAGAGTTTGAAAGCTGATTTCGGAGATATCATTCAACAAGAGGCAACAAACCTAAAGGTTTCAGCAGGGGATGCCCCTGGTGGAGAAGAAGTTTCAGGCGACGATCTCAAGAAGCTTGCTGAAGATCTTCCAGTGATTCGAATTGTAGACACGCTCTTGAAACATGCGGTGCTACAAGATGCTTCCGATATTCACATTGAACAAATGGAGTTTGAAGTTGTTGTTCGGTATCGAATCGACGGTATGCTCCACGATGCCATGATTCTTCCTAAGGTTGCAGGTCCTTCAATCATTGCGCGTATCAAGGTGCTTTCAAACTTGAAGCTTGATGAAAAACGATTGCCACAAGACGGGCGATTCAGAATTGAATTAAACGGAGAAAAGATTTCTTTCCGAGTATCTATACTTCCAACATACTTTGGAGAGAAGGTGGTTATGCGACTTCTCCGAGAAACTGTTTCTGGATTTACTCTAGAAAAACTAGGTTTTCACGGAAGAGATCTTGAGATTCTTCATGAGGCGACAAATATGTCAGAAGGGTTAATTCTCACCACAGGACCAACGGGATCAGGTAAGACAACAACATTGTACACACTCCTTGATATTGTGAATCAGCCTGATGTAAATATCTCTACAGTGGAAGATCCAGTTGAATATCAAATGAAGAGAGTGAATCAGACTCAGATTAAATCTGAAATCGGTCTCACATTTGCAGCAGGACTTCGATCTCTTCTTCGACAAGACCCTGATGTAATTATGGTGGGAGAAATCCGAGATAATGAGACGGCGTCTTTGGCTATCAATGCCGCACTTACAGGTCACCTTGTACTTTCAACACTCCATACAAACTCAGCGGCTGGTGCAGTTCCTCGACTTACAGATATGAAATGTGAACCATTTCTTCTTGTATCTACATTGAAAATAATTATTGCACAGCGACTGGTAAGAAAGTTATCAGATTCAAAAGAGAGATACTTTTTGACTAAAGAAGAATTGGCTTCAATTAGTAAGAAAGTGGATATGGATAACGTTCTTAAAATTCTTAAGGCTGAAAACATCGTGGGTCCAAAGGATGATTGGACAACTATTCCTTTCTTTAAACCAAAACCAACTGGTGAGAGTGAGGATGGATATCATGGCCGAATCGGTATCCACGAGGTGCTTCGAGTAACACCTACAATCAAAGAGATTGTGATTAAAGGTGGTACAAGTGATGAGATTGAAGCACAGGCACGAAAGGAGGGTATGATGACTATGATTGAAGATGGAATCTTCAAAGCGGTTCAGGGATATACAACCATAGAAGAAATTCTACGAGTGGTATCGGAGTAATGTAACATATGAAATTTTCATACACTGCAATAAATAAAGAGGGTAAAAAGTACACTGCTTTTTTAGAGGCACAAAACAAATCTGCTTTTTTTGAAGAATTCAAAAAAACAGGGGATGTGCTTGTGAATGTGCAAGAAGCAAAGAATGCGGGCGGGTTCTCTCTTTCAATGAATATTACTTTCTTGGAAAGGGTAAAGATGCTCGATAAGATCACGTTTGCTCGAAACCTTGGAAACATGATTGAGGCTGGATTGGCGCTATCACGAGCCCTTACAGTTGCAGAGAGACAAACACAGAATCCTAAACTTAAGCGAACTTACAAAGCACTTAATGAATCAATCGCTGCGGGTAAAAGTTTTCACGAAGCCCTTGAACAGCATCCAAAGATTTTCTCAAACCTTTTTGTTGCGATGGTGAAGGTGGGCGAGGAAGGTGGAAACCTTGCAGAGACATTAAAGCAGGTTGCTAACCAGATGGAGAAAAGCTTTATGCTCCAAAAGAAGATTAAAGGTGCAATGATGTACCCTTCTGTAATTATCGGTGTTATGGTCATTATCGCCATTTTAATGATGATGTTTGTGGTACCAGGGCTTACTAAGACATTTAAGGAGTTGAATGTGCCATTACCAACTTCAACTAAAATTGTAATTGCAGTAAGTGATTTTGCCTCAAATCATTACATTGCAACATTTGCGATCATGATAGCTGCAATTGTCTCATTTATTGCAATGGCACGAACAAGGTGGGGCAAAAGAGGTATTGATTATGTAACATTGAAGTTACCGGTAATCGGTACAATTTTGAAAGAAGGAAACTCCGCTCAAACTGCTCGTACACTGTCTTCACTCCTCTCTTCAGGTGTTGATTTGCTGCTCGCCGTCAAAATTACAGGAGATGTATTACAGAATTCATATTACAAAGAGTTGATGAAAAAAAGTGAATCCGTAGTTGAAAAAGGAGAGCCGCTTTCAAATGTGTTTATTGCAAATGAAAAATTATACCCAGTATTTGTAGGTGAGATGATGAGTGTGGGTGAAGAAACAGGGAGAATGGCAGCAATGCTTACGGGTATTGCTACATTCTACGAGAATGAGGTGGAACAAAAGACTAAAGACCTTTCAACAATTATCGAACCTATATTGATGGTTTTCATTGGTGGATCTGTTGGGTTCTTTGCGATTTCAATGATTAAGCCGATATATTCGATTATGAATAATGTATAATGACGGTATATGAATAGATACCGTGCGTTTACAGTAATTGAAGTGTTGGTTGTAATAGCAATATTCGCAATGGTCTCAGGTGTTACATTTTCTATGTTTAATGGGGTGCGAAGTATTCAGTCTCTTGATAAAGATGCAGAGAACATTGCTGCATACTTAAACAAAGCACGGAATCAAACTGTGAATTCAAGGAATAACTCAACATATAGTATCCGCTTCGCTTCTACTACAGTTACCTTGTTTACAGGATCAACTTTTGTGCAAGGAAGCTCTACAAACTCTGTATACACACTAACACCTGGAGTGTCTTTGGTCTCATATATATTCAATCCTGCAACCACCACTATCACATTTCAAAAAATGACAGGTAAACCAAGTGCAACCGGCACAATCATGTATCAACTTTCAAATGATGCAAGTACTACTAGAAGTGTGATTATACACGGAAGTGGTTTGATAGAAACACGGTAGTGGGTGTAAAATATAATGGAAATACATGCGTACAAGATTTACATCCGGATTATCACTCGTTGAAGTATTAATTGCTGCTGCAATAATGACAGCATCTGTATCTAGTATCATTGGAGCATATGGTGGATTAACTGCATTGTCCATAAAAAATACAGCATATGTTCAAGCGGCCATGCTCCTAGAAGAAGGCGCAGAAGCTGTAAAGATGATGCGTGATTCCGGGTGGTCACAGAATATCGCATCACAAGCAAACAATACTGCTCTTGGCCTAGCATGGTCTTCATCGACTGGATGGAGAGCAACATCATCTGTACCACTTGTAGATGGTTTTTTCTATAGAACTGTAACATTCTCCGCGGTCTCTCGCGATGCTTCTACGTTTGATATCGTAACCTCAGGTGGAAATGCTGATTCAAATACAAGGAAGGCAACAATTTCTGTTTCTTGGTTTGCTAATGGTGCAACAACGACACGAACGATTGATACATATATTCATAATCGCTTTAATAATTAATATGAGAAAACAGAATGTACAACAAGGGGTGAGTATTGTAGAAACCTTAATTTACATGGCTCTTTTGGCTGTTATTGCGCTAGGTTTGGTGCAGGGAATGTATTCACTAACTACTTCATATCGAAATGTACGCGTGTACCGTTCAATTGAAACAGCATCTGTTCAATCAATGGATAGGATAATTAGAGATATACGAAGTGCAACCGGTATAAATACCAGTCAGACCTCATACAATGTGAGTCAGGGTTCACTTTCTTTGAACACAGTTGATTCTAATGGAACTGGAATGACTGTTCGATACTACCTAGCAACTACAACTTCACAGATTATGGTAGAAGAGAATGGTTCTCTTCTTGGTCCAATTACACCAAGTGACATGTCCGTCGATTCACTCATATTTAGGTCATATGCAACTACAACATCGTCAGCAATCAAAGTTGAGATGATTATGAGTAATTCAACCACAACGCCTGTTGATTTCTCTCAGAATTTCTACGGGACTGCAATATTAAGAGGAACATATTAAACGATATATATGAATATACATACACATGATTCACAGAGGGGAGCTGCGATGATAACACTCATACTGTTCTTCTTGTCTGTATCAGTGATTGTCTTGGTGGGCATCGCTACTCCAATTGCAAATCAGATACGAAATGGTGCTGATTTTATGCAATCCAAACAAGGATATGTTGCAGCAGATGCTCTCAATGAAGAAGCATTGTATCGATTAAACAGTGGAAGAACTCTTCCTGCTCAACTCGTCTTGTCCTTCTCTGGAGCGACTTCAACCGCGGCAATTACAGACGTCGGTAATGCAAAGCAGGTAATTGCTGAAGGTATCGCAGGGGCTTTCAATCGAGTGTCTCGAAGTGTATTTTCACAGGATCAAGGTGTTTCAATTAACTATGGGCTACAAGTTGGAAACGGCGGAGTTACTATGAGTGGAAGTTCAAGTATCGTAGGTAATGTATATTCTAATGGTAATATTACTGCTACAGGATCTTGTAGTATCACGGGTTCAGCAGTAGCTGCTGTGGCGACCACTCAAGTTGCTGATCAGGAAAACTTCGCAACTGGAGCACCTGCAGTTAATACAACATTTGGTACAGCAAATGCTTCACAAGACTTTGGTCAAAGTTTCATCGTATCGACTTCTACAGCCGTGGCTGAGGCATCTTTGTATATTCGAAAAGTTGGATCACCTGCAAACACTACTGTGAAGATTATGAATAATAATGCTGGTTCTCCTGGTTCTACAGTACTTGCAAGTGGTACATTGAGTGCAAGTAGCGTATCCACCACATATGGTTGGGTAGATGTCGCATTTGCAACAAACCCCTCACTCACTCCGGGTACTACATATTGGTTAGTAATTGATAATGGAGCAAATAACACCAGTTCATACTATGTAATGGGTACTACAAACACAAACTCATACACATCAGGATTGCTTCGCCTTGGAAGAGTTGGAAGTACTTGGTCTACACCTAACTCGTCACATGATGCATTCTTTAAGATATTTGTCGGTGGTGTTAGTGTCATCAGCGGTGTCTCAGTTGGAGGTTCAGGAGGAGACGTACGAGCATTTACTGTAAACAATACGACTGCGTCTGGTGTCATATATTGCCAAGCGGGAACAGGAAACAATAAGAGTTGTAACACCACACAATCAACACCTTCACCTTTGTCATTTCCTGTAAGTGATTCGAATATCCAGGCATGGAAAGATGAAGCAACGGCTCTTGGTGTACGAAATAGCTCTTTGACTCTTGGCGGATCAACTTCTACCACAACTGCTGGTATGAAAATTGTTGGAAATCTAGATATCGGGTCTAGTGCAGATCTTACATTGACTGGTCCTTTGTATGTAACGGGGGACTTAACTATAAGTGGTTCAGCGAAGCTTCGATTGGCGAGTTCATACGGGGCATCTTCTGAATTCATTGTTGTAGATGGAAAAGTGAACATAGGGGCATCAGGTGCAATCCAGGGAAGTGGAAACTCAAATAGTTATGTACTTATTGCAACCACGAGTCAGTGCGGTGGATTGACGACTTGCGCTTCAAATGTACCAGCTGTAGCAGTTTCAGGCTCTGCAGGGGCTGTGGTGCTCGTTTCACCATATGGAAGAGTGGATTTCACAGGAAGCGCAGGTGCTAAAGCGGTCATTTCATATGGCATGAGTCTTAGTGGTTCAACCTCACTTAACTACGAAAGTGGCCTCGCTGATATCGATTTTACCAGTGGACCATCAGGTTCATGGAGCGTAGATTCATGGCGGGAAATTACACAATAGGTTTCCACTCTCAATACTTGGTGAGTTTTGGTATAATCTCACCATGAAAAAAGCAAAACCATTGATTGTTGGTAACTGGAAGACTAACCCAGGAAACGTTAAGGATGCGAAAAAAATATTTCTAGGAATTAAGAAAGCTGCTTCAGTATATAAGGATTTAGATGTTGTTGTATGTCCACCGTACCCATATATTTCAATACTTTCATCTGCGATTGGTACACAAAAGAAGAATCTCTCAGTTGGATCACAGGACGTATCTCAATTCGAAAGTGGTCTTTCAAGAACTGGTGAAGTGTCTGCTGATATGATTTCAAGTGTCGGTGCAACCTTTGCGATCGTTGGTCATTCAGAGAGAAGAGCTATGGGTGAGAATGCAGATCTTCTTCGAACGAAAATACAGCAAGTGCTAAAGACGAACATGTCAGTGATTGTTTGTGTAGGTGAAAAAGAAAGAGATGCAGAGGGTGGATATTTTGAAATTGTTAAGGCGCAACTTAAAGAAGTGCTTGTTGGTGTAAATCGTTCAGATTTTCATAAAATCATAATTGCCTATGAACCCGTTTGGGCAATCGGACGAAAAGATAATGTTGCACTCACTGGATATGATTTACATCAGATGGTTGTGTACATCAGAAAATATCTCAAAGAAACATGGGGTGAGACAATATCCTCAATGATGAAGATATTGTATGGAGGTTCAGTGAATTCATCAAATACAGAAGATATTATGATAAACGGTGAAGTTGACGGTCTTTTGGTTGGTAGATCAAGTTGGACAGCAGACGCGTTCAGAGATGTCTTTAGTTCTGTTACTGCATGTATGAAGACCCATAGCATCAAAGATTTAAAGAAAACACTTAAAAAGGCACAAGCACAAAAGAAGAATAAGAGATAAATATGACCATTACACCAATTACAGTATTACAAGAATCGGATCTAAGAGATAAAAAAGTACTTATCCGAGTTGATTTTAATGTACAAGTATATGAAGGGAGGATTCTTGATGACCTGCGTATCCGAAAGACACTTGAAACAATTGTGTATGTAAGGGGGAAGGGAGCGAAGGTGATACTGGTATCGCACAATGAAAGTAAAGACGGTACAGGTTTGCTACCAGTCTGTGAGTACATCAATGAGATGTATAAGAATGAATGTGGACAGGTCACATTCATTTCAGATTTCATGGCAGAGAGTACAAAAGAAACTATTGCATCTATGAATTCTGGTGATGTTATCTTGTTTGAAAATTTACGGGTTCTTCCTGGTGAGAAAGCAAATGATGTTGAATTTTCAAAGTATCTAGCAAGCCTTGCTGATCTGTATGTGAACGATGCTTTTGCGGTATCTCACAGAAAGCATGCATCAGTTGTGGGTGTCCCTGCTCTATTTCCTGGCAAGAAATATGCAGGAATACAGCTTATGAAAGAAGTTGATGCACTTAAAAAAGCTTTAAAGCCAAGTCACCCGTTTATATTCATCCTTGGTGGTGCGAAGTTTGAGACGAAACTACCTCTAATTCAGAAGTTCTCAGAGACTGCAGATATGATATTTCTTGGAGGTGCACTCTTAAATGATGTCCTAAAAGCAAAAGGCTTTGATGTGGGCATGTCATTGGTATCTGCTGGAGAATTCGACTTGAGTGGTGTAATTTCAAATCCAAAAGTGCTCATACCTACAGATGTGGTAGTTGAGAGAGGGGGGCAAGCCGTGATTGTTCCTGTGAACGAAGTCCTCACTAATGATGCCATCATGGACGTTGGCCCATCATTCACATCTATGCTTAAACAACATGCAGAGAGCTCACAATTTATTCTCTGGAATGGTCCTATGGGTAACTATGAAAAAGGGTACAAGGATCAAACTATTGGTATGGCAAAAGTGGTATTTGAATCAAAAGCCCAAGCTCTTCTTGGGGGAGGAGACACGACGGCTGCAATTAAAGAGTTGGGGTATGAAGAGAAAGAGTCGGAACATGTGTTCATCTCAACGGGAGGAGGAGCAATGCTTGAGTTCCTGCAGTACGAAACACTCCCTGGAATATTAGCTTTAGAGTAAAACTAATTACAAACTTAGAGCATCTCTGATTTTTTCAGCGATGTTTTTTGTTTCTTCCTCATCGATATATGATTTGTGTGGCCAGTGAACTAATCCATCTTCATTCTCCCGAGGGATAACATGAATATGCGCATGAAATACGAGTTGTCCCGCAGCACTTTCGTTGTTCATGATTATATTTATACCATCAGCACTCACTGCATTCTTAATTCCAATTGCAACCTTTTGTGCTACAAGCATCATCCTGCACCACAGTTCAGCTGGTACTGAATATATATTCTCGAAATGGTCTTTGGGAATTACTAAAGTATGACCCTTATTTACTGGTCGGATATCTAGAAAGGCCAGAACACTATCATCTTCATATACTTTAACCGCAGGGATTTCTAGGTTTATAATCTTACAGAATATACAGGTTTCGTCGTGGTTTGCATGTGTCATATATACATATTCTAGCTTTTTTACACAATCAGTCTATATCGCTAGTATGTGCTACACTCTGTATATGTCTCGATACTCCATTAGAAATACCGAAGGTGACACATTGCTTGATAGGCTGCTACATAGTAGAGGGATAGTTAATCCTGAAGAGAAACAAGCATTTCTTAATCCTGAGTATGCAACTGGTGTTCACGATCCATATCTTTTGAAAGATATGGAGAGGGTTGTTAAGAGAATCAAAGATGCTGTTTCAAAAAATGAAAAGATTTGTATATATAGTGACTTTGATGCGGATGGTATTCCAGGTGCCGTTGTTCTCCATGATTTCTTTAAGAAGATTGAGTTTAATAACTTTGAAAACTATATCCCTCATCGACACCGAGAAGGCTTTGGAATACACATTGCCGCACTAGATGAAATCGCACTAGGCGGTTCAACACTCGTCATATCGATTGATTGCGGTATTGCAGATGTTGAAGCTGCAACGCGGGCAAAAGAGCTTGGTATTGATTTAATAATTACAGACCATCATACTCCTGGAGAAGTACTTCCGGAAGCATATGCAATCATTAATCCAAAACAACCAGGCTGTGAGTATCCTGAAAAAATGCTCTGTGGATCAGGTGTAATATACAAGGTGGTTCAAGCGTTGGTAAAAGAGTTTAATTTAAAAGAGGGTACTGAAAAATGGTGGTTGGATATGGTGGGTATTGCAACGTTGTCTGACATGGTTCCACTTGTGGGAGAGAATAGGATTTTTGCACATTTTGGTTTAGTTGTACTGAGAAAAACTAGAAGAATTGGTCTACAGAAACTCTTCTCTGCACTGAAGATTAATCCTGCACATCTTGTAGAGGAGGATATTACATTCATGGTCACACCTAGAATTAATGCAGCGTCACGAATGGCAGATCCTAAAGATGCATTTATTCTTTTGTCTACTACCGACGAAGCAGAAGCGGATTTAATGGTTAAACATCTCGAGCAGATTAACGGTGAAAGAAAGACTCAGGTTGCTCAGTTGGTAAAGCAGATACATGCACTAGTTGTTGAAAGAAACCTCAATGAAAAACCAGTCATTGTATTAGGTAATCCAAATTGGAAACCACCAGTACTTGGTCTTGTGGCTACTAACTTGGTTCGCGAATACGGTAAACCGGTGTTTTTGTGGGGTAGATCGGAGGAAGATGTTGTTAAGGGATCTTGTAGATCACCTGAAGGTATCGATATCGTGTCAGTAATGAGAAAGATATCTAATCCAGAGAAGGTATATATTAATATGGGTGGACATAGTGCATCGGGTGGTTTTTCACTCACTGAAGAAGGGGTACATATATTTGAAGAACAACTTATCGATTCATTTAATACTATATACAACGAACAGGATTCTGAAGGTCAGGGAGAATCAATACTAGTTGATGCGTACCTGGAGTCTCATGAGGTATCTTCTGGTGTGTGGAGTGCTGTTTCTAAACTATCACCATTTGGGGAAGGAAATCCAAAACCAGTATTTGTACTAAAGTCAGTTTCAATCGAAGGGGTTAAGATGTTTGGTAAACAAAAAGAGCATATCGAAATACAGATAAAGACAGAAGGTGGTAAGATTGCTAAAGCGATTAAGTTTTTTGCAGCTGATGATACAGTTCTCATCTCAAAGATTGAGGGGAAAAACAAGGTGGACATACTGGGGCATATGGAAAAGTCTATGTTTAAAAATTACCCTGAATACAGGCTACGTATCATTGATGTGATATAGTTTACCTATGAAGTTACTACAGATAGAAGAAAAGAAGGTGGTCATATTTACCGATGGCTCATCTCGAGGAAACCCTGGCCCTGGAGGCTATGGGGTTGTTGCAATATATATGGATGGGCATGGTGAGGTCTGTGTTGATGAGCTTGGTGGAAGAGAGGACATGACTACCAATAACCGAATGGAGCTTAAGGCAGTTATTGAAGGGCTTAAGAATTTCATCGGATACTATGCAAATCTCAAGGAATATACATTCACAATATATTTAGATTCAGCGTATGTTGAGAATGGTATAACAAAGTGGGTATCAGGATGGAAAAAGAACGGATGGAAAACTGGCACTAAAGAAGATGTAAAAAACCAAGATCTATGGATGGAACTTGATGAACTTAAGAGCAAGATGAACATTTCATTGATTAGAGTGCCAGGACATGCTGGTATTTCGGGAAACGAACGATGTGATGTTATTGCAACAATGTATGCAGACAATCTACCTGTACGACTCTTTACAGGAAGAATCACATCATATCCACTAGATGAGAGAAACATTTTGGAGCTCGGAACTGATTCAATTTCATTACAAAAAAAGAAAAAAAGTAGTAGTTCTGTTAAGGCACATTCATATGTAAGTCTTGTGGATGGAAAAATCCATATTGATGTAGACTGGAAGACTTGTGAATCTAGAGTAAAAGGAAAAAGCGGTGCATTGTTCAAAAAATCTACAAGCCCTATCGATGAGAAAATTATTGTTGAGGAATTCTTAAAAAAGAATTCATAAACACTCAGTACAATTCTTGAGTGCATACTCATTCAAGAAAATTACTTTTCGTATTCTTGATTGCGGTGTGCATTGTCGGAGCACGGATGTATTCGGTTCCTAATACAGATGTGAACTTAAGTAAAAAAGTTGGAAGTTTACAGACGTTGTGTGGAGTGATTATAGATGAACCTAATGTTAAAGTGAGTGGTACAAAGTTTGTGTTACGTGTGAGTGATACATGTCTTGAAGAAACCAAGACTGGAAGTTTGGTAGAGGTTCACACGAGAAGTCTTGACCCGAGAATTTCATTTGGGGCATTTGTAAAAATTTCAGGCAGACTTGTACTCCCTGAAAATATTGTAAGTGATGATGGTAGGGTGTTTGACTATGTGCACTATTTGCAGAAAGATGGAATTTTCACTCAGATTAAAAATGCAAAGATTGAGGATATTAAAAAAACCGAATCGTTCTCTTTGAAATCTGAACTGTATCAATTGAAGAGAAAGTACATGGAGAGAGTTGAAGAGATGTTACCTGTGCCACACTCACTGCTTGCAAATGGGTTAGTGATTTCAGGTAAGGGTTCGATGAGTAAGGAACTGCAAGAAGAGTTCCAGAGAGTGGGACTCATCCATATTGTCGTGCTGTCTGGATCTAATGTTTCAATTATTGGTGAGGTGATTATAAAAATATTTTCATTCTTACCAAAACTTTTAGGTGCATTTTTTGGTGGGTTGGGTGTTGTGCTTTTCTCGATGATGGTTGGAGGAAGCGCGACAGTTGTTCGCTCTACGATAATGTCCCTGATTGGAATTTTCGCTCGACTGACAGGTAAGAAAAATAGTGCACTCATCTCGCTTCTTACCGCTGGTATGTTGATGCTCTTTCACAACCCGTTACTTCTTTTTCATGACCCATCTTTCCAACTTAGTTTTCTAGCATCACTTGGTTTAATTCTGTATGGGTCACGAATTGATCCTGTCCTTTTGAAAAAATATATCAAGGTAAAGATGATGTTTGGTAAAAAGAAAGTTGACGAGTTGGGAGGGTTTGAGAAAGGGGTTCTTGAAATTGTTTCATCGTCTCTGAGTACCCAAGTTGGAACATTGCCATTCATTGTACAGATGTCCGGTTTAGTATCAGTAGTTGCACTTCCGGTAAATATTCTGCTACTTCCACTCATCCCCTATACCATGCTCTTCGTGTGTATTACTGGTGTTACCAGTTTCATATCTACAACTTTAGCATCAGTACCTGCATTTGTTTCATGGATTCTACTCGATATAATTCTCGAAACGGTGCATGTATTTTCTAGATTAAATTTTTCAGTTGTTGAGTTTGGGGTTGTGAGTGATAGGTTTGTGATTGCTATGTATATATTTCTCATCATAGAATATCTTTGGTACTTAAGAAAAAGAAAACAGGTTTCTCACTGAGAAACCTGTTTTACAAGGATTTTAAAGTATAGATGAAATGTTTCCCATTAGCGTGAAACTATGTCGCTGAAACGTTTCTCAACTACCTCCCAGTTCAAGTTTTTGAAGAATGCTTCAATGTATTTCTTCTTCTCAGATGGAACATAGTCAAGCATGTATGAGTGTTCCCACATATCAAGGGCAAGAATTACATCAAGACCGGTGAGGTGTCCGATATGCTGCTCTTCAATCCATGTGTGTACCAATTGGTTTGTCTTTTTGTCGAAATACAATATTGCCCAACCTACACCACGTGTCATTGCGAGTGATGAAAATTTAGAGAACCAGGTTTCAAATGAACCCCACTTCGATTCAATTTTCTTTTTGAGTTCGACTAGAGATTCAGCTGGTTTTGCTCCACCTTCGAATTGTGTGAAATATAGCTCATGGTTTCTCATGCCATCAAACTCGAATGCAAATCTTCTTTGCATCTCAGCGATTGGGTATGCGTGTTTCTCCGGATCAAGGTTCAAAAGCTCTTGAATTTTTTCATGGATGAGATTTGCATGCTTCACGTATCCAGTGTAGAGCTTTAAGTGTTCCTCAATTGTTTTTGCGGAGATACCTTCAAGCTGACCAATATTAAATTTCTGTTCTGTAAATTGCATATGTAAATTGATTATGAATATATCAAAATTATATCACACGCTAACCAATCAAATTTCGGACAAAGTCCGGCATCTTTTCCTTGCATCATTCATTGTGCTTATGATGCACATGTTCGTATATATACATGTTCAAGGTTTAGATACTGCACTCACAGAAATTACATTTCTCAATGTTGGGCAAGGTGACTCTATATATGTCACTGCACCGAATGGAAACTCCATACTCATTGATGGGGGGCAAGACAATAATTTGGCAAGGACAGAACTCGGTAACATAAAAAGTTTTTTTGATTCGAAAATTGATGTAATACTCGGTACGCATCCCGATGCAGATCATATCGGTGGAATTTCAAAGATTATGAAAAGATACAAAACATCAATGTATCTTGATCCTGGGTTTCCATCGAATACAGATGTATACAAAAATTTAATGAGTGATATTAAATCAGAAAATATTCCGTATAGAATTCTTCGCAGAGGAATGAGAATTGTATTAGACGAAGCACATAATGTTTCCCTCAAAGTGCTCTACCCTAGTGAAGAGTATGTGCTCGAAAGATACACTGCATGCGTAGAGAAAAATAATTTGAAGAAAAGTAAGAGAAAAGAAAATTGTAAGAAATATTTTTCGGTGGATACAAATGATATGTCTGTTGTGCTTCAGTTGGAGTACAAAGAAAACAAAGTTCTTCTAACTGGAGATGCATCTGTTTCCGTTGAGAATTTTTTGGTAACTGAATATGGAAGGGACTTAAAATCTGATGTATTGAAGCTCGGTCATCATGGATCAAAGACCTCAAGTGGTGAAGAGTTTTTGAAATCAGTGTACCCAGAGTTTGCAATTGTATCTGCAGGATTTAAAAATAGATATGGTCATCCTCATAAAGAAGTTTTAGATAGGGTTTTGAAATTTACAAAAGCGAGAGTTCTCAGAACTGATACCTCGGGTGAACATGTAACATTGACTTTGGATGGTACACACGTGAGCAAATAACAAAACACCACCTTGTGGGTGGTATTTTGTTTCTACTTATAAAACTCGTATTATACGAGACCTGCTTTTTTGAGAGTCTTCCAAGCACCATTCTTCTGAATAGTCTTAAGAGCTTTTGTTGAGATTGTTACTGTAACAGTCTTTTTGAGCTCAGGAACGTAAATTCGCTTCTTCTGAAGGTTAGGATACTTTCGAGTTGTACCAGTTGGGTTAAACTGAGCAGCTCGAGTTCGGTTTGAATAACCTCCAGCAGTTCGAGAACCTCTTTTTGTAATAGCGCAAACTTTTGCCATATGTGAGAGCATGCTATCATATTATTCGCATTTGGCAAATAGCGTACATATATGACAAGCGGAATATTCATGCTCGTAATCCTCATATTCTCAGTGGTAATCCATGAAGTGGCTCATGGTCTTGCTGCTTTGTCGCAAGGTGACAAGACGGCGGAATATGAGGGTAGGTTGACGTTAAATCCAATTAAACACATGGATTTGTATGGTTCTGTGATCGTACCTCTCATTTGCTACCTACTTCCTGGAAACCTCATGTTTGGGTGGGCTAAACCGGTACCATATAATCCATATAACCTGAGAAATGGTAGATGGAGTGAGGTTTTTGTTGCTGTTGCCGGCCCTCTTTCTAATATACTAATCGCTTTGCTCGCATCGGTAGTTGTCCGAACCGTTGGATCTGGATTACCAGCTGCAACTGTTGCAATTCTCGCCACAATTGTGGCTATAAACCTTGTGTTGGCGGTATTTAACCTTGTTCCACTACCACCACTTGATGGATCAAAGATATTTATGGGTATTTTCCCTGAGACATATAGTAAAGTGAGGGGGTGGTATGACCAGTATGGTCTTTTGGCTACATTTATATTCATATTCTTTATCTGGCAGTTCTTTACTCCTGTCATTGCATTCCTATATAGACTGTTTTTGGGTGTTTAAGCCTTGGTTTACTTGCGATTTTTATATAAATGTAGTATTCTAGCCCCCAGTGCTTTTCGAAGCATTTTATTTTTAACCATTAACTGTGCGGAACACAGGATATGGCTTAGATAATTAGTAAATAACAATACAGGCACATGCCTACACTTAATCAACTAGTTAAGAAAAATCGATCAAAGGCGAAGCGAAAGAGTAAAGCGGTAGCGCTCACTCGAGGTTTCAACGTACTTTTGAACCGACCAGTTTTCTACAACTCACCGTTTAAGAAGGGCGTTTGTACTAAGGTAACTACAAAGACTCCAAAGAAGCCTAACTCAGCGATTCGAAAGATTTGCCGAGTACGACTTACAAACGGTCTTGAAGTTACTGCGTATATCCCAGGTGAAGGTCACAACCTACAAGAACACTCAGTAGTACTTCTACGAGGTGGACGAGTAAAAGACGTAGGTATTCGATATACAGTAGTACGAGGCGTTCTCGACTGTGCGGGAGTAGAGAAGCGACGAAAGGAGCGATCTGCGTACGGAGCAAAGAGACCAAAAGCAGCTAAGTAATCAAGGAGAAGGTAAACTCACTTAAATACCAAAGCAGAGTAAGCTATGTATAGACACAAATGCTGAAAAAATTCTGCGAATTATCAGAAAATTTCCCAATTAACACATAAACATGCGAAGAAAAGTAAAAAATCGAAATGTCGCTAAAGCTGACTTGAAATTCAATTCAGCTGAAGTGGGCAAGTTCATAAACTACTGTATGTGGAGTGGTAAAAAGAACACAGCTACACAGATTGTGTATCGAGCGTTCGATGCGATTGCAGAAAAGGAGAAAACAGAAAATCCAATTGAAGTTTTCAACACTGCTCTCAAAAATACTGCCCCATCTGTAGAAGTTCGATCACGACGAGTCGGTGGTGCAAACTACCAGGTTCCTCGAGATGTTCGACCGGAACGACGACAGTATCTTTCAATGAAGTGGATTATCGATGCAGCACGAGGCAAGAAGGGTCAACCTATGCACCTCAAGCTTGCGGATGAAATCATCGCAGCTTCAAAGAATGATGGTGAAGCAGTTCGAAAGAAGGAGAACACTCACAAGATGGCGGAAGCAAACAAAGCATTTGCACACTTTGCTTGGTAAAGAAACAAAAACAAAAGGCCCCGAAAGGGGCTTTTTGTTTTATATGAAGTTCCGTAATTTATTCTCTAAATCTTCTTCTGTACCAATATTTTCAATCTTAATGTCTGCATATCGTGACAGGTCTACAATCTCAGTTTCAGTTGCAACTTGCTCGTCCGCGACAAATTTTTCAAATGTCGTATGTGCTTCATCAATTTTTTCACCTCGGTGTACTGTTCTGTCATATCGGACGGATACAGGAGCAGTGACATATATGACCATGTTGTTTTCAAAGCTTCGAACCATATCTAAGTCGGATTGCCATCGTATACTTTCATATACAACAATATCGGCACTACTTTTCTCAATCCTGTTTCTGAGCGCATCACTTAATGTGGTATCACCGTATTGTTTGTTCATAATGATGGCAAGATACTGCAAGTTGTTTCTGGTATGAGGTATGTTCCAAAGAGTGAGTGTCTCTGCAAGAAGAGCTGATGTTTTAACACATTCAGTAGTTAAACCTTTGCTTTTGGATATTTTTGTAATTAGATCGACACATGTTCCTTTACCACTTCCTTTTTCTCCAATGATTCCAATTATTTTTTTCACGAATATATAATAGCATTAATGTACGCTTTGACTCCTGTATCCTTAGGTGTAGTATTTGTACCTGGAGGGTACTCATGAGTCATTCGAGGATGCACCGAATGTCTGCCGCTTTAGGTGGGCTAGAGTGATGAATGGTACTAAATTGTCAATGAAATTGATTTTGTTTGTGCTCTTTGTGTTGTTGTTCTTGGGTCACCTTCGAGCAGGAGATCTCCGAGAGCAGATTGTCGGGGTATATACCCTTGCACCGAACGGGGTCATCGTGGGATCAAAACTAATCGTCGGCACCATTGCTGATGATATTGACTTCGACTCACGTAGGAAGTTCCCCAAAGTCTTTTTTCTAATCGTTACATTGGTTGAGGATGGGCCAAGGAGAAGAGTTGTATCATTTGTGACGCAAAAGATTGAAGAGCGTGATTCAATCAAAAAAGCGGATCAGTTCAAAATCGTTCCATCTGGTGATGGTCGCGATTGTGAAATCATTGGTACTATGGGTGGGGAAGTTGTGTATCGCCACAGGATGTTTTTCAGTAACCCACTTCCAAATTCTGAGCCTAACAATCAGCAAAAGAATGAGGAGAAGAAGGATCCTGTGCCGAAGAAACCTCGTATTAGGTCGAGTACAGGAGAATCTGCACTTACCTGATCAAAGCTGAGATCTACGAATTGTCTCGTGTTACATCAAAAGACCACCGGCGTAGCGGTGGTCTTTGTTATTCTAAGTCTTCAGGCGCCGTTATCCGTTTCCAGTATGTGGTATCGAACGCTTTAATCCTTCTTTCATGTGCTTTTGATACGAAAGTCTGTGGTAACCCGTACTCATTCGAATTCGGAAGTTGAACCATTTCAATTTCAAAAAATTCAGGTGTTAACAAACATCCACCAGTATACATTTTGTTTATCGGAATCTTTGCTTCGGGGTCCTCAACAATATCAATTAAATTACCATCTTTGTTTACGATGCATTTACCAGCAGACATTGGTTTGCTTGAGTTTTCCAGAAGAACCGACCACTCTTGGGTCACCTTGTGATGGTTAATCATGTGCTGAATGTCATCTCTTGCATACAAATCATCACCCATGAGTACGATGAAGGGAGAATCTATGAGATATTCCTTGGCTTGATGAAGAGCGTGAGCTGTCCCAAGAAGTTCCGTCTGTGTCGCATAGTTGACGGGGATGGTTTTGCCTTCTCTTGTTGTGTAGAGATCGCCAAATTTTTCTTTAATCTGTTCGCCTAGGTGTCCAATTACAAACACGATCTCAGAGATCTCTGCGGGCAGGCTTTCAATTTTATGTTCGATGAGTGTTTTACCTTTATATTGTAAAAGTGGTTTTGGGGTATGATTTGATGATTCACCCATTCTCTTACCCTTACCAGCTGCGAGAATTACCAGTTTCATAGGTTGAAAAGTATATCATGCGTAAAGGGGGGTGGGTGTATTGTCAATGCCTAAAAATAATGCTATTTTATCCCCACGACGTAAGTCGGTGCTTTATTAATTTTTTATTTAAAATTCAACTACCCAAAAGGTAATACATATATATGGAACAGAGAGATTATCCACTAGAGAAAGTACGAAACTTCGGTATCATCGCGCACATCGATGCCGGAAAGACAACAACATCAGAGCGAATCCTTTACTACACTGGTATGTCACACAAGATCGGTGAGGTACACGAAGGTGAAGCTGTAACGGACTGGATGGAACAGGAAAAAGAGCGAGGTATTACAATTACCGCCGCTGCTATCACATGTTTCTGGAACCCAACATACATGGGTACAGACCTTTCTCGAAAGCACCGATTCAACATTATTGATACTCCTGGTCACGTAGACTTCACAGTAGAAGTAGAACGATCTCTTAAAGTACTCGACGGTGGAGTTGTGGTATTCGACGGTGTAGCCGGCGTAGAACCACAATCAGAAACTGTATGGCGACAAGCTGACAAGTACCATGTACCTCGAATTTGTTTCATCAACAAACTCGACCGAACAGGTGCTTCATTTGAACGATCATACCAGTCTATCCTTGATCGACTTAACAAAAACGCTGTTCGAGCACAGCTTCCAATTGGATCAGAAGGTGATTTTGAAGGTGTAATTGACCTTCTCAAGATGAAGGCATACAAGTTCGAAGGAGATATGGGTAACCAGGTTATCGAATATGATATTCCTGCAAACATGGTTGAAGAAGCAACAAAGCGACGAGCTGAATTTGTTGAGAAGATTGTTGAATTTGATGAAGAGATGATGAATCAGTACCTTGAAGGTAAGACTGATTTCGCGATCGATGATCTTAAGAAGGCTCTTCGAAAAGGTGTAATTGCAAACAAGGTATTCCCGGTATTCACCGGTTCTGCTCTAAAGAACAAGGGTACTCAGCTCATTCTTGACGCTGTTATCGATTACCTTCCATCTCCACTCGATATTCCAGCGGTGAAAGGTATTGATCCAAATACTGGTGAACAAATTGAACGAACGGCATCTGATACAGAACCGTTTGCTGCACTTGCATTCAAACTTCAGACAGATCCATTCGTAGGTCAGCTTACATTCTTCCGAGTGTACTCAGGAACAGTAGAAGCTGGTTCATACCTCTACAACTCAACAACAGGTCAGAAAGAAAGACTTGGACGAATTGTACGGCTTCAGGCTAACAAGCGAGAAGAAGTAAAGAAGGTATTCGCGGGTGAAATTGCAGCTGCTGTAGGTCTTAAGGATGCGAAGACATCTCATACATTCTGTGATGAGAATAAGCCAATCGTACTTGATCCTATCAAGTTCGCAGAACCTGTAGTATCTCTCCGAATCGAACCAAAAACAAAGGCAGATCAGGAGAAGATGGGTATGGCACTTAAGAAGCTTTCTGATGAAGATCCAACATTTAGAATTTCATCAAACCAGGAAACTGGAGAAACAATCATTTCAGGTATGGGTGAACTCCATCTTGAAATTATGATTGACCGAATGAAGCGAGAATTCGGAGTTGAGGCAAACGTAGGTAAGCCACAGGTAGCGTACCGAGAAACAATTCAAGGATCAGCTGAAGAAGAATACAAGTATATCAAGCAGTCTGGAGGTAAGGGTCAATACGGTCACGTTAAACTTACAATCAAGAAGCTTGAACCAATTGAAGAAGGTGCGAAAATTCCAAAGAACGTTCACCGAGAAGATGGATTTGAATTCATTGACTCTATTAAAGGAGGTGTTATTCCACAGGAATTCATCCCAGCGGTAGAGAAGGGTGTTAAGGAAGCTATGGAACGAGGTATCGTTGCAGGATTCCCAATGACAGATGTATCTTGTGAACTTACATTCGGTTCATACCACGATGTGGACTCATCTGAAATCGCGTACAAGATCGCAGGTTCTCAGGCATTCCAGGCAGCTGCTAAGCGAGCTCGACCAGTTATCCTTGAGCCAATCATGAAGGTAGAAGTGGTAACACCTGAACAGTTCATGGGTGATTGTACTGGTTCTCTCTCATCAAAACGAGGTCAGATTGAAGGTATGGAAGACCGAGGAATGAACAAAGCGATTCGAGCTATGGTTCCTCTATCTGAAATGTTCGGTTACACAACAGAACTTCGATCAATGACACAAGGACGAGGTTCAATGACTATGGAATTTGATCACTATGATGTGGTTCCTCCAAACGTTGAAAAAACTATCGTTGAGTCACGAAAGTAGTCTATATACAAAAAGCCCCGAAAGGGGCTTTTTGATTATGAATCACGCCTTTCAATTTTATTCACAAGCTCTTCAATAAATTCTTTTTGTCGTATTTTCCTACCATACCCTCTAGCTAATGTATAAAGTTCATATAGGAAATTCATGATGGTTTCATTGTGTATTTCAATTGACACCTCGTCTTTCCAATTAACTAAGTATGCTGTACCTCTAATGAAAAATAACTCAGTTGGCGTTTGTAAGTATTTCTTATCGATACTGGCGTTATTACTTGGTCTTGGAGCGAATTTTCTTAACTCATTGAGCGCAAATTCTTTGCCTCGTTCTTTTTTCAATATAGTGTATACGAATTCGTAACAGGTTTCGTTTACCAACGCTTCCGATACAATACCTTTTGTATTAAGGGCGTCATTACTTGGATACAAGGAGTTAATACCAAGTTTTTTAAAAGTGTATTTTATCGATTCGTTTGGTTGAATTGATACAACTTTCTCTCCGGCTTTTAGATCAGCAATTTTTCTCCATACCGCATGGCAAGCATCAATTCCTTTCGTTATGACTATGTCTCTAGAAATATGTATACTATTTTTTTCACCGTGATACAGAATATTGATTCTCCCGAGTACCTTCTCTTTATCTGCCAGCTTGTACCCTTTGATTTTGTTGTTCATCACATATTCAATCAACCCTCTTTTATTGAGAGATTGTACGGCATCGTGCACGGTCATTCTGGGAATTTTTAGAGTTTTTGATATACCAGAAACACTTACAACACAGCTCTCTTTAATCTTCGTGAAGTCTCTGACGTACTCAAATATACGCAATTCAGTTTTGGTCAATTTGAATACATCGTACATGGTATGACGGAATATACCGTCACTCTTAATATAGCATAATATTGTTGTTTTACAACATTAAAATGGATTTCTGAATTATGTTTAATATCAATCCAGCAACACATATTTACATATGGCAATATTATGGCCATGAAAAAAAATAATAAATATATATACCTAGCAACTGCCTTGCTCATAGCCGTGTTTGTATATGGTAGTTTGGGTACAAAAAAGAGTGATAATGTTGATATTGGGGTAATTAGTATCCTTTCTGGCCAGTTCGCTTCAATCGGTGAAAATTATGTCAAAGGAGTCCGATTGGCTGAGGAAGTGTACGAGAGCAATCATCTTGGTACCATAGTTAACCTTCACGTTGAAGACGATGGTTTTGATCCAAAGAAGGGTATATCTGCATTTAAAAAATTAACGACATTAAATAATATTGATGGTTTGGTAAATATATCTAGTCCCACAATTGATTCTGTTAACAAAGATATTAATTCTCTTGAGATACCAACAACTCAATTCGGTATTCAAAGTGATGGGGTTGCTGATGATTACATCTTCCAGATTAGCCCGGATCCAAAAGTACCGATTACAAGATTCGGAAAGTATTTGCTAGAAAACACAAGCTTTAAGAAAGTTGCAGTGGTATATGAGAATGGTCAGCCATTTGATCAGTTTTATAAAGCAATGAAAGAATCATACGGTACGGGTAATACTGTTCCAATGCTCATTCAGAATAAGTCCGATATTCAAACATACGCCACAAAGATTGCACTCCAAGACTTTGATGCTGTAATCATTCTTGCTATGCCAGAATCAGGTGCATTGTTAGTCAAAAAAGTGAGTGAGCTTACAAAAAATGAAATAACATACGCGATTGATGCTCAGTTTCAAACAGGACACGAAATCTACAAACAGATACTTGGAAATTTCGGAGTTTTGGAGGGTTCGTACTCATTATGGCTTGCTTCAGACGACAAAGTAAACTTTAAGGAGAGATATTTTGAAAAATATAAAGAACAGCCAGGTTCTTTTGCTGATTCGGGGTATGATGCATTTATGGTCTTGATGAATGCATATAATAAAGATAAAAAGGTTTGGCAAAAAAATATTGCCTTAACAAAGGTATCAGGAGCAAGTGGTAACATATCATTTGATGCCAAGGGAATAAGAAATCAGGATTTCGAAGTTAAAAAAATCATAAATGGAGAGGTTCAGGTAATTGACCACATTAAAATGACTGAGTAGTAGTGTGTTCAAAAAGCCCCGCAAGGGGCTTTTTGATTTGATATACTATATCCATATGTCAGAACGTGCACCAAATGAATCACAGCCAGGTCTCAAGGAGGCTCTTATACAGGTCGGCGTTTCTCCTGAGGCAGCGCGAAATCCAAAAGAAGCAGTCGCTGGGCTCATAGCAAGTGCACGTGAGGTCTCGGTAATATTGTCTGGCCTCAAGGAGAAAAAGAGGACACTTGAATTAGAGTTGGTGGCACTTAAAAGAGATGCGGCGGAAATGAAAATTAATGAGATACGGGCGTTAGAGCGATTAGTTGCTGAGGTCACAAGAGATCAAGATGAAACACATGCTAGTCTAGCGGAGCTGTATCTAATTCTGGAAGGAGTGCCTAAGGAATAGGGGGAATAACTAGGATACAATTTACAAAACAAAAAAGATTTACCCACGTCTAATACGTGGTATTCTTTTTTGCATGAAAGCACCGGCTGCAATATTTTTTGAAAACAAATTACGTAAGATTGGTGATGCCCAAGGTAATACTGAAAAAAGAATTTTCCAAAGACCTGATATTACACAAAAGATACAATATGGTGAGATACGAAAAGTGCACTTAACAGGTGTATGTGGTAAGGCCATGTCGTCACTTGCAGGTCTTTTTGTTGAGGCTGGATTTGTAGTTTCAGGATCTGACGTTGGGTGTTACCCACCAGCAAGTGACATGATTGAAGAACTTGGAATTGTATTTTATGAAGGATACTCAGAAGAACATGTGAAGGATAAGGATTTGGTGATTATTGCAAATATGTTTGGCCCTGATAATGCAGAAGCAAAATATGTCCGAGAAAATAACATACCAAGTATGTCTATGTCAGAAGCGATTCGGGAGTTTTTCATCAAAGACAAAGAATCTATTGTAATTACTGGTACACACGGAAAGACTACGACTACTGGTCTAGCAGCACATGTCTTTATGGCAGCAAAAAGAAATCCGGGATTTGTTGTTGGTGGTGTGGCTGTACCAACAGTAAACGGAATTACGGAAACAAGTTTTAGTGCTGGTCCAGATAAAAAAGGTGATACGAGTCAAGGACAAAAAGGTTTTTTCATCATCGAAGGTGATGAGTACGACACCGCATATTTTGATAAGGCACCTAAGTTTCTCCACTATAAACCAACGATTGCAGTGGTGACATCACTAGAGTTTGATCATGCTGATATATATAGTGATTTTAATGAATATAAGAAATCCTTTGTCTTTTTAGCAGAGGAGGTTTCAAATGATGGACACCTGGTTCTAAATGGCGATAGTGACGAGGTTACGAGTCTGGCCCCGCACACATCGGCACATGTCGCATATTACGGTTTAAAAGACATAAATGATTTTGTTGCAAAAGATATTACTGTGACCGAAGAGGGCCAGAGCTTCACTGTCCTATATAAAGGACAGGATTTGGGAAGGTACTCAATATGTCTTTTTGGTGCATACAATGTAATGAATGCACTTGCCGTGTTCGCGGCATCATATCTCTCAGGTCTTTCTCTTGATGAAATTCGAGCGGGTCTGGAAACATTTAAAGGTATGAAAAGACGACAGGAGATAATTGGAAAACCTAAGGGTGTAATTCTTATCGATGACTTTGCACATCATCCAACCGCTGTTCGAGAAACACTACAGGGTATTCGAGAACATTTCCCAAAGAATAAATTAATAGCCGTATTCGAGCCAAGATCAAATACAAGTAGAAAGAAAATGTTTGAAGATGATTACGCGCACGCTTTTCAGTCAGCCGATGAACTGTATCTATCAATGCCAGCCCTAAGAGAAATGGATAATCCCGCTGATTTTATAGATGGAACTGTAATTGTTGAAACTGCTATAAAAGTGTCTAAAAATAAGGATTTTAGAGCGTTTTGTGTACGTAACTGTGATGAGGTTCTGGAACAGTTGGTGCCTACTCTGAAAGAGGGTGATGTGGTAGTAATGATGAGTAATGGATCGTTTGATGGAATATATGAGAAAATTCTGAATAAACTTTCTGCATAGGTATTGCACGATTAAAAACCGAGGTATACAATTTATCTTAACTTGCTCTGTTACACACAGAATACAAGCCTTGGTACCCAAGACAGGAAGCTTCGCTTGCCGAATGTTTTGAGATGATTACCAATTGCAAGGTGTCAGATCGAAAGAGTTCAACCTCATAGGATCATGAAAACCATCAAGCACTTGTTCCTCGCACTGGTCGTGGCCATCGTCGCCACTTCACTCGCAGCCCCAGGCAATCCGCCCGTGACTGCTTCGTCCGCCAAACCCACTGTCTCCACAGAGCTGGAGCACCTTGGGCTTGGTCCATCCCTGCCGCTGAAAAAGCTGGTCTTGGGCGCCGCCGATACACCGCCGAAACTTGGAGGGAGCACTGACGAAGGTCAGGCTGCTGCCGAAGAGACGGTTGGTGCGGTTCTCGTGACCTAAGCGATTACCAAGCGCACAAGTTAAGGTCAGTTGAATACTCTGCACCCGCAGAACCTTGAGAATCGCCATCTGAGTATGGTTGAATCAACGGGTTCTGCGGGCTTTTTGTTGACTTTACTGGCTTTTTTGCTACTATCTGACTCGGTGCGTGTAAAACGCATTTTTTATCTGGTATCTTTGGTCTGCATTATTAATTTTATTAGTAAATTCCGGTCCAAAGCAATGCTGATAATTTTATTTATCATTAATTAACATAATCGTATTAATTGGGAACTCGGTAGGTTTTTAAGGCGATTATATGGCGTAAAATAACACTCTATTGTGAAGTTGCCATATATCACCCCGGCTTACGGAGATAGCAATTAAGCAAAATACAATATGGCTGAATCATTCGATCGATCAAAACCTCACCTAAACGTAGGTACTATTGGTCACGTAGACCACGGTAAGACAACTCTTACTGCGGCTATTCTTAACACATTGGCTCGAGCTGGAAAGCAAGCTACAGTAAAGAATGTAAATGATATCGACAAGGCTCCTGAAGAAAAAGCACGAGGTATTACAATCTCACTTTCTCACTCAGAGTACGCAACAGACGCTCGACACTATGCGCACATTGACGCTCCAGGTCACGCGGACTACATCAAGAACATGATTACTGGTGCAGCGCAGATGGACGGTGCTATCCTCGTGGTAGCAGCGACTGACGGTGCGATGCCACAAACTCGAGAACACGTTCTCTTGGCTAAGCAGGTAGGTGTGCCAAAGATCATCGTATTCTTGAACAAGTGTGATATGGTTCCAGATGCTGACATGCTCGACCTTGTAGAAGCTGAAATCCGAGAACTTCTAGCGAAGAACGGATTCGATGAAAACGCTCCTGTTATCAGAGGTTCTGCTCTCAAGGCTCTTGAAGATGAATCAGGTCAGGGTGAATGGTCACAGAAGGTTCTCGAACTCGCGAACGCTCTTGATACATACATTCCAGTTCCTGTTCGAGAAACTGACAAACCATTCCTTATGCCTATCGAAGACATTTTCTCTATCGAAGGTCGAGGAACTGTAGTTACAGGTAAGATTGAACGAGGTATGGTAAAAGTTGGTGAAGAAATTGAAATTGTAGGTCTTAAGGATACTACAAAGACAACTGTTACTGGTATCGAAATGTTCAACAAGCAGCTTAACGAAGGTATGGCTGGAGACAACGCTGGTATCCTTCTCCGAGGTGCTAAGAAAGAAGATCTTACACGAGGTCAGGTTATCGCTAAGACAGGTTCAGTAACTCCACACACAGAATTTGAAGCTGAAGTGTACATCCTTAAGAAGGAAGAAGGTGGACGACATACTCCATTCTTCACAGGTTACAAGCCACAGTTCTACGTACGAACTACAGACGTTACTGGTGAAGTAACTCTAAAGGAAGGTGTAGAAATGGTTATGCCTGGTGACACAGTAACATTCAAGGTTAAACTCGTAGCTCCTATTGCTCTTGAAGACAAGCAGCGATTTGCTATCCGAGAAGGAGGTAAAACTGTAGGTGCTGGTGTAGTTACAAAGATTGTTGCGTAAGCAATGTCTTGCCTATGTAACCACGTATGTGGAAATGTAGGAAAACTAATTCATTCACAATGGCTGTAAAAGAAACAACAAAAAAGAAATCAGCCGGAAAAGAAGACGGTGTTGCAAAACTTCGAATTCGAGTGCGAGCATATGAATCAAAAATCATAGACGCCTCAATTAAGCAGATCATGGATACAGCGCTTCGATACGATGCGACTATCCTTGGTCCAGTTCCTCTCCCAACTGAAAAGAGAATCTATACTGTAAACCGAGCTTCATTCGTGTACAAAAATGCACGAGAGCAGTTCGAGATGCGAGTACATAAACGACTCCTCGATATAGTGAACCCTTCAGCGAAAGTAATTGAAGCTTTGACTAATCTTAGTCTTCCTTCTGGCGTAAACATTGATGTGAAGATGATCTAAGTGTACGTAAGTCGCACAGATTGTCCTCAACAGATGTAATCAACAAAAACATGAAATTCATATTAGGAACAAAACAGAATATGACTCAACTCTTCGATGAGGAGGGCAAAGTTCATCCGGTTACAGTCATTAAGACTGGCGACATGGTTGCTGTTCAAACTAAAACAAAAATCAAAGATGGCTATGATGCCGTTCAGGTTGGTTTTGGTACGAAGAGTGCTAAGAGGATTAACCAAGCACAGAAGGGTCATATGAAAGAAGGAAATTATCTTTACCTCAAAGAAATCAAAGATACGCAAGCGGGCGTTGGCGACAAAATTGAATCAACTCTCGAAGCAGGAGACATCGTAGCTGTTTCTGCAATCTCAAAGTCTAAAGGCTTTCAGGGTGTAGTAAAGCGACATGGATTCCACGGAGGGCCACGATCTCACGGTCAGAAGCACTCAGAGCGAGAACCAGGTTCTATTGGCGCAGGTGGTTACCAGCGAGTATTTAAAGGTCGAAAAATGGCAGGACGAACAGGTGGTGATCGAGTAACTGTAAAGAATCTTGTGGTGATGCATGTTGATAAGGATGCACAGGAGATTTACGTTCGAGGCGCTATCCCTGGTCGAACTGGAACACTTGTAGAAATACGAGGTTAATCTTCACTAAACTAACGAAATACTATGGCTAAGAAAACAACAAAAGAAAGTACAGAAAAGTTGGAGGTGAAGGTATACGACCAGAGTGGTAAGGCGGTAAGTGATGTATCACTTCCTACAAATATCTTCGGTCTTCCAAAGAATGCCGACTTGGTTCACCAGGTTGTAACATCTATGGAAAGCTCAGCTCGAGAACCTATTGCTCACACAAAAACTCGAGGAGAAGTTAGAGGAGGTGGTAAGAAGCCTTGGCAGCAGAAAGGTACTGGTCGAGCACGACACGGATCATCTAGATCTCCGATCTGGGTAGGTGGAGGTGTTGCTCACGGTCCTCGAAATGACAAGAACTACAACCGAAAGGTGAACAAGAAGATGAAGGCTAAAGCTATCTACACAATTCTCTCTGAGAAACTACGAGATGGTGAAGCGCTTTTCTTGAATGCTCTTACACTTGAGAATCCAAAAACAACTGAAGCTAAGTCAGTTCTTAGTAAGCTCGGAACAATCAAGGGATATGAAGCTGTTTCAACACGACGAAACAATGCTGCACTCATCCTTGTTCCTGAACTTACACAGAACGTGAAGCTTGGTTTCAGAAACATGGGTAACGTTGAAGTTATCGAAACTCGAAACGTGAATCCAGTAACTCTTCTACAATACAAGTTTGTAGTAGTTACAAATCCTGAAGCTGCCATTATTACTCTCGATTCTAAGATGAAATAACAGTCATGAATACTTCAATCAAAAAGCACAACATGGATGTTATCAAGCGTCCTCGAATCACAGAGAAAGCAGCAATTGCATCAGAGAAAGGAACATACGTGTTCGAAGTAACTGGTAACGCAACAAAAGCGGCAATTAAAGCAGCTGTGAAGGAACTCTATAAAGTAACTCCTGTTTCAGTGAACGTTGCTAAAAACCCAGTCAAAAAAACTTATGTTCGTGGTAAAAAAGGAACAAAAGGTGGCGTGGTTAAAGCATACGTTACACTTAAAAAGGGTGACAAAATAGAGCTCGCATAATCTGGAACAATACGAATATGAAACGATATAAACCAACAAGTCCATCACGACGAAATATGACAACGGTAACTTACCGTGGCGTATTGACTGGTGATGCTCCAGAAAAAAGCCTCGTTCATGGATTTACACGATCCATGGGACGAAACAACCGAGGCCGAATTACTACTCGACATAAGGGGGGTGGTAACAAACGATTGTTCCGAGATGTAGACTTCACATACGACAAGAAGAATATCCCAGCGAAAATTAAAACAGTTGAATATGATCCAAACCGAACAGCATTCATTGGTCTTGCAGTATATGCAGACGGTGAGAAGCGATACGTTGTGGTTCCAAAATCAACTAAGCCTGGTCAGAAATTCATCGTTTCTGAAAAAGCTGAAGTTACAGCCGGTAACCGACTTCCTTTGATCAACATCCCAGTGGGTACATTCGTGTACAACATTGAGCTTCGACCAAACGGCGGTGCTAAGCTTGTGCGATCAGCGGGTAACTATGCTGAAGTAATCGCGCACGACGAAGGATATGCTCTCTTGAAGCTTCCATCTACTGAAGTTCGAAAAGTTATTGCTACTTCTTGGGCAACTGTCGGAGAAGTATCAAATGACGAGAACTGGCTCCAGAACTGGGGCAAAGCTGGTAAGAGTCGATGGCGAGGTATTCGACCTACAGTCCGAGGTACAGCCATGAACCCTGTGGATCATCCACACGGAGGAGGTGAAGGCCGACAAGGACGAGGACGAAGACGAGCTATCTCATTCTACGGAAAGCCAACAGGAAAGGGACAGAAGTCACGAACTCCAAAGAAATATTCAAACCGACTTATCGTTTCACGACGACGAGTTGGCAAGAACAAGTAACATCGCGAGATATACGCAAAAAAGCCCTAGAAATGGGGCTTTTTTGTTATATATAAAAGCAAACCCTGCGAGTCTCACTGGACTTCACAGGGTTTGTGTTTTTGCGGTGCGTTAAATTGCCACTAATGTTCCGTTGGGGTCGTATGTGACACTCACCACGGTGCTGCTCAGGGTGTTTCCCTCAAGAACACTGTAGCCCCGCATTTCGCCGGGGTTGAGTGCTACGACACCGAATCCTCCGTCGGTTTTTTTATAGAGGACAGGGTGGACTTGAAGCCCTGCACCGGAGAATGCTGCTCTGATACCGGGAATTTGCTTGTTTGCGGTCTCGATGGATGTGAATGTAATGTTCTTCGACATGGGTGGAATGTGTTCGTGTTTGTTCACGATCGGACAGACAGTTGTCGTCTTGGTTCAACCGTGATATCAAAAAACGTATATTTGTAGCCATACATTTGCTAGTATCACAGTTGAACGATTTCCACCAAAGATTGATTCTGGTGGAGACAATACTACTCATGTGTGAATGTGTCAAAAAACAGCTATGTTTCCTTGTGGAAGCATTTGACATACTTTTCATTTCTGCTAATATGCTCCACATAAGCTCTGTTAGGGCTATTATTTTTCGCAGTAAGTTATGTGAAAGATAGATACTGAAAAGTATCTCTTTTTCATAAGACACTGCTACAACACAATGACACGATCACTCAAAAAAGGTCCATACGTTGAATCTCGACTTCTTAAGAAGATTGAGGGAAAGAACCCAAGAGAAACTGGGGTTATTAAGACTTGGTATCGACGAAGCCAGATCTCTCCAGAAATGGTTGGTTTTACATTTGGCGTATACAACGGAAAGGTGCACGTTGAAGTGCTTGTAACAGAAGATATGGTAGGCCACAGACTAGGTGAATTCTCTCCAACACGAAAATTTGTTCGACACGGAGGTAAGATGCAGAAGGAACTTGATGCAGCTAAGAAGCAGGCTGAAATTGATTCAGCAAAAGCTGCTAAGGCCACAGCAACTGACGCTAAAAAATAATTAATATAAATTCTTACCATGAAAGCAATCCTACGAAACTATAGACAATCTCCACGAAAAGTAAGCCTAGCGGCAGGACTTGTACGTGGTAAGAAGGTTAAAGATGCACTCACTCAGCTTAACTTCACAGTAAAGCGAGCTTCTTCTCCTGTTGCTAAACTTATCGAAAGTGCGGTATCAAATGCAAAGAATGCAGGTGTAGTAGACACTGATTCATTGATTGTAAAAGAAATTCGAGTTGATAAAGGAATTGTTCTCAAGAGAATGATGCCACGAGCTCGAGGTTCTGCATCACGAATCAACAAGCGATCATCACATGTGATGGTTGTTCTTGCTGAACCTACAGAGTCGAAAAAGAAAGCTAAAGCTAAAAAAGCAACAAAGTAATATTTAATCAATAACATGTCACATACAGTACACCCATACGCACATAGACTAGGTATCATCAAGGGATGGAAATCTCGATGGTTTTCAATGCACGGTCAGTTCCGAAACAATCTTAAGGCTGATATTCTCCTCCGAGAATTCCTCGCAAAGAAGCTTCGAAGTATGTATGTTGCTGATGTTGAGATTGAGCGAAACGACAAGAGTTTCCGAGTTATCATCAAAACATCACGACCTGGTATCATCATTGGACGAAACGGTGAAGGTGTAACTAAACTTAAAAACGATATCCTCGCGTTCCTCAAGAAGATTGATGTTTCTGTAAAAGGTGATTTCAAACTTGAAATCGAAGAAGTTAAGTCTCCAGAAGCAAGTGCTTCAATTGTTGCTCAGATGATTGCAGAAGGTCTTGAAAAGCGAATGCCTTTCCGACGAGTAATGAAGCAGATGATTGATAAGGTTATGGCATGTCGAGAAGTGAAGGGTGTACGAATCTTCCTATCAGGACGACTTGGTGGTGCTGAAATGGCACGACAAGAAGAACTAAAGAAGGGTCGAGTTCCACTTCAGACTATTCGAGCTGATATTGACTTCAAGCGATTTGAAGCAAATCTTCCTTACGGAAATATCGGTATCAAGGTTTGGGTTTATAAAGGTGACGTTTTTAAGAAGTAATTTACTACCATGTTGTATCCTAAGAAAGTAAAATTCAGAAAGTGGCAGAAGAACCGACAGAACCCAAAGTTCATTGGTGCTGAAACACGAGGTACTGATCTTAGCTTCGGATCATTTGGTCTTAAAGCTACTTCATACAACCAACTTACATCTAACCAGATTGAATCTGCTCGAAAGGTAATTGCACGATCAGCTGGTAAAACAGGCCGAATCTGGATCCGAGTTTTCCCAGACCGACCATTTACTCAGAAGGCTGCTGAAGTACCGATGGGTAAGGGTAAAGGTGAACCACAAGGCTTCTGTGTAGATGTACTTCCTGGTCGAATCATCTTCGAAATTGACGGTATTCCAGCAGATGTTGCGCGAGAAGCTCTTCGAAAGGCTGGAACAAAGCTTCCTGTAAAAGCTAAAGTAGTTGCGCGAGCACATTAATTCTTAATTTAAATACCATGGCAGACTTCAAAGGAAAAAACAAAAAAGAATTAGTGAAGCTTCTCAATGAGAAGAAGGATGAGCCACGAGCATTCAAGCTTGGTAACTCACGATCAAAGACAAAGAACGTGAAAGAGGGTCGAAACATCCGAAAAGATGTAGCACGAATCATGACTGAACTAACATCAGTAATGAAAGCTGATAACAAATAATTTAAATTACAAACATGACTAAGACACAAACAACTTCAAAGAAACGAGTACTCACAGGAGTAGTGGTATCTGACAAAATGAAAGATACTTGCACTGTTCTTGTAGAACGATTCGTAAAGCTTCCAAAGTACGAAAAGTATGTAACCGTTACGAAGAAGTATAAGGCTCACAACCCTGGGAACACTAAGAAAATTGGTGACAAGGTTTCAATTGAGGAGTGTCGACCTATCTCAAAAGATAAGAAATTTATTGTAATAAACTAACATGATTCAGCCACGATCAATAGTATCAATAGCGGATAACTCAGGTGCTACAATAGGCCGAGTATTCAAAGTTCTCGGAAGTTCAAAGAAGCGATATGCTGAACTTGGGGAAGTCGTAGTTATCTCAATCCAAAAAGCTCAGCCACGAAAGAGTGTAAAGAAGAAGGATGTACACAAGGCTGTAGTAGTACGACAGAAGAAAGCATACCGACGAAAAGATGGTTCATACGTTCGATTCGACGAGAATGCAGTTGTACTTCTAGTTAAAGCTGGTAAGGATAAGACTGAACCGTTGGCAGGTCGAATCTTCGGTCCAATTCCACGAGAGCTCCAGGAAGCTGGATATCAGAAGATTGCATCTCTTGCACCTGAAATCGTATAGTAAACATAACGTAAGAAACATGAATATCAAAAAAGGCGACAATGTAATAGTGATAGCAGGAAAGGAAAAAGGCAAAACAGCCAAGGTTGTTAAAGCTATTCCTTCTCTAAACAAGGTGGTACTTGAAGGCTTGAATATGGTAAAGAAGCATAAGCGAGCTTCAGGTAACCAGAAAGGTCAGCTTGTTGAATTCGCTGCGCCGATTCATGTTTCAAATGTTTCGCTTGCAGACAAAGTAAAAAAAGGTCGAGCTACAAAGAAAGCTACTAAATAATATATTACCAACATGAAACATCTAACTGTAAAAGAAAAAGCACAAGGACTATACGAATCAATGAAGGGTCAGTTTGGATACACAAACATGTTCCAGGCACCACGAATGGTTAAGGTTATTCTTTCTGCTACAACTGGATCAATTAAAGATCCTAAAAAGCGAGAACTCATCGGTGATCGACTCACAAAAATCTCAGGTCAGAAAGTATCAATCAAGGCTGCAAAGAAGTCTATGGCAGCATTTAAGGTACGACAGGGTGACAATGTGGGTTGGCAGGTGACTCTACGAGGTGAGAGAATGTGGAGTTTCCTTGAGAAACTTGTAAACATTGCGCTTCCTCGAACTCGAGACTTCCGAGGTATCGATTCTAAATCAGTAGATGCTATGGGTAACTATACTCTTGGTATCAAGGAACATACTGTGTTCCCAGAAACATCTGATGAAGAAATTAAGGATGTATTCGGATTCGCAGTAACAATTGTGTCTACGTCGAAGACTAAAGAAGAAACTAAGGATATGATGGAAAAGCTTGGTTTCCTCTTTAAAAAAATTGACACAGCGAAATAGAACTGTTAGCATCAACGAACAAACAACATGGCAAAGACATCAACAGTAGCACGATCATCAAAAACACCTAGATTCAAAAGTCGAGTAGTTCGACGGTGTTTCCGATGCGGTCGAAAACACGGATACATGCGAGATTTCGATATGTGTCGAATTTGTTTCCGAGAGGCAGCAAATGAAGGTCTTATTCCAGGTATAACAAAAGCATCATGGTAGACGTAATTGCAGAACTAACAAATAATCTTAAGGTTTCAAATCTTGCAGGAAAAGATATGGTAACTTTGCCATACTCTAAGTATCGAGAATCTATTCTTGAAGCACTTAAGCGAGCAGGTTTTATCAAGTCTTTCGAACTGAAAGGTAAGAAAGTAATCAAGACTATCGAGGTTGAACTCGCATACGAAGATGGTAAGTCTGCGATTCAGGGAGTTGAACTCATTTCAAAGTACTCACGACGAATGTATTCTCCAAAGGATGCAATCAAGAGTGTACGAAGTGGCTACGGTGCCCTCATAGTTACAACATCAAAGGGTGTAATGACAGGATCTGAAGCTCGAAAGTCGAATGTTGGTGGAGAGGTATTGTTCAAGATTTGGTAATTTAATTAATATACATATATGTCACGAGTAGGAAAGCAAACAATCGAAATACCAGCAAAAACAGAGGTGAATCTCGCTGGTGATGTGTTGACTGTAAAAGGTCCAAAAGGAGAAATATCAAGACCTTTTAAATCTGTGATTTCAATAAAGATTGAGAACAATCAGATTACACTTACTCCTAACAAGAAAGATCTTGCAACAACTGCACTTTGGGGAACATACGCTTCACATATTAAGAACATGATTAAGGGCGTTACAGAAGGATATACAGTTAAGCTTGTTCTTGAAGGTATTGGATACAAGGCTGATGTAAGTGGTAACTCACTCAACATGGCACTTGGTTTCTCACACCCTGTGAAAATTGAAATCCCAGCTGGTGTTACTGTGGCATCAGAAAAGGGTATCCTTACATTCTCAAGTATTAACAAAGAAACTGTTA
The DNA here is from genome assembly GCA_018883165.1 of Candidatus Tayloriibacteriota bacterium. Classification (GTDB taxonomy): domain Bacteria; phylum Patescibacteriota; class Minisyncoccia; order Phycocordibacterales; family CAIZLB01; genus VEQN01. The sequence goes on from VEQN01000002.1 coordinate 42,661, forward strand.
CACAGTTTGCAGCAACAATCCGATCATTGAAGAAGCCTGAACCATATAAAGGAAAAGGTTTCCGATATGAGGATGAGAAGATTAAGCGAAAGCAAGGTAAGAAAGCAGCATAACATTTAGTAAATATATGAAAAAGTCAATTATATCAACAACACGAGATCGAAGACGAAAGAGAATCCGAGCGAAAGTATCGGGTACTGAAGATCGACCACGACTCTCAGTATATAAATCAAATGCATACATGTATGCACAGGTTATTGATGATACAAAAGGATTGACTATTGTTTCTGCTTCATCTATGAATGTTAAGGGAAACAAGACAGAGGCTGCTGCTAAGGTGGGTACTGAGCTCGCTAAGCTTGCTAAAGCTAAAGGAGTAACTAAGGTTGTATTCGACCGAGGTGGCTTCATTTATACAGGTCGAGTAAAAGCTCTTGCAGATGCTGCTCGAGAAGGTGGACTAGAATTTTAATACAAACATATGACTGACAACGCACAAAATCTAAACGAAGAAGTAATCAACGAAGTAGCTACACCGGTAGTGACTGAAGAGACTTCATCTGAAGCTCCACGAAGAGATTTTCGAGGACGAGGACGAAATGGTGCTCCACGAGGAAAAGGAGGAGACCGACGAGGTGGTCCTAAGCGAGAACCTCGAGCTAAGCCTGAGTACGATCAGAAGATTATTGATATCCGACGAGTAACTCGAGTATCTTCAGGAGGACGACGATTCAGTTTTGCAGTTTCTCTTGTTGCAGGTGACCGAAAGGGTAAAGTAGGAGTAGGGACTGGAAAGGGAGGTGATACAGCGCTTGCTGTCGAAAAAGCACTCCGAAGTGCAAAGAAGAACATGATTGTTGTAAGTACAACAAAGTCTGGAAGTATTCCACACGAGGTCATGACAAAGTTTGGTAGTGCACGAGTACATATCATGCCAGCTCCAGGTAAAGGAATCGTTGCTGGTTCATCAGTACGAGATGTAATTGACCTTGCTGGTATCAAAGATGTTACAGCTAAACTACGATCAGGTACAAAGAACAAGCTCAACAACGCACGAGTAGCTATTGAAGCACTCAAGCAGCTCAAGAAACCACGAGCGTACAGTAAATAATTTCCTAACGTTATTACCATGCAAAAACACAATCTACAGCGAAAAACAAAGAATAAGAAGAAGATACAGGTGGCACGAGGAGGAAAGCGAGGAAAGACTGCTGGCCGAGGAACAAAAGGTCAGAAGGCACGAGCTGGTCACAAAATCCGACCTGAACTTCGAGATATGATCAAACGACTTCCTAAAATGCGAGGTCGAGGTGTTAACTCAAACAAGTCTATCCAGGAAAAAGCATTCCCAATTAATCTCTCAAACCTTGAATCATTCAAAGCTGGTTCTATTGTATCTCCTAAAACTCTTGTAGAAGCTGGTGTTATCGAAACAAAGAACAATCGATATCCACGAGTTAAGCTTCTTGGTATGGGTGAGGTGACTGTCGCTTTAACTGTACGAGATTGTATGGTTTCAAATGAGGCAAAAGTCAAGATTGAAAAGGCGGGGGGAAAGATAGTATAATGCCTTCATGTCAAATATAATACAGAAAATTAAGCATATCTTTCAGGATAGTAGTTTGCGTAAACAAGTTCTATTTGTATTCGCTGCACTTGCTATTTTCCGATTGCTTTCAGTTGTACCAATTCCTGGTGTTAATCAGGCTGCGCTATCACAGTTTTTAAATAATAACCAATTCTTCGGTCTTCTTAATATGTTCTCTGGAGGAGGACTTTCTACTCTTTCAATCGTAATGCTTGGTGTTGGTCCGTACATCACTGCATCTATTATCATGCAGCTCTTCACAATGATGAGTCCTAAGCTTAAAGCAATGTACCAAGAAGAAGGTGCTGCTGGACGAATGAAATTCTCACAGTACTCACGACTTCTTACTGTGCCACTCGCATTCGCACAGGCTTTTGGTTTCATTGTACTTCTTCAGCGACAGGGTGTTGTGCTCGAATTGGGTACATTCGCACTCCTCACAAACGTAATTACAATTGTTGCTGGATCAATGCTTCTTATGTGGATTGGAGAAATCATGACCGAGTTTGGTATTGGTAACGGTCTCTCAGCAATTATCTTTGCTGGTATCGTTGCAAGTCTTCCACAGTTCATTTCACAGGCATACTTTGCTTTCCAAGCAGAACAGATCCCGGTATACATTGTCCTAGGTGCACTTGCACTCTTTACAATCTTTGCTGTGGTACTCATTACAGAGGCTGAGAGACCGGTTCCTGTAACATATGCAAAGCAGGTGAGAGGTGGAAATACATATGGTGGTGCATCAACATACCTCCCACTTCGACTAAACCAAGCTGGTGTTATTCCAATCATCTTTGCGCTCTCAATCCTTCTTCTTCCGCAGATGGTATTAAACATGCTTTCATACCTTGGTAATGCGACTATTGCTTCAATTTCAATTGCAGTGAATAGTTTCATGCAGAATCAGTGGTACTATGCTGGAATATACTTCCTCTTTGTATTCTTCTTCACATACTTCTATACAGCAGTTACTTTTGATCCAAAGAGTATCTCTGAAAACCTACAAAAGAACGGTGCCTTCATCCTAGGTGTACGACCAGGTGAACCTACAGCTGAATATCTTGGCAAGGTTGTAACAAGAATCACTCTTGTTGGTGCTTTGTACCTAGGTATCATCGCGGTACTTCCTCCAGTAATTCATGCAATAACAGGGCTACAGTTCCTCACAATCGGTGGTACTGCACTCCTCATCGTAGTATCAGTAGTACTTGATGTCATGAAGAAGGTAAATGCTCAGCTCTCGATGCGAGAATATTAGAAGTACTTTCGATATTTGAACTACACGAAGCCCTGGGAAACCAGGGTTTTGTGTTGTAAACGGTTTAAACATGGCATCTTAAAAACTTTTGTTGGTAAAACAATCTATCTAAGTGGTAATCTGCAAAATGAAAAAAGGTATCATATGACGGAGTGGCAGGAAAGACTGCTTTTGATGCGAATGGTGATCAAGCAGTTGCTGAGTTTACAGTGAAGAAGATTGAGAACGGGAAAGCTGTGATCATTAAATATGTGATAGGTAATGGACGAAGCCACACCGGTTAGGTGCGGCTTTTCGTTTGTTTCCATATTAAGGCAAAAGAGGCCCACTTATGGTATTAAGTGTTAGCTATTTACTCTGACACAAACAAGCTAAAGAAAGATACAAACGGCGCGAGTAACTTAGACAGGATACCTGTGTTTTCTGGTGTGCTGACTGGTCGTGCATTATTCAATGTGGTTGTCGCACTGTTGTTGTCATGTGAACCAATGAATCTTTGTACAAGCTTAGACTGTTCTGTCTTGTTGTTTTGTAACGATGAGTTCTCTGCAATCTCTCTCTTTGTCTCTGCTGGTGGAGGTGGTAGGAGGGGGTTGGTGTAAGATACCGTATTTGGTTTTGGCTGCTCGGCTGTTTTTTGGTCTGCACCTTTAGTTTCTACCGTTTTCGGTTTCTCATTTTTATTTTTAGCTACACTTTTCTTACTGTTTGGTATATTCGGTATCTGTGGACGTACGGGCCCTAGGGTGAGCTTCCATTTTCCAGCCGGGATTATTCTGAAAAGAGCATCGTCGTATTTGTTGTTTGGGTCGTACAGGTCAATTGTGTTCACGATCGATATACCCTTGTATGTACTTGCAGAAGAGTCATCATAGTAGCCGATGTGCACACCGTTAACGATAATTTCAGCACCGTGTGCAGGTCTGTATTTCCGTATGAGATCAGGTGACAGTGCTACTGATCCCAGTGTGAGTAAATTGTTATTGTTTCCTCGTTGCTGCTTTGTGTTACTGTCAGGGGTCTTGTCATTAGCACTTCCGTAACTTGTGAAGTGTAGTGTTCCATCGGTTGTCCGTCCGCCACTTTTGGTGCCGTATTTAAACAAATCATCGAGATATTCACTCACAGTATTTGAATCTGAGTTTTGATATACCACCTCCTTTGAGACCGGGTTTGCATTTCCTGTAGAGGTGAAGCGAGTCTGACTCTCCTTGATTTCAGGGTCATATGGCTTAAGAAACCTAAACGGTACAGGATATGCCTCATTACCACATTCTGCGAGTGGGTTAGTCACATACGGCTCTTTTCTATCAAGCGCCCTTTGGATGAACACCCAAGGTACTGAGCATACACCTAGTGACTCATAGTTGTCACATCTTGAATCTCTATCCGCCCTGTTCTTATCAACCACCTTCTTAATCTCTTGATACAACTCATATGCTTGATTCCTTGCTTTTGTTGAACTGGTTATCTTTCCTGAGAAAAGGTTATTGTTTAGTCTAAAGCTTGCGAAATCTACTGATGGCTTACCCCATCTGACAATATCTTTCGCATCCTCTTTAGACAATTTGTATGGATCTACATATATGTAGTCTATGCCAGGGCCGTTGAATGTTTTAGACAATTGATATGCGGCATCAGCACCTAATCCATTACCAACGATGAGTACACGCCTTTTAAATGGGAAATGTGGCATATTGTTATACCATGTGAAATCTATACGTAGTCGTTTAGCTAATGCTGCGGCTACTCCAACAGGTTCACCATCACTTTCGTATGGTGTAGCAAGGAACTGGCCATTTTCTACTCGTGTAATTTGGAATGCATTTTGGGTGTGTTGAATCTTATTATCGTATGTAATACCCTTACTATCCCATACGCCGTCTAATCTCCATCCTGGTACAGAAGGGAAAAGCATCTTCTCGCTGTCTTTACTATTTGAGTACATTTTGAGGTCGTGTACAAAAGAATGGAACCAATCACCAGACCAGAAGGTATTGTATGAAGCATTCTTTAGACTACCCTTGTATTGTGAAGGAGATTCACCACTAATGGTATATATTGTTGTGTCTCCACAGTACATCTTTCCTTCTATCGGGGCTTTCACTTCTGAAGTTATACTTGGATTGTTTCCTAAGTATGAAGCAGAATATTTTCCATATGCTTTATCTGTGTCGCTTGACTTTAAGACCTCCTCATATGCCTTAAAATTTGGGCTTTCCTTTAATATGCTATCCAGTTCCATATCCGTAGGGTACGTAACACTGACAGCCTCTACAATTTTGCTAGCTATTGATTGACTCATGATTGCAACTGCGCAAATGATGAATGTAGATAGAATCGCTTGGTGGATGTTTTTTTTCATTGATAATCGGTGATTGATATTAATACATGTAATTATACATTAGAATGTGAATGTTGCTTATCGTTCATCGCGCTGTTGTATTATTAATTAGTTGGTAAGGGGGGTGCACCAGAGAATGACATAGATTTGAACCGTTGATTTTTGATATACTACCTCTATGGAAAGTATAGTCCCACAACTCATGGCAAACAGTATTATAGCCGGAGGTATCTACGCTCTAGTGGCACTCGGTTTTAACCTCATATACGGAGCGACTAAATTCTTTAATCTCACTCATGGTGTAATTGCTGCAATCGGAGGATATACAGTATTTTACATTACCAAAAAGAATGATTCCCTCGCTTCGTTCTTTAATCAATCTATTGGAGGTACTGTATTTGCGGTACTTATTGGAGTTTTGTGTGCAGCACTTGTTGGATATTTGCTGGATAAGTTCTTATACAAGAAACTACGAGACAGAAAAGCAAGCCCTATGGTATTTCTAGTTGCATCTCTTGGAGCATTCACATGTCTTCAGGCATTTCTTGCAATCTTGTTTACTAGTCAGTTTCAAACACTTGGAGGTGGAGCAGGGGACATTGTGACATATACAATATTCGGTGGAATAATTACAGAGGTTCAAGCTATAGTAATAGTGTCAGTGGTTGTCATTATGCTTGTGCTCGGTATTTTCCTTAAGAAATCATTATTTGGAAAGTCAGTTGAAGCTATTTCTGATGATGAGCATGTAGCAAAGATTGTGGGTATTCATACAGAAAAGATTATCTCAATTGTATTTGTAATTGGATCAGCAATTGCAGGTCTCGCTGGAATATTAGTAGGGTATGACACAGGTCTTGAGCCAACTATGGGTATGGGATTACTACTTAAAGGTGTTATCGCTTCGATTATTGGTGGTATTGGAAATGTATATGGTGGTGTACTTGGCGCCTTTCTCCTTGGTTTTGTTGAGAACTTTGGTATTTGGAAAATCTCAGGTGAATGGAAAGATGCGATTGCATTTGGACTACTCATTGTCTTTTTGATTGTGAGACCACAAGGGATATTGAAGAGGTAATTTATTTTTAGTGTGAATTCATATCATCTTAATATGCGCAAATTATACTTAATTGTGCATGATACATGATTTTTATCTCTGGATGGAGAGAAAAGAAAAGATTCATCTGAGCGATTCAGCACCGCGGTTTGTTCACGAGAAAGAGATCTGGTGGTGTTCAGTGGGGCAGAATATTGGATTCGAGACCAATGGTAAAGGTTTCGATTTCTGCAGACCGGTTCTTGTAATCAAAAAGATGAGCAAACATACATTTATTGGTGTTCCGTTGACCACAAAACCCAAAAACGGTTCTTGGTATGTAGGTTTCAAGCACAAAGAAAAAGATATTGTAGCAGATATTTCTCAATTAAGGATGTTTGATTGTAAAAGACTTCTAAAAAAGATTGGGGAAACACGGGATACCGAGTATGTCTTGGTCAAGAAGGGTATTGGTTGCTTGTTGGATATATAAAAAATTACCCCCGCCATCACTGGCGGGGTCGTGGGAAATCCCAAATATGTATCAAGTATATACTCATATTAGCCTTTGTCAAAAATGCAATATTCTGTATTATGTACCCATGACAACAATCAAAGTTTTTGGCCATATTTCTCCAGATACAGACGCAACAAGCTGTCCGATAATCTGGGCCTGGTATCTTAATAATCACACAACTCTTAAAGCAGAACCGTATGTGCTCGGCGATTTCAATAAAGAAGCAAAATTCGTACTCTCAAGATGGGGGCATAAAGAACCACAGCTTCTTGAGAAGGTAACTCCTGAAGATTCTATTGTGATTGTAGATACAAACAACCCACAAGAGCTTCTTCCTGGAGTAAATGAAGCAAATATCTTGCAAATCATTGATCATCACAAGCTAGTAGGTGGTCTTGAGACCAAGGGTCCAATCGAGGTAACGATTAGACCGGTTGCATCTACTGCAACTGTAATACATGATCTTATGGGTCCAGTTGCCGACAATCTCCCAGAAGACATTGCTGGTATTATGCTCTCATGTATCCTCTCAGATACGTTAGAGTTTAGATCTCCAACCACAACTCCTCACGACAAGGCAATTGCAGAGAAGCTTGCAAAGCAGCTCGGTATTAATATCACTGAGTATGCACATGAAATGTTTAAGGCGAAATCAGATGTCTCTGATTTTACCGATACGGGATTAATACATATGGATAGTAAGAAGTTCGAGGTGGGGGATAAGAACATTCGAGTATCAGTTGTTGAAACTACAGATCCTCAATCAATTCTTGATAGAAAAGCGGGTATCGTCTCAGCCATTGATGAGGTTATTAAAAAAGATGGTGACATTGATGATGTGCTCTTCTTCATCGTGGATATATTGAAAGAAGAGGCTACGGTGTTTACGCATAATGATTTTCTAAAGAGTGTCGTATCTGCATCTTTTGGTGTAGATGCATCAAGTGATACACATGTACTTCCAGGTATTGTGTCTAGAAAGAAACAAATTGTTCCGGCACTAAAGCTTGCGTAGTTTTGGTAACAAAAACCGCCCAGATGGGTGGTCCTTGTTATATTGCAAAACATAATTTTTAAGCCATAATTACTTGGATATGGAATACATCTATCACCTAGCAGTACTCTTCACCATATATGCAGGTTTGGCAATTACCCTTGATCTTGTTGTCGGATACACTGGCCTTTTGTCTGTGACCCATGCTGCATTCTATGGCTTTGGTGCATATGCGACAGCTATTTTAATGACCGCACACGGCTTTGGATTCTTCCCATCCTTACTCGTTGGAATGGTAATATCGATGGTAGCAGCACTTCTCATCGGTTTTGTACTCTCGAGGTTTAAAGATGATTACTATGCATTGGTTTCTTTCGGGTTTAACATCATTGTATTTAGTGTATTTCTAAACTGGCAGGATGTAACTCGTGGCCCACTCGGTATTCCTGGTATTGGAAAGCCTGAATTGTTTGGATATACATTTAGTTCCACACTCCAGTTTTTGTTCTTGAGTGCAGTATTAATGCTTCTCGTGTACGGAGCTGCACGATTTTTGGTAAGCTCATCTTTTGGTAGGGTACTTAAGGCGATTCGAGAAGATGAAAAAGCAATCAGTGTATTTGGATACAATACAAAAACATACAAGCTAGTAGTATTTACACTCTCTGCTGGTATGGCTGCGATTGCAGGTTCATTATTTGCTTCATATATTACATTTATTGATCCTTCAACATTCACGTTGAATGAGTCTGTCTTCATCCTCGCAATGATTATTCTTGGTGGCCTATCAAATGTTCGTGGTGCTGTCATTGGTGCACTGTTTCTCATTTTGTTACCTGAGATATTAAGGTTTGTCGGTTTCCCAACAGATATTGCAGCGCAGATGCGACAGGTTGTGTACGGAGCACTCCTAATTGGTCTCATGCTCTACAGACCACAAGGGTTAATGGGAGAGTTTAAGTTGTAAACATATGCACACACTACAAACAAAGCATCTCACTAAACACTTCGACACTGTAAAGGCAATTACAGATCTGAGTATTTCTTTTGAGCCTGGAAAAATAACAGGGGTAATTGGTCCAAACGGTTCAGGAAAGTCTACATTCATAAATACACTTACAGGTCTTACTCCAATCACATCAGGGTCAATTGGTGTGGCTGAAAAAGTTGAGCTTACATCGATTGTTTCAAACGATATGCCAGTCTATGGTATCACACGAACATTTCAAGAGGTGCGACTGTTCGAGCAGATGAGTGTACTTGATAATATATTAGTGGTAACTACATGTAGAGGATGGTTTAAATCAATATTTGAAAAACATTCTGCATATCATCTTGCGATAGCGGAAAAGGTGCTCAAGAGAGTTGGTATATGGCAGTTTCACAACAAGTTGGCAGTAAACCTCTCCTATGGTCAAAGAAAACTATTGGAAATAGCTCGAGTATTGGCTATGTCTGAAATAGGGAAAGCACAAGTAATATTTTTTGATGAACCGTATGCTGGACTATTTCCTGAAATGGTAAAGCTTGTTTCTGAGATCATGAAAGAACTTCGAAGTGAGGGTAAAACAGTAATATTGGTTGAGCATAACATGGATTTGATTCGGGAGTTGTCAGACAAGGTAATCGTGCTTGATAGTGGAACTTTGCTTGCTGAAGGTAATGCAAACCACGTGCTTTCTCGGAAGGATGTTGTCGAAGCGTATTTGGGGGAGTAGTCTAGTTGGTGTCACTAAGTATCTGTATTTGCAAAAAGTAGATAAATTGGTTTTCTTAATAAACAAAACGCGCCGTCGAAATCCTTTCGGACATACGACGGCACGATCTTTGCGCATCATGTTCATCATCCTGGACACTCATCGTAACCAGTGATGTCGTAGCCGAGCTTTTTCCACCGATCCTCCGTCCATGGCCTGCAGATATAACACAGGCACAGTGCACTGCCTGCAGTCCATAACCAGAGTGAGCTTGGCGTTACTTCGATCGCCCACACACCGATTCGGTAGATGATTGCACCGATGAATGCGGCGATACGCTTTGCGTGGTAACGTTCTGCCCTGGTCTTAAACTTCTCAAGCAGGCTGTAGTCATTGAATGTTGGTAGGAAGACTTTTGGAACGCCAATCATGATGAAGGCGAGGATAAAAGTCAGTGTGGCATTAATAAGCCACATCCAAAATCCAAAGCTGTGTACGAGACCGATGAGTGCGATACAAATGGCAAGGATGTCTGCAGGAGCGCAGAGTGCCCTTGTCAAAGTGTCTGGCACTAGGACTTTGTCTTTATCGATCGGTTTGTCGTGAACTGGTTGCACGTACTTGGGTGCGCGCAACAACATGATGATTTGCCTCGCCTCATCGGCGAGGATAGCAATGAACAGACTCGCAACACAAAGTGTTGCGGGGGAGATGGTGATTTCTTCCATGGCTGTATGTGGTGGTGTTTCGTCCCTAGATGACAGGATGTCATCAGTTCTGCCAAAACAGTACTATATATCTCCATACCATGTCCAGTATGTGGTTTTTTGATATACTTCACATATATGACAGTTGAAAACAAAGAGGTGCTCATAGAATTAAAGGATATCAACGTTACATATGGTGGCGTAAAAGCACTTGATTCCGTAAATGTGTCATTTCGAGAAGGTGAGGTGGTTGCGCTCATGGGTCCTAACGGTGCTGGGAAATCAACCATCTTGAAATCACTCTTTGGTCTTGCACCTACAACCCATGGCGTGCACGGCGGAGTTTTCTGGAGAGGAAACAAACTAGATACAGATTTGCTTCTGCCACATCATATGGTTCCACTCGGGGTTACGCTGGTACCACAAGGAAAAAGAGTATTTGGAAAATTGACCGTGAAAGAAAACTTGGAAATTGGTGGTGTGTCACTTAAAGACAAGACCTTACTTAAAGAGAGAATTGAAGAAGTGTTAGACTTGTTTCCGGTGCTTCGAACAAAGCTTCATCAGAAATCTCGAGAGCTTTCTGGTGGGCAACAACAGATGGTTGCAATTGCGAGAGGGTTGATCACCGACCCTAGAATATTACTCCTTGATGAACCTTCACTTGGTCTTGCGCCTAAAGTGGTTCAGGAAGTTTTTCAGACCATCAAAGACATCAATCAAAAGAAAGGTATGGCAATTGTAGTAGTAGAGCATAACCTTAAATCACTCCTTCCAATTGTTGATCGTGCATATGTGCTCGACAAAGGAAAAGTGGTTGCAGAAGGCAAGGGTCAAGATATTGTTGACAGTGGAATATTCAAAAAAGTATTTCTTGGTGCATTGGAATAAATATTCATGATAGAATTACAACATAATGAATCCTAAAACATTCATATTCATGGGACGGTCTGGTTGCGGAAAAGGAACGCAAGCTAAAATTTTAATTGATCACTTGAATCAAGCTGATCCTGAAAAGAATAAAGTGGTGTACCTTGAAACAGGAGCACGTTTTCGAACATTCATCTCTCTTCCTGGGTACTCAAACAAGCTTGCAGCAGATATTCAAAATATTGGAGGGCGGCAGCCTGATTTCTTAGCTGTATGGAACTGGGCACATGTACTCATCGAAGAGATGACGGGTAAAGAACACTTGGTTGTTGATGGTATGCCCCGGTCATACCAAGAAGCACTTGTCTTTGATACAGCAATTCATTTTTACAAAAGAGAGAAGCCGGTTGTTGTATACATTGATGTAAGTAGAGATTGGTCAAAACAACACCTCTTAAGTAGAGCACAGAAGGAAGGTAGAGCTGATGATTCTAATTCGGAATATATAGAGCGAAGATTGAACTTTTTTGATCATGAAGTGATGCCAGCTATTGAATACTTTAAACACAATGCTGGATACAATTTCATACACATCAAAGGTGAACAGACCGTTGAAGAGGTGACACGAGATATGTTTAGTAAGTTGAATTGGTAATTACTCTGTAGATACCGCCCAGGTATTTTTCCACAAGAGTTTCATGAGGTGTGCAAATTCTCGGCTTTGGACAATAAATGCAAACTGTTCACCTGTACTGCTTGCGAACAAGCATTTGTCGTCATATACCCAAAAACTCATAGACCATTCCGTTTCTTTGGGTGCATAGCGAACATCTCTATCATTCTTCCACCCGTCACTTTGTAGTAACATATGCTTCTCTTCACTTTCTTTGTCTAGCTTTCTATCCGAATGTTTTCGAATGATGTACATGTGCACTTTATATCTGAGTCTTTGTTCACTGTGCCATTTACTGAACTCTGGTGTAAGAATGTCAATCATCTCATTAGTTGGCCACATAAGAAATGTTTCTTTGCATTTTTCATGCCACATTGTGTCACGAAAAGCTTGCCGTATACCTTCTTTTCCGGTGTAAAACTTTATTTTTGGTTTTGTCGGCCCTTCTTTGTGTCCAAGTGCCATTAATGATAGCAAGGCAGTCTCAGCATTCTTGATTGATGATATTTTAGATGCTATGAGATCTTTAAGTTGTGAGTCACTCACTGGTCCATATTCTTTACTTCTATTCTCTGAATACTCAATTACCAATCGCTCATTCTGGAGTTCACCGAGGGCGTCATATATTGATGCCTTTGGTATATGGGGAGCATCGGATATCTTCGAAACAGGGGACACACCTGCTTCAAGTAGGTATATGAAAACCCTCTCGGCGGTACCTTTAATGCCAAGAGCATGTATGGATTCTTTTGCTTTTTCACTTTCTGTAGCCATATATATAGTTATTCGGAATTCGACGAATGATATACATATATTAACACATTAATATAATATGTCTACTATGAAAAACATATATACATATATCGGTATTCTGATTGTGATTGTTGCCGCTTTCTTGATAAAAGGTCCGGTACATAACAGAGAAGAAACAAACGTGCCCATACGGATCGGTGCATCACTTTCACTAACGGGTGTCGCAGCAGATTTTGGAGGTATGGCTAAAAAGGCAGCAGATTTAGCTGTGAAGGAAATAAATGCAGAAGGCGGCATTAATGGAAGAAAAATTGAGTTGTATGTAGAAGATGACCAGACTGATCCAAAGACAGCGGTTTCTGCGTATAGAAAATTGGTAGATGTACACAATGTCGATGCCGTTATCGGAGGTATTTTTGATTTCACAGCTCAACCTGTACTTCCACTGGCGTTGAAGGATAAAGTGACATACGTTTCCCCGGTAAACTTCGTCATTGATGGTACGTTTGAGATGAATCCGTATACTTTTGTTATGTACCCAGAATTTCCCCAAGTGATCCGAGAATTAGATACCGTAATTAAAGATAAAAAGATAAAACAGTTGGGCATGATTCGATATGATTCAGGATTCAGTGCATCCATTGAAAAAACTCTTAAATCAATTATGTCATCCATAGGTGGTGATATGGTAACAGAAACATACAAAGCAATAGGTTCAAGTGATTTCAGAACTAATGTTCTCAAAATAACAGATGCGTCACTAGGTGACAAAAAAGTCGATGCTGTTTTTCTAGATATGCTTGACTTTGATATCGTTAAGTATCTCGCAGATACAAAGAACCTTGGGTTTAACAAGCAACTTGTGGGATACACTACAATGAGAGATGTACTTTCAAACCCTAAGGTGGATAAAAGTCAGATTGAGGGGGCAATAATGATTGACTGGGAAATACCTTCGGATGAATTTATAAAAAGATTCGTACATGCATATGGTGAAAAACCTAGACGTGGTGCAAACAAGACGTATGATGCGATATATATGCTTGCTGAGGCAATTGCACATACGGAAGATAGACAATCTGTACCGGAGTACATAAAGAGTAATTCATTCAATACTATTGGTGGTCAGTTCAAGTTCAATGAAAAGCATTCTGTGCTCACAACACCTGTTAAGATATTTGAAATAAGAAATGGTGTATTGGTTGAATTGAAATCAAACCAGTAGTTTCTTAGCCCCTTTATACTATCCATATATTGGTGTAGAGTAGGGTGTAATGATTCAGTTAAAGTCTAAGAAGGATATAGAAATATTGAGAGAAGCTGGCAAGAAACTGGCGTATATACTAGCTAGTCTAGAGAAGGCGACAGTTCCGGGTGTAAGTTCGTTTGAACTTGAAGACCTTGCCCGAAAGCTCACTAAAGAAGCAGGTGCTACTCCTGCTTTTTTGGGATATACCCCAGAGGGTGCTAAACGAGCGTTTCCCGCTGCACTGTGTCTCTCGGTTAACAACGCAGTAGTGCATGGTATTCCAAACGAAAAAGAATATATAATTAAGAAAGGAGACTTGGTGGTGTTGGATATGGGAATTGTATACAAGAAGATGATTGTCGATAGTGCAATTACGGTTTCAGCTGGTGGTCTTGAAGCAACGGATGAGAAGGGAAGGAAACTACTTCAGGCTGGTAAAGAATGTTTGGATGCTGCAATTGAGGCGTGTCGACATTGGAAAAAAGATTTTCCAAAAGGTATCAAGACGGGTGACATTGGCCAGGCCATCGAAAATGCTTTTATGTTCTATCACAAGAAATATGGATTTAATATGGCAGAACATCTCGGAGGTCATGGTGTTGGATTCAAAGTACACGAGGATCCATTCGTTCCAAATCTCGGAGTTCCTGGACAAGGCCCAGCACTTCAGCCTGGTACTGTAATTGCCATCGAACCTATTCTTAATGAAGGTAAGGCGCAAATACGACTTGAAAGTGATGGATATACCATCACAACAATTGACGGAAAGAGAAGTGTTCACTTTGAACATACAATTGCAATCACAGAAGATGGTGTTGAGGTGTTGACGGAGATGTAGTTCACATGTAACCAGTTGTCATTTGTGTTGTCGTGGTACAATTATATATACATACATATGAAAATTTCATTTGAAAAAGGATATTTTACATCATTAGCAGTTGCTACTCTTCTGTTTTGTGGAGTAGGTGCCGCACTTGCGTGGACACCCGCACCGTCCACACCTCCAAAAGATAACGTTGAACCACCGATAACGGTTGCTTCTACAGCTCAATATAAGAAAGGGGTATTGGGATTGAATGGATTAGCTGTCTTTGGAAAAGTACAAATTGTTGATGGTACCCAAGGAGCGGGTAAGGTACTGATGTCAGATGCTCAAGGTAGAGCTAGTTGGCAACCTCTGCCACAGGTAAATTCGGTGACAAATATCACTAATAACCTGTGTCAAACACCAATCTTTGCTAGTTTGACACATATAACACCAAACAATACCGCAAATATTAAAAAGGTTGCCACTCTACAACCGGGAACATATAAAGTGGAAGGGTCTGGTAGTTCATATAATACAGGTGGTGGAGGTGTTAATTCTGTCGTGCTCTCAGAAGAAAATATTGCAGATGCGTATGTGTCTGCATACCCAGCTTCAATTACCAGTGCATGGGTGGGTTATATAGAAAACAATTGTACAAGTTGTGCAATTAAAAACAAAATAATGTATGGTCCTGGTGGTGCAAATAGATTGATCTACATATACAACAGAAATGGATACAATGATGGCACTTGGTCTATACCTAAAGATATGACAATTACGGTTGCTAAGAAAATGCATGTATATTTGGCATTGTCACAAGCAGGAGCCACTGGTAATTTGGAGTTTACCCAGACTAATTGTAAATAAATCATATTCTAGGTTCGTCACATATATACACTTTTGATATACTATATACAGTATGAGTGTAGAATCTTCGCATGGATCACCAGTTGAACAAAAAAAGTTTTCTTCAGTAGAAGAAGAGCTTGATTATCTACGAAAACTTGTTGCAGAAAGAGAGACTCACCTCACTTCACATCCTGAATCACGTGAAAGAGAATATGAAAGACAGGAAATAATATCAAGTGAGCTAAAGAGCTACAGTAAAGAGAATGCTGATAGGGTTTTGCATGAACATTACCAGACAAAGCCAGCTGAGCAGTGGGAGATAATTCTGGAGCTGTCACCTGAATCACATGATAGGAAGATGGAAGAGCTTCTGCAACTCATTCAAGAGAAAGGACTTCTTAATGCCATTCAGATAGCACGTGGGTTTAATAATCCACACATCGATAGTGATTTCCACAGATTCTTGGTTGAGTTTTTCAAGAAAGGATATCCAATACAGGGTGCCAAAGAAGATTCTCCAGTCGTAAAAGCATTGAAGAGGACCTTGTATGAAGTTGCACTCCCTGAGGCTAAAAAAGAAGGAGAGAGAAAAACCCTAAAAGAACTCATATCTTCAATGGAACAGTTCTATGCAGGTATGATGTCAGTAAGTGGTATCGCATATGATGAGTCGGGTGCCAATCAACTTTCAATTGAACTTGCAGTTGCAGATGGAAGTGATGAGTTTGTGTTCTATGTGTCTGTTCCAGATCAAAAGAAGGAACTATTCGAAAAACAATTCCTATCAATCTTTCCGAATGCAAAGCTCGCTGAAAAGAAAGACGATTACAACATATTCAATATTGATGGATTTTCTGTGGGTTCAATAGCGACACAGGCACGACGAGAAATATTTCCAATTAAGACGTACGACCAATTTGACTATGATCCACTAAACGTCGTCTTGAACGCACTTACAAAGCTTTCAAAGGAAGGGGAGGGTGCAGCTATTCAAATCGTCTTCAATCCAGTCGGTGAGTACTATACCAAACTATACAGAGAAGCACTTGGTGAAATACAGAAAGGTGAGTCTGTGGGTAAGGCAACGGATATCAAACATTCACTTTGGGGTAATTTCACAAAATCATTTAAGGAGGTAGGTAAAGAAGTGTTGAAAGAAATTTCTAAGGGAGACAAAAAGAGTGATGAGAAACCAAAGGTGGTTGATAACATAGCGGTTGAGCAGATTACTGCAAAAATTTCTACACCAGTAATTGAGGCAAGTATTCGACTTGTTGCATCGGCAGCTAATCGAACTCGAGCAGAAGAGATACTGGAAAGTATCGAATCTTCCTTTAATCAATTCGAGAATTCCCTTGGAAACGCACTTACTTTTGAAAGAAAAGATGGTGGTGCTTTGGCTACACTTTTGTATGACTATACATATAGAATGTTCAGTAAGGCAGAATCAATGCCGTTATCTTTACGTGAGTTAACAACGGTAATGCATTTCCCAACCGATGCAGTTGTTGGTGCGCATCAACTCAAGCAATCTAAAGCTGGAACTGCACCAGCACCTCTCGGGCTTTTGGGTACAGAAAAGAATGGTCTCTACCTTGGTACAAACAAACACAGAAATGCTGAGACAAAAATCTATGTAACACCGGAAGATAGGCTCCGACATTTCTATGTTATCGGTCAGACAGGTACTGGTAAGTCTACGATGCTTCGAAATATGATCATACAAGACATTCAAAGAGGTGACGGTGTGTGTTTTGTTGATCCGCACGGATCAGATGTTATGGATATTCTTTCACACATCCCTAAAGAGCGATATGAGGATGTTATATATTTTGATCCAAGTCACACCGAAAGACCAATGGCGCTTAACATGCTTGAATACAATCGGTCTAACCCAGAACAAAAGACGTTCGTGGTAAATGAACTCTTTAGTATCTTCCAGAAACTATACGGTGGAGTACCTGAATCTATGGGTCCAATGTTTGAGCAGTATTTTAGAAATGCGACCATGCTTGTTATTGGAGACCCTGATAGTGGATGTACGCTTCTCGATGTGTCTCGAGTGATGGCAGTGAAGAGTTTCAGAGACATGAAGATTTCTCGATGTAAAAACCCAATCGTGGTACAGTTTTGGAAGGATATCGCAGAAAAAGCAGGTGGTGAAGGTTCACTCCAGAACATGGTTCCATATATCACAAGTAAGTTTGATGTGTTCTTGGCAAACGATATCATGAGACCAATCATCGCTCAGGAGAAATCAAGCTTTAATTTCAGAGAAATTATGGACACAAAAAAGATTCTCCTTGTGAATCTTGCAAAGGGTAGACTCGGAGATATCAACTCTCAACTCATTGGATTGATATTGATAGGTAAGATATTGATGGCGGCACTTTCACGAGTAGACTCATTCGGTAAAGATATGCCCCCTTTCTATCTGTATATTGATGAGTTCCAAAATGTTACAACACCATCGATTGCAACAATCCTCTCTGAGGCAAGAAAATACAAACTTTCACTTACTGTAGCACACCAATTTATTGCTCAGCTTGATGACAAGATTAAAGATGCGGTGTTTGGAAACGTGGGCAACATGGCGGTATTTCGAGTGGGAGCAGAAGATGCTGAGTTTTTGGAGAAACAATTTGAACCAGTGTTCACTGCAAAAGATATTATGAATATCGATAATATGAATTCATATATCAAAATGCTTTCAGGTGGAAAGCCAACACGACCATTTAATATCGAATTCACATGGCCACCAAAAGGGAAAGAGAAGGTTGCTGAGAATCTTAAAGAGCTATCATATCTAAAGTATGGGCAGAACAGGGATTTGGTTGAGAGTTTGATTATGGAAAAGTACAAGAAAGAACCTGTTCCAACACCTGCACCTGTATCAAGTTTTGCACAAAGTTTTAAGGCAGCGGGTATTACTCCAGGTAAGACAATTGGAGGTGGTTACTCAGATCAAACTAAGACCACAACAGGGTAAAGTTGTGTAGAAGGTATATATTCGGTGTGTGATATCATACATGCATATGACAGAAAAACACCATAAACTTGAACGTACTTTTGTGATTATTAAACCAGATGGTATTCAAAGAAGTTTGATAGGGGAGATTATCGGTAGATATGAAAGAATTGGACTAAAGCTGGTTGCTATGAAAATGCTAGTACCCACTGCTGATATGGTGTCAAAACACTACACTCTTGATCCGGGATGGTTTGAAGCCGTTGGACAAAAGAGTATCAAGGGTTTTTTGGACAAAGGACTTACACCTCCGACTAATGACCCGCAAAAACTAGCAGAAGATATATTGAACAGATTGGTGAAGTACCTTACAAGTGGCCCTGTTATTGCTATGGTGTGGCAAGGAGCACATGCGGTAAAGATTGTACGAAAAATCACTGGTGGAACTGAACCACTGACATCAGATGTGGGTACTATTCGAGGAGATTTTGTTCTTGACTCATATCAGATGTCAGAATTCGACAATCGGTCAATTAGAAATCTTGTACACGCGTCCGGATCAGTAAAAGAAGCGGAAGACGAGATACTTCATTGGTTCACACCCGAAGAGATTGTGGATTACAAGATGATTTCAGAGGAGGTCTTGTACGCGCCTGATATGAAGGGTATTTTGGGACAGTAAAAAAATTACAGAATGTTTCATTAAAATGTACAGATTCCATTCTCTGAGTAGGGGAATATACTAATTACAGGTGTCGTATTTATCATCTTAGACACCAATCATCAGGGATCTTGCGTAAGGATTGACCTTGGTCAACTCTTCAGAGAACCCACCTAGTTAATAACTAGGAATGATACTTACGATACCTACCAAAATACCGCGCAATGCGCGGTTTTTTGGTGCTTTTTACAATACTCCAAATGATTGTCACGTATTCCACAACTTAAGAATCGGTTATACTATATCCATATGTCACTTCGTTCAAGATTTTACTTTGCCTTAGCCTCGTCAGTTATTGTGATTGGCTTACATATGATTGCGCATACGTTCTATCTGTATTGGATATACAAGCAGATTGATATTCCGATGCATATGCTTGGGGGGTTAATGTCTGGATTGTATGTGTTGGTTGCTCTTCGGTACTTCAAGCTTCAGGAATCTGTGAGAAATGTTCTTCTCGGTGTACTCTTTGTGGGTGTAGCGTGGGAAGTTCTTGAAATATGGTACAAGGTCGCTGAGATACATATGGGGTACTGGCTAAATACTGGAAAAGATATTGTGAGTGATCTTGTTGGTGGATATCTTTCACTTAAGTTATGGAAGAGACTACCTGAAATGAAATAAACAGGTACAATATATATATGCAGAAAAACTCAAAACTCAAACTTACATTTTGTGGTGGCACAGGATCAGTAACCGGTGCTAACTTTTTACTCGAAGGCCCACTCAAAAATATTGAAGGCGAGTTTAAACTCCTTGTTGATTGCGGTCTCGAACAGGGCACACATCAGGCAGATGAATTTAATCATAAGAAATTTATATACGATCCAAAAAAGATTGATGCGCTCTTGGTTACTCATGCGCATATGGATCACATCGGGAGAGTACCCAAACTCATACATGATGGTTTTGAAGGAGTAATATATTCAACACCCGAAACAAAAGAGCTTGCGAAGTTCATGTTGGATGATGCTCTGAAACTTACAACACAAGACGCAGAGCGGACTGGTCGTGCACCAATGTATACCGCTGAAGATGTGCACAAGACATTTACACTTTGGAAAACAATTCCATATCATAAGGTTGAAGAATTGGCGCCTGGATATGAAGTGTATCTTAAAGACTCTGGACACGTACTGGGATCAAGTATGTTTGAGGTTACATACACCGCTGAAGGGGATCATGGTAAAAGAAAGATTGTGTTTACGGGAGACCTGGGTAACAGCCCAACACCACTTCTTCGAGACACGGAAGATATTACCGACGCAGATTATCTCATCATGGAAAGTGTATATGGCGACAAAAATCATGAACATAGAGAAGATAGATTAAACAAGCTTGAAAGAGTTCTCAAGGATAACCATAAAAAAGGAGGAACCTTACTCATTCCAATCTTCTCTCTAGAAAAGAGTCAGGAGCTTTTGTTTGAAATCCATAAATTGTATGACGATAGAAAGATTCCAAAAATGGATATGTATCTGGATTCACCTTTGGCAATCAAACTTACATCTGTATACAAAAAGATGACAGCTGACTTTAATCAGGATGCACAAAGGGAGGCTCATAGGCACAATATGTTTAGTTTCCCAGGTCTTCATGTTGTTGAAACGTCAGAAGAATCAAAGCTCATATTCCACAAGCCTGGTCCGAAAGTAATTATGGCAGGATCAGGTATGTCTTCTGGTGGAAGAATTCAGCATCACGAAGCACACTATCTTCCTGATGAAAACTCAACCATTGTATTCATTGGATATCAGGCGGTTGGAACTTTGGGTAGGGCCATCGAAGAGGGTGCAAAAGTGGTTAATATCTTTGGTCAGCAAGTAGAGGTTAATGCGCATATTGAAAAAATTGATGGGTACTCATCGCACAAGGATTCTGATCATTTGGTTGAGTTTGTTGAAAAGACTGCAAAGACAGTTCGGAAAGTGTTTGTTGCGATGGGAGAAGCAGGTCCATCAATGTTTTTAGCGCAACGACTCCGTGACTATCTCGGGGTAAAGGCCGATCATCCGGAAGAGGGCGACAGCGTCATTCTTGAGTAGTACCATTAACAGATATCAGCACATACAGTATATATGGATAATTTAATTTCTAAGTTTAAAGTAAAAGTTAATAGATTGAAAAAGAATCTACATCCTCTTGAGATTCGAAAAAAGATTACATACATGTCTGCAAGAAATAGTAAACATGTTGTGGTGAACCCTCGGTTGGAGGCATATATGGACAAGCTCATTGCAAAAGGAGAGAAGGTTGAAGATCTGTATGAAATGAATGAGTTATGGAAGAATGAGCGATCATATCTTCAGGTACCGTTAACAGAAGCAAGGTTTCTGGAAGTCCTCGTTAAATCAATAGGTGCAAAGAATGTAATTGAGATTGGTACATTCTGTGGATTCAGTACCGCTTTCATCGCTCGAGGGTTAGTTGATGGGGGGATTGTATTTACATGTGACGAAGACTCAAGGTATGTACAGATCGCAAAGAATTTCTGGGAACACCTAGGTGTGTCTGAGAGGATTCACTTTGAACTTGGAGAAGCGACTAAAATATTGCATCGAATGGTTGATGATAAGCCGTCACTTGAATTCTTTGATATTGCGTTTGTTGATGCTGATAAAGAAAATTACAGGCAATATGCAGAATTATGCATGAAGCTTCTTCGAAAAGGAGGGGTCTTACTCATCGATAACACACTATGGAAAGGGTTGGTGCAATATAAGGATCCTAGGGATAACAGCGCAGTACATATTCAAGCGGTTAATGAATGGGTATTTGAAACTTTTGGTAAAAATGCCTCAATGATACCTGCATGGGATGGACTTTTGATGGTTGTAAAAGAATAGGTCTTGTCTGATATACTGTGTGTATGACAAAAAGAATATTTGTAACACGAAGAATTCCAGATATCGGTATTTCAATGTTAAAAGCTAAAGGGTATGAGATTGTACAAGGTGCGTACAAAGTACCTCCAACCAAAGCTGAACTTATTAAAGTAATTCAGAAAGCAAAGAAACAGGGTAAACCATTCGATGCAATCCTGACACTTCTTACAGACAAGGTTGACGCTGACTTCATACAAGCAGCTGCACCATCTGTGAAGATAATCTCAAACTATGCTGTGGGATATAACAACATCTCACTTCAAGACGCAGATAAGGCAGGAATCACAATAACAAACACACCCGGGGCATTTAGTGATTGTATTGCAGAACATACTGTAGCCCTCATCTTCGCACTTACTACACGGCTTGTGGAGGCTGATCAGTATGTTAGAAAAGGTAAGTATAAAGGTTGGGATCCAATGCTTTTTGTTGGGACTGATCTAAGTAAAAGAACAGTGGGAATTTTGGGTGCAGGACATATCGGTGAGAGGGTAGCAATGCATTTAGGTAAGGGATTTGATATGAAGGTTATGTACTATGATGTAAAACGGAACGAGACTCTTGAAAAAGAGTATGGTGCAATATTCTGTGCTAATCCTGAAGAAATATACAAAGAAGCGGATGTAATTAGTCTTCATGTACCGCTTCTGCCTTCAACAACGCACATGATTAACAAGAAAACTCTTGCCATGATGAAAAAGACTGCCATTGTGGTTAATACTGCAAGAGGTCCGGTGGTTGAAGAGAAAGCGTTAGTGGAAGCACTTAAGAAGGGTGTAATTGCAGGAGCTGGCTTGGATGTATTTGAATTTGAGCCAAAAATCTCTAAAGAGTTATGTAAAATGAGCAATGTTGTTCTTACACCCCATATCGCATCAGCTAGAGAAAGTGCAAGAAATGAAATGGCGACACTTGCAGCACAAAACATCATTGATGTTCTTGAGGGAAAGACACCAGTTGGGCTTGTAAAAGTAAACTAGGTGTGGGTAAAGAAAAGAATTCAAACAAAACTTTGATATACTAATCACATATGCCTGGAATCTGTATAAACAATACAAATAAAAATAATTACCTCATACCAAAGATTGGTGTCTCGGGAGCAGCTGACATGGGATTTCTCAGTCAAGATGCATATGAGATTGCGAAAGAGGTAGGGAGAGAGATAGCTAGACAAGGTGCAATTATGATGTCTGGAGCAACAACCGGTTTTCCATATTGGGCGGCAATGGGTTGCAAGGAAGAATGTGGAGTTTCAGTTGGTCTTTCACCAGCTGAGAGTGTTAGAGAACATACGGAGGTGTATCGACTACCTTTAGAGTATATGGATTTCATTACATTTACAGGGTTTGGGTACAGTGGTAGAGACCTTCTCTTTACGCGTTCATGCGATGCCATAATCATAGGCCCTGGAAGAATCGGAACATTCCATGAGTTTACAATCTCATTCGAGGATCAAAAACCAATCGGTATTCTTAAAGGTGATGGGGAATGGGCGACAGATGACATCATTAAAATTATGGTTGAGAATAGTCATAGGCCAAATAATAAGATTGTATTCGATGATAACCCAAAGAGATTGATCGCTAAGTTGTTAGATCTCATCGCTGAAGATAGAAAACTTCTAAAGGGTTACAAAAACTATGATGGGGTAAGTAGTGCAAAAGATTCAACTATTCTTTGAAGTGTGAAAAAAGGCCCACCGAAGTCGGTGGGCCTTTTGGTTTCATACTTGTGACTACGTCAACCTGATCTCAGGCGCAGATGCAATGATTGCCCGAATATTTGCAGATCCATGGAGCAAGACTTGGAACATCTGCGCGTTCCGCTGCATTCTCTGCACCATATCATGGTTCTCTTTGAAGAACGGCATGTATGTTTTGCGAATCTTGCAGATGTTTTTGCCAGTGAACACTTGGATGTATGTGGCGAAACAGACGCAATGCTCCTTGTTGAGCCATCCGTGTCCGGAAATCAGTCTTTCAAACAGGTGAGGCCGACAGGCGACCACTTGCAGTTCGTAGTCTTTGGCCTCATCAGCGGGTATGTTTTCGTATACCCATTCGACGAGATTTTCGATGATCTGCACTCGGTGAGCAGGGTCATCAATGAACGATTTGTGGAACACACGTCTGGGATCTGTGACGTCTGTTGCCCAAATGTAGGACATTTCTTCGCCTCTGTTGAGTTGGCAGTCGACGAGAATATATAACAATTTCATGAGTGAATAGAGGGTGTGCTGGGTTCTGAGTTGGATATTCACCGTGAACATCCAGGGGTATGTATACCTTAAAATGTCACTAAAGTAAAGGCTATATTTGACTACATACAAAATACATTGTATATTTGTGTGCCCCTTTATTATTTCATTATTCCATTATTCACATTCATTATTCAAAACAAATGACAGAAATTAAATCAAATCATTCAGAAGATAAATCAAACTTCCAGAGCATCATCACTGGTATCTGGAAATTTAAACAAGAAATTCCTACAGAAACACTAGAACAGGTGGCAAACGAGTGGAAATCAGATCCGAAGTATATACAAATCTACATTAGAAAAGTATCAAAAGATCAGTACGGTATTGGGTTCATGTATGACGATAGAGACACAGCAGACAATGAAGCATCATACAATGAGTTCTTTGACCGAATGACTGATCAATTAAAAAAGAAATTTGGTAACGGTCTTTGCGGTTGGGATGTATCAAGTAGTACCGTCTTGATCAAGTAGCTATATATTTGAATAATAACAGGGAAAACAATAAATCTGCACTACACGGTGCAGATTTATTGTTTTTATTGTTGTATAATAATAGGTGTCATGAAATATATAAATTGTTTACGTGTATTATTAGTTCCTGTATTCATATATGTACTCTCATATACAATAGCTGATGCCCAAGCACAAATACCTAATCAGTGTATTTTGCTCACTGAGAGTCTTGGAAGAGGGGTAGATGATTCTGAAACAAATTCGCAAGTTTCACTTCTACAGAATTTTTTAATTAGTAATAGATACCTTAATCTTCAAGTGCCTACGGGTTACTTTGGATCGAAAACTGCCTCAGCTGTTCGAGCATTTCAATCCGCGAACGGTGTATCAGCTACTGGTTTTGTCGGTCCGAGAACTAGGAATCTATTAAGAAATATCACTTGTGGTAATACGGTAGTACCGCCACCTGGTACAACTATCAACCCGACAGCGTTGAGATTGGTTACTAATTTTTCAAATAATGAAAATGGATCATCTACTTTCTCACTTGCGATTCAGAATCCACTTACTTCTACCACTCGGCAGTATGCATTTGAAGTAAATTGTCCATCAGGTATATCTTTGTATTACAAAGGTCAATCTGCATGTGGTAATTTCTCAACTGCTTCTGATGTAACACAGATGCAGATCTCTGTACAAAACACTTCAGAGTCGTCACAGACTATACCTATAAAGATAATTGCAATAGGTAGTTATTTCGACAGGTTAGGGGAATATGTTCATAACATTTCAGTTAGTGGTAAGCAAATACAGCAAACAATCAATGTTTTAAGTCCTCAAAATACAAATCAAGTATATACTCGTCTGGCAACTACAAGTATATATTGGAATTCCACCGGTACGATTAATGCGCTCAAGATTGATTTAGTAAGAACACATAGCTCAACAACTGAGAGTGTGTTTAATATAGCAAATAATGTTCAGAATACTGGTGAATACAGGTGGTATATCCCTTCTGGTGTACCGGTCGGGTCTGGGTATAAATACAAAATAAGTGATGCGAACAATCAATCTTTAAGTTCTCTATCTACACGAACCTTCTCAGTCGAGGAAGAACTTTCTGCACGTAAAAATATTACATCCTTTGGATTTAATTCTTTGTATGCTCAAGGAAACATCGACAACAACACAAAGACAATTACCATCCAGGTACCTCAAGGTACAAATCTCACTGCACTTACCCCAACCATCACAGTCTCACAAGGTGCACGAATTTCACCAGCATCAGGTGTGGCACAAAACTTCACTAGTCCAAAGACATATACAGTGACAGCACAAAATGGTACGGTTCAGACGTATACGGTGAGGGTAAATGCTGCTGGCGGATCAAGCGCTAAAGAAATTACTGATTTTAGATTTAGATCATTAAATGTAGTTGGAACTATTGATAATCTATCATCTCCAAGAGTTATATCTGTCACTGTACCTGCAAACACACCACTAACATCTATGACTCCTACAATAACAGTTGCTCAGGGAGCATCTGTTACACCTGCAAGTGGTCAGCCTCGAGACTTCAGATCTCCGGTTGATTACACAGTAACTGCTCAAAATGGATCTAGTGTAACGTATCGAGTGTTTGTAAATAAGAGATAGGACTATGAAAACAATAAAACCCCGCATGTAGCGGGGTTTTATTGTTTCTTAGCTTACGCTGTAACTTGTTTTACAAGTCTTTCAAATGCTGCTGGAGCATTCTGAGCAAGGTCAGCAAGGATCTTTCGATCAACTTCCATACCTTTCTTCTTCATCGCACCAATGAACTTACTGTATGTATGTCCAAGTGGTCGGAGAGCGGCATTGATTCGAACATTCCAGAGTCTTCGAAAGTCACCTTTCTTGTCTCGTCGATGAGCAAACATGCTTGCATATGAGTGTACCAACTGTTCGTATGCAAATTTTTCTTTATTCTTTCGGCCGTTTCGGAAACCCTTAGCTGCTTTGAGAATATTTCGTCGTGTCTTAAGTGCGTGTACACCTTTTTTTACTCGTACCATATATGTGAATTATTGAAGTGGGTAAGGGAAATTAGATTGTGTGAGTTGCAAGGAATCGTCGTTTCTCTCGCTGTGTCAATACAATCTGCTGTGCTCGACCTTTTTTAATTTGTGTCCGGCCACTTTCTTTTGAGTTAAAGTGGTTCTGACCAGCTTTTCGTGAAATGATCTTTCCGTTCTTTGTCACTTTGAGCCGTTTTGAAAATGATTTATTTGTTTTCATGGTTCTCTTGTTACGCGAGGCGCCTCGTATGCTACGGGGTCTTAGAGTGCCTTGTTGTTTATAATTAAGTCTACGCTTTCTCGATTCCAATAGTCATACCTTTAGGGCTCTTCTTTGCGGCTTCATTTATCTTGAAATCTACACTGATGAGCTTTAGGATTCTATCAAGTCGTTCCTTGAGGAACTTCTCATCGAGAAACTTAGTTCTTCCTGTGAGGAAGAGATCAAGTCTGATTCTGTGACCTTCAGCTAACCATTCTGAGGCTTTTTTAGCCTTTAATACGAGGTCGTGCTCTCCGGTACCTATCTTTACTTGAAGACTTTTGACTTCAACGGTCTTTGCATTAGCTTTAGCGGCCTTTTGCTTCTTGTTTTCGTCGTATTGGAATTTACCATAATCTGCTATTTTTGCAACAGGAGGAAGGGCTTTTGGAGAGATTTCAATGAGGTCTAAGTTATGTTCTTTGGCAATTTTTAGAGCCTCAGATACTGATACGATACCTATGTTTTCACCAGCTGGGCCCAAGAGGCGAACTTCTGGTACTCGGATTTGGTGATTTATACGAACCTGTGGAGTCTGCAATGTAGTATTAAAAATATATTAAATTTGTATTAATGACCAATTTATACCATATATATGGGTTTTTTGCACTACAATAGCTTTCTAATCGGCCAAACTAGCATATCTTTGCACTTTTCCAAGAAAGACCTGTTCTCCCATGCTTCAAGAGTTACTTTCTTGGATTCTGCAAGATCCCTCTCGTGCATCGTCCTTAATTCCTTCGCACAGTCTGAGTTGGTAGAGACAATTGCGCATTCGAAGTTGTATCGAAGACTTATGTTATCCATGTTTAAAGTTCCAATCATTGACCATTCATCATCAATCACGGCTGTCTTAGCATGTATCATCCTTGGGTATTGATAGATCTCCATCTTCTTTGAAAGGAATGTGTGATAGTAGGTGTGTGATCCATGATCCACGATTCTATGATCACTTCTTTCTGGCACAAGTATTTTGACTTGCACACCCCTTTTACGTGCTTGTCTTAATACTCGATATAGCTTGTGGTCAGGAAGAAAGTATGGAGTCGTAATATATACATATGACTTTGCTTGTTTGATTGCGTCAATGAATGAGTGATACAGGAATCTCTCACCTGGAAGTGGTGCCTGTGTGACAAAGGAAAAATTATCTACATTAGTTCGCCATTCTCTGCCAAGGTTTACATATCTCTTCTTGTACACTTTTTTCCATGTCTTTTCAGCGACTTGCGCTGCCTGTTCAGTGATTGGCCCTTCGATTCTGATCGATGTATCTCTCCATTTCTCCATTCTCTTTCCAAAGCAAAATCCTCCTGTGTACAGTGTCTTCTTGTCAATTAGAATGATTCTCCTATGGTTTCTGAAATACCACAGTTTCTTATTATGCTTTGAAAAGGGGAGTAGCCAATTGAAGAAGCGTATGTGTACACCGCTTGTTTTGAACTTCTGCATGTACAGAGAGTTACCTAATGCAAGGCTTCCAATTGAGTCAACCAGTATGCGTACCTGAACACCCTCAGAGGCTTTCTGTGTGAGTAGTTCCAAGAAACGTTCACCTACAGCATCGTGATTTAAGATGAACGCTTCAATATATATGGACTCCTTAGACTCTTTGAGATCTGAATATATAGATTCGAGTACCGATTCGGTATCCTGAAAGATATTCCATGTATGTGAGGTTTGTTGAGGTGATACAGGTTTCATGTACTTGTATCATACCGTATTTACTGGTCCCATTGAAGGAGTTTCCATCTTTTCTCTGGTGGTAGCAGTTTTCTCCCAAGCCACCCATCACCAAAGAAGCTGCTTGTATATTCAATCACTGTAATCGAAGCGTTATTCGAAGCGTTTGTGTAGCTGAGCAAATTGTATTTTTTTGCAGTAAGATTCTCTCGGTACAGAATGTATGAAGCAATCATTTTTAAGAAGATACTATGTGTCACAACCAATACGGTCTTTTCAGGTCGGTGAGCGAGATATACCAAAAGTCTTCGCGCCCGCTCCTTTAGGTCAGTGAAATTCTCCTCATCAGAATATCTATAGTTGTCATCGTGATAACTTCGATCAATTAAATCAACAATATATTTCACTTTAGGATCGTCTGCTGATTGGTTTACGATTTCAGAAGGATTCCTGCGTTCAACTAAAAGATCAACGTACTCAATCGGTTTTTTAGATTTCACGTATTTTGCGATCTCTGCTGCAGTTTCTTTTGTTCGTTGGAAAGGACTTACAAGGAAAGCATCAAATTTGACAGGTGTTAATCTTTTTCCAGTCCAGTTTGCCTGCTCAATACCTTTAGGGCTCAAAGATCCATCCGGTCCTTGTCGTATATGTGCAGCATTCAAGAGACTTTCACCATGTCTTATGAGATAAAAAGTTTTTTTTGCCATATTGCTATTCAGGTTTACTAGTTGTTTCTTCTTCTACTGTATCTTCAATCTCGGTATCATATATATCCTCATCTTCTTCGTATACCGGTTTTGTTTTTCCAGCTGCATGATGCATGAGATGTTGAGCGAGTTCTCGAGCAATTTTAGTATCGATAAGTGGTAGAAGGAAATCTCCACTCTTGTTGCCACTAGATCTTCGAAGTACGTCTTTGTCGGATACGGTCATGATATCAAGCCGTGCAAGACCGAGGAGTCTGTAGAAATATGGTCGTACTAAATGCACGTTACTTATTTGTTGATATGGGATGACACTTTCTTTAATCATGAATAGTCCTTCACGTAGATGGAATGCATGTTTATCAATCTTGAACCTGATTTTTCGATGAAGTACTTTCGAACGAACGTAGCCAACGATAATGAGTGAGATTGCCAGCATGGCAATCCACTGGGAGAACATTGAGACAGTTATGTATAGGTCAGGGAATTGTGAGAGGAATACGTTGGTTTCATCTTGTAGTTCTCCAAAATACATTTGAAAAGCTAGATAGAAGAGAAAACCAGCTAAAGTAAAGAAAATCCATCCGTAGCGTACTAGAAAGAAGGTGAGCGATCTTCGTCCGCAGTGATATACCTTATCGTATTCAAGCATAACTATATTGTACATGGCTTTTATTCACTTTTCTAGCATGCAGATTTAGATGAAGTGTGATATGTTGATATTCCAATGAAGAAAATTGTACCTGTGTATAAAAAGGTAAGGTCAAAGCTACACTCATTCATGACTACAAGTACGTATGCTCCTTTTGTAGAAGGAACGATTTTCTTCTTCTCAGGCGTTGGTGCAGTCTTTGTTTTTGTATTACTTGCTATGCAAATCGGTATCTTTAACGTACGCGGCTCTATTTCCGAGAGAAATACATTTTTTACGGAATATAGCTTAGATGAGAAAGCTGCTCAGGAAGCTGTTCAACATATATCAAAAGCTGGTGAAGTGGGTATTGCGAAAGAACGAGTAAAGCTTTTTCCTCAAGTTGATTTCTCATGGTTATACACGAGTGAATGGGAGACATTGAAAGGTGCCCTCTACAAAGACCGGGAAGTCATTCGAAAAGCTGCGTATGAAGTGGGCATATCACCACGTGTATTGGTGAGTGTGGTGATTGCGGAACAATTAAGATTCTTTACATCAGACAGGGAGTCGTTCAAGAAGTTTTTTGAGCCATTAAAAATACTCGGGACACTCTCTCAGTTTTCTTTAGGTGTTTCTGGCATTAAACCTGAAACTGCTGAATTGATTGAAAAGAATCTTCAAGATGAGAGCTCTTCCAGATACATATCAGATCCCCAGATTAAAAACATTCTCAATCTGTCTCAAACGGAGATTGAGAAATATGGCTCATCAGATATTTCACGTGCTCGATTTGATAGATTAACTGACTCCAAGAATCACTACTACTCATACTTGTATACTGCTTTGTTCATAAAGCAAATTGAAACTGAGTGGAAGAAAGCAGGGTTTGATATATCAAACAGGCCAGAGATATTAGCCACATTGTTTAATCTAGGGTTCGATAAGTCTGTTCCTAAGGCAGATCCGAAAGTTGCAGGTTCTCAAATTGTGCTTGATGGAAAGACATATACGTTTGGAGAACTGGCGTTTGCTTTCTACTACTCAGGGGATCTTTCTAGTGTTTTTGGATACTAATCAATGATGGTTTTATCTTGGTATATATTGCCTCAAATGTATCAAACAGGGAATCAACCTCATCGCGTATATATATTTCTCTAACGGTGTACAAAAACATTTTGTTTTGAGTAAGTTCAAGATGAAGCGTATCCATATTGTGTAAAATATACTCCATAGTATCTGGTGTAAGTATTTGATATGCTTCGATTTCATACTCCTTCTCCACATATACCTCACGTTCCTTGCTGAAGTTTCCCTCAAGAGTAATTTTCCTCATATATTGAGGTAATGTACTGTGGTTGATGAAGTGATTTCCAAATACAAACTCATGCATGGTGTCCCATATGAGTATATGAGGAACTTGCACAGACAGTGTTGCTTCAAGGACGTTGAAATGGTATGTTCTTTTGTGTTTACCACTACCAACTGTATATGTATATAGGTAATACGCAGATTTTGTATCATGAAAACTTCCGTGGATGTATTGAACAATATGTTGTGTGTGCTTACGTTCTGAAAGAAATGCATCATCAATGGTTTCTTTTTTAAGATCTAGATATCTCCAACCATGTGCTTCAGCAACCTGTGCATAGAATCTATTCTTTGTTTTAACTGTGGAAAGTCCATATATGATGAAAAAGGGGACAAGGGGAATGAAGAAAGTTGGTGATGCAAAGAATACATAGTTATCGACATGCCAGGAGAGAAAAAGCAGTACGATGTATATAGGTAAGATGTATTTGTATGCTAAAAATCCGTATTTTCGGTTAAATTCTTTAAGCGTATCTTTATATATATTTGTGATGATACCTGCCTGGGTCATATGTATAGTATCTCAAGTAACAAAGTTCGTGTAAACAAAAACCACCGCACTCTCCACGTGCGGTGGTTTTGTGAGGTGGTGACCGATCAGACGTGAGCTGGTTTGAGCGAGTCGAGGAATTGGCAAAGTTCGCGCCTGATGAAGTTGATCATGCGGTAAACGGCTTCGACCGTACGATTCATGGCAGTTGCGATTTCGGACGGCTTTTTCTTTTCCATCAGGAGTTCCGCAATCATGCGATAGGGATAACCGATGGATAAGAGGAAGTCATCAATCCAGGACTGTGCTGCTTGTGGCTCGGGACGTGTGCGTTTCATGTTTTGCTGGGTGTTGTGGGTTGCTGGGTCGTTTCATACAGGGGACAGGATGTCCTTCGTACGTGGAGTTTTTGGTTGTCAGGGGACAACTTACACGTATATGCTACGACTATATGATGTGTGTGTCAATGTCTTATCCTGAAATCTGGTATCTGAAGTTAGAACTTGTTTGGTTGAAAGAGTAGGTAGATCATTCTTCTTTTAAGCTATTGTTGATATACTGTTACTGTATGGAAATGAAAGGATCTGTAGAAGCAGTAATTAAAGACTTCAATATTTCAATAACTACTGGATATGCGGGGTATTTAGCCTCCGATATTCTTTATTCTGCACCTAATTATGTCTCTGCTGTTAATGAGACAGTGGCAGTTGATTTTGCACATATTCACTCATACTTAGGTAAAAGGTCTCTTGTAGTCATGAAGAATGCAGGACTTAATGAGTCTTTATTGCCGATAATCAATTCTTGCATACTTGGTACAAATGCTGGAATGGTACTGTGGATTATTGATGATCTGCTTGCTGAAGCATCAGAAATCGCGCAGGATTCTAGCAAGTTAATTAAAACAATAGGCATCAAACCTCTACGTCCAAAAAACTGGAAACAATTATATCAATATACTCGAAAAGCATATGAAATGAGTGAGACCAGAAAAATACCTCAAATAATCATAATAAACAACAATTTGTTTAGTTCTCCAATAGAGCATGTTGCCAATCCACTTAAGGATACAAATTTTCCTTCAAAAAAGATGTCAGTGTTACATCCCAATATTTCTAAAGGGTATATTGATACATACAACAAACGTAGACAGACTATGACTTCAATGTTTCCAAAGATTAAAGAGAAAACAGCTTTTACTGGGAAATTAAATACGACTATATATTCTGATTTGTTTAAGTCGATTCCAAAAGACGAGTTTGATATTGTGATAGGGGATTTTGGAACATATACATTAGCAGAGGGGAGCATAATCCAGTATGGACTACACTACGGCTCAGCAATGGCTTGTGGTATCGGCGCTGAAATAGCTGGAAAGAAACCTCTGGTATTTGTCGGAGAGGGTGGATTAACATCTGGTTTTGAATCAGTAATTGAGTTAGTTAGAAAGAAGACAAATATTAAGATTATCCTCATAGAGAACGGGGGAATATCTAAACAGGAAGATGTTGGGTTTGATATTTGTGAGATGTTAGAAAATCTCAAAATACCAGTTGAGAAAGTTTTAAGTACTGAGGTTTCAAAACTACCTGAACTATTGAAGAGAGGTGGTTTACTAGTCGTCTCTGTGCGGTATTAAAATAGTAAAGAGGTTCTAATCTCTCAAAATCTCTTTAAAACAAGCCATATAAAATAAGTCTCTTTTTACATGTGGACATGACGGGAATCGAACCCGTCAATCTCTACTGGTAAGATAGAGAAGCTAATCCATTAGCATGCCCACGATGTGTGATACCACTCCACATCAGTAGATATTCTATGTATCTTGTATTAAGGAAAACTAAATAATGTATAAAAAGAAACCACCCCTTTTGGGGTGGTCTTCTCTACCTTACCAGTACCTTGATAATAGCATAGGTATGTCGGTGGTCAATATGTCATTATATGTCTGTGGAAGTGGCGAGAATTGAACTCGCGTGCATGTATGGTTCTAAAATGAGTCTACACAATATATCTTGCTTTTAGTGTTTCCACTTTAAGAGACTTGGCTATAAAACAAGACAAACACCAAGTTCCGATCTTCTAAGGTTTCGGTAAACGACTGAAGAGAGTCGTCAACCTATCCTCCATATATATCGCCAGCACAGATACTAGAGAAACATATCTATGTGACGTTTGCGGGCGAGCGTTAGGCTCGAGCCGTAGCAAATGCAAAATTACTTACTCCGAAAGGAGAAGCAATTGCTTTTCGTGCGTTAGCACTTAAGGTTCCTGAAAGTTTAACGAGTTTTCAGAATACTCGATTGTGCACAAGACAGAGGACATACATGTCGATACCTGTCACTCCCATGTGTTTAAATTTTCAATGACCTGTACCAGTTAAGACGCTGCTACATAGGGGATATTACCATCCTTTTCCTATCTTTTAAACTCTCGTCTAATTTCAATATTTGTTTCTCTTTTCTTGATACTTTCTCTTTTGTCGAATTTCTTTTTACCTCTCGCGATCGCAATCTCTACTTTAACCTTTCCTTTGTTGTTGTAGAGGGCAAGTGGGATGATGCTTTTTCCTTTACCACTTTCAATATCAGAGAGTTTTTTAATCTCTTTTTTATGCAGCATCAATTTTCTGTTTCGTAGCGGGTCATATTCTTTAGGGGTGTTTCCTTGTTGAAACGGAGGAATGTGACATTTCACCAAGAATGCTTCACCACCTCGGACGATGATATATGATCCATCGAGTGAAGCGCTCCCAGCTTTAATTGATTTTGCCTCAAAACCTAAAAGCTCAATACCAGCCTCAATGCTTTCGAGTATCTCGTAGTTAAAAAATGCTTTTCGGTTGTCTGTGTATTTAGTTTGGTGCTTCATCTGTATATCAAAGTATATATGTACAAGAAACAAAAAACCACCTGTGGATCAGGCGGAGTGGGAAAGAACAATATATCGGCGGGGAAGCGCCGGGTAGTAGCAGAAGAACGGTCTAGCTATACCCGGCGCCCAGCAGCCACTAACAACTCCATGAGGACCATGGAAAATTCGGGCAACACTGGCACCTTGTGGTCTTTCTAGCGAAGGCCATGAAGTGCTATTCTGGACCATTCGGTGCCAGTGCGCATTTACATATTGCCATACTTACATGTACATGTCAAGTAGGGTAAAAAATAGGGGCATCGCATGGATGCCCCGTATGGGAAAGAACAGGAGGTGATTGTGCACCAGACTGGTAGAATTGTTGGCGGCGAAACCACCCGTCTGAGCGCAAGGGGCAGTCCCCACGCTTTGTACGGAATCTTCATCTCAGGAAAGATACAATTCGGTACCAGTCTGGGCACAAATCACGCTTTGCGAGCAAATCTTCCATGGGCAGGGATCACCTCTCGGTCTGCTTCTGGAATCGCTAACGTGCCGAGGGAATATATCACAAGGTGATTTTCCTTGCAATATATGGCCAGATATATACATTTTGTGTATACTTCCATCACCATGTCACACAACCCTTCATCTCAAAAAAAGAATAAGCAGGAGGTACCAAAGAATAATAGGAAGGTACCTGAAACAAAGCGAACGTTTCTAAACAATATAATTGGTGGAATACTCATCTTTGTTGCTATTGTTGCGTTGTATACATATACAGCTGGTACTCCGGTTGAAGTGCAAAAAATTACAATCACTGAACTCGCTTCAGATATTTCAAGTGGAAAAGTATCTTCCATTAAAGTGAGCGAGGATAATTTGGAAGTAGACTACGCTGACAAGACAAAGAAAGAGACTAAGAAAGAAGCTCAGAGCTCATTAACAGAGACACTAACCAATCTTGGTGTCACTCCTGAAAAGATTGCAGCAGTTAAGATTGATAACACAGAAGATAGAGGCGCTGGATACTGGGCAGCAAACATTCTCCCATTTGCGTTTCCTGTAATTTTGTTCTTCTTCATGATCTGGTTCCTCACACGGCAGTCTCGTGGCGCAGGAATGCAAGCGCTCAATTTCGGTCAGTCACGAGCAAGAATGACTTTACCTGAAGACAACAAGGTGAAGATTACATTTAAAGATGTTGCTGGTGCAAAAGAGGCAAAACAAGAACTTACAGAGATTGTAGATTTTCTAAAGAATCCAAAAAAGTTTCTTGATATTGGAGCGAGAATTCCGAAAGGAATTCTGTTGATGGGTGCACCTGGAACAGGAAAGACACTTTTAGCTAGAGCGGTTGCAGGTGAAGCAGGTGTGGCATTCTTTTCAATGTCTGGATCTGAATTCGTTGAAATGTTTGTTGGGGTCGGAGCATCACGAGTTCGAGATTTGTTTAAGCTTGCAAAACTTACTGCTCCCGCAATCATATTCATTGATGAAATTGATGCTGTTGGACGAGTTCGAGGAACGGGTATGGGTGGTGGAAATGATGAACGAGAACAAACGCTAAACCAGATTTTGGTAGAAATGGATGGTTTTGAACCAAATGAAAAAGTAATTGTTATGGCTGCAACTAACAGACCTGATGTCCTTGATCCTGCACTTCTTCGACCGGGAAGATTTGATAGGCGAGTAACCATCGACTTACCAGACAGAGGAGATCGACTTGCAATTCTTGAAGTGCATGCAAAAAACAAACCACTTGCTGAAGATGTAAATCTGAATGTGGTTGCAGAACGAACCCCTGGATTCTCTGGAGCTGATCTTCATTCGCTCATGAATGAGGGTGCTATTCTCGCTGCACGAGAGGATAGGACAAAGATTGGTCAGTTTGATCTCATTCGATCAATTGAAAAGGTAATGCTCGGCCCTGAAAGAAAGAGTCATATTCTCTCAAAGCGAGAGAAGGAATTGACTGCATATCATGAAGCAGGACATGCGATTCTTGCGTCAGTGCTCGAATTCGCTGATCCTGTACACAAGGTATCAATCATTTCACGTGGAAGGGCTGCAGGATATACATTGAAACTTCCAATTGAAGAAAGAAAACTACAATCAAAGAAAGAGTTTCTCGATGACATTGTGGTTGCTCTTGGTGGATATGTGGTTGAGAGAAACATCTTTGGTGATTTAACTACTGGTGCATCAAATGACCTCCAGGTGGCAACTTCACTTGCACGAGATATGGTCACTAAATATGGTATGTCTGACAAGATTGGACCTGTGGCACTTGAAGCTACAGGGGGACGTGCACTCTTTGGACAGAACGTTGGTGAAAGAGATTACTCTGAAGCAGTCGGTGAAGTTATCGATGGTGAAGTTTCAAAGATTATGAATGATGCATATGCGAGAGCGGAGCAGATAATTAAAGAGAAAAGAGCGGCCCTCGATCATATATCAAAAGCACTTGTAGAGGCTGAAACTTTGGAACGGGATGAGTTTGAAAAGATATTGATTGCTAATGGTATCACTCCAAAGAAGGCGACCGAAGAGGTTGTATAGGCAGGAAAAGTACATGTTGTCACTGTTTTGAAAACTCAGAGAAATAGTGATAGGATGTACCCACTGCGAGTGTAGCTCAGTTGGTAGAGCGTTCGTCTTATACACGAATGGTCCATGGTTCGAATCCATGCACTCGCACAAATAGTTACTCAAAATGTATTTCTTTCTTCTCGCTAATACTTTTAGCAAGGAGTGGATATTTTTGCTCAAGTTTTGAGATGGTAGGGAATTCCCTCACCATCTCCTGTGCCTCAGAACGAGCTGCTTCAACCATTTTGATATTTTGAATTGCATTCATCGCAATATCTGAAATACCCCATTGTTTGTTTCCGTAGAGTTCACCCGCTCCTCTCATCTTGAGATCAAGTTCTGAAAGCTCAAAACCATTTTTAGCTTGCTCGAGAGCTCTTAATCGTTCAACGGTTGTATCACTTTGTTTGGAAGAGGTGTCGCTGGTAAATACGTAGCAATATGGTTGATGAGTACCTCGAATGACTCTTCCACGAAGCTGGTGTAATTGTGAAAGACCGAATCGTTCACCGCCCTCAATGATGATTACTGATGCGTTTGGAACATTAACTCCAACCTCTACTACAGATGTTGAGACTAATATATCAATTTCGTGTTTTGCAAATTTTTCCATGACCTTGTCTTTTTCTGCAGGTTTCATTTTGCTATGCATGATCTCAATTCTGTATCCAGGAAAAACATCTTTACTGAGTCTTTTGGCCTCAGTTTTTACGGACTTGGTAATGAGTGTTGCTGCTTTGTCAGGATCTGGCTCGTCAATCCGAGGACAAATTACATATGCTTGTCTACCAGCCTCCAGTTCTTTCCGTATTGCCTCATATGTCTTTTCTCTGTGTGCACCATGTACAATCTGTGTGATAACTTTCTTTCTACCTAAAGGCATTTGATCCAGTAGTGAAAGATCCAAGTCTCCATAGAGGGTGAGTGCAAGGGTACGAGGAATTGGAGTTGCGGTCATTGAGAGAAGGTGTGGAACGAGTTTTTGTTTCTTGGTAAGTTTTTGCCTTTGTGCGGTACCAAACCGATGCTGCTCATCGATTACTACATATGCAAGATGTTTAAACTCAACACTTTTTTGAATGAGTGCATGTGTACCAACAACTATGGATATTTCACCACTCTTTACCCATTTCAAGAATTGAGATCTTGAAATATCTGTCCATCCAGACGGGTTTATTTTTGATGGGAATTTCCTGCATCCGTTACCGGTTATGAGTCCAATTGAAACGGGAAGGTGAGAGAAATATTGTATGAATGATTCAAAATGTTGCTTTGCAAGGATTTCAGTTGGAGCCATATATGCAACCTGAAGTGTTCCAAAGTTTTGACCTTTTGGTCTGGTAGATATTGCTGAATATGCAGTCACTGCTGCAACAGCTGTTTTGCCAGAACCTACGTCACCTTCAAGGAGTCGAGACATTGGGTATCCTCGCTTAAAATCATTGATGATATCCGCAATACTTTTTTGTTGTGACTCTGTGAGAGGGAATGGAAATCTCTTTGTGAATGATTCTATGAGTGCTGGGGAGACATCAATTTCAAAAGCTTTTTCTCGCTTGTATTCTGCTTTTCGAAGTTCATTTTGTAGTTGTATATGGAATATCTCTTCAAACGCAAATCGTTTCTTAGCTACCTC
>VEQN01000025.1 GCA_018883165.1 Candidatus Tayloriibacteriota bacterium
TATGTACACGTGCAGGTAAGGTACTTAAGGAGGGTGAAACCATCGATCTCTACTCAAGAAGCTCTGTAAAGGCTGGTACATCATGTGCTCCATTCAAAGACAAACTCACATGTAAGGCAGGTAAATTCATTGGTTCAGATGGTATGCAAAATACAGACCATGTGTTCCTCGGCTGTCGACCACTTCCTGCGTACTTGGAGAGGTAATTTAATCCTTTACAATACACAATGCAACCAAGCGAAACAGCAACGAGAATAAATAAGATAATAAATATAATATTACTGCTATGTATCATCTTTGCTACTGCAGGATATATGTACCTAACAATTCCACCATTGTTTGATAAGACAGTATCAGAGGAGGTTATACCTGAAAAACAACAGGAGAAAATATCAGAAGAAGATAAGAGAAGTGTTATGGACTTGCTTGCGTCTGATGCAGTAGATACTGATGAGGGTGGAATGTTAAATGTCCTCAAGGAAATGCCAAAGGCACGAACATTATCAGATGATGAACAGAATAAAATCCTTAATGGAATATAATCATATGAAAACGAATCTTGAAAAAGTTAAAGATATTGTATACCCGATAGTTGCTGCAATATTGTTAGTTTCTGGTGCAAATGCAATATATGCATGGACTGCGCCGATGGCTATTCCACCAAAAGGAAACGTAGCGGCACCGATCAATGTGAGCAATGCACCACAGGTAAAGAAAGGCGCGTTGGGAGTTGAGGGTAATTTTGCGGTATTTGGTAACAGTGCATTTGTTGGAAAGGTGAGAATTGCGGATGGGACACAGGGTAATGGACGGGTGCTTACATCAGATGCAAATGGTGTTGCATCATGGAAACCGCTACCGGCAAAACCTGTTGTTCCTAAGGCAGCTAATTGGGTACTCAATTGTGCTGCAGGATCAGAAAAGATTTCCGAGGGTACGTTGTCGTTTTGTGGATACAAGTTGTACGCCCGTGGACAGAATGTGCCTGTATTTTGTAGAGGTAGTGACGAACTCATTCGTGTAACAGATATTGGAATCGGTAGAAACCATGGCATCACTAAAGTTCCACCAAATGGTTGTATGGCATGGGAAGGTACTAAGAACTATGGTAACCAAGGGTGTGAGCTTGTGTGTAAATCATCTGGATACGTTAATGCTAACGCAAATTAACACATGAGTAATAGATCAAGAAAGACAATATATCTAATCGTAGTACTCGCAGTACTTTTTAGTGGTGCGCAAGCTGTCCTGTCTTGGTCTCCATCTCCATTTTCATCTCCAACAGCAGGTAACAGTGATGCACCGATTCATACGGGAGATATTACACAAAAGAAAAAAGGAGACTTTGCAGTATCTGCATTTGCAGCATACAAAGATGCGGCGTTTACTAACAAAGTAAAAATTGCTGATGGGAGCCAAGCTGAAGGAAAAATATTGATCTCAGATGCAAACGGTAATACAACGTGGGGATACCCTCCAGAATATGCTGCGCCTGGTGAAGCAGATTGTCCACCAGGAACCTCAGTTATGTCATCTACAGGTGAGTGTGGATATCAGTACACATTGGTTACAGGTGGAACTACATATTGTTATGGTAGTGATGAATTGGTGAGGTATTGGGACTCAGGTCACGGGAGAAATCATGGCGCATACAAACTTGAGCCTAATGGTTGCCATGCGTGGGAAGGAAGTAAAAACTATGGTGGACAGAGCTGTACTCTCGAATGTGTCGGCTCTGTAGTCCTCTGTTATACAAAAGCGGGTGGAGGCGAATGGTACCTCTCGGGAGCTGATAAGAAGTGTAATAGATAAGATCAGGCTATAAAAACCCCTCAATGTCGAGGGGTTTTTATACACCCATAAGATTTCAAGAGGTGTATACTATTTATATGAAAGACTCAATCGTACGAAAACTTATTGAAGAAGAAAAAAAGAGACAAAAGAGTGTTATTAACCTAATCCCGTCAGAAAACTATTGTTCAAAAGATGCACTTGAGGCACTCGGTTCAGTGTTTGATAACAAGTACGCAGAAGGATATCCGAAAGCAAGATACTATGGTGGTAATCAAGTGATTGATAAAATTGAGACTCTTGCTCAAGAAAGAGCTCTTAAGTTGTTTGGTCTCAAGAAAGGTGTATGGCATGTGAATGTACAACCTTGGTCTGGTGCG
Source organism: Candidatus Tayloriibacteriota bacterium (assembly GCA_018883165.1). Lineage (GTDB taxonomy): Bacteria > Patescibacteriota > Minisyncoccia > Phycocordibacterales > CAIZLB01 > VEQN01. Next base: position 2,172 of record VEQN01000025.1, read on the forward strand.
AATGCAAACCTTGCAGTGTATCTTGGTCTTGTTCCAGTTGGTGGAAAAATTATGGGTATGTCACTCACTTCAGGTGGCCACTTGTCTCACGGTCAGAAAGTTTCAATTACAGGAAAAGCATGGCAACCAGTTTTGTTTTCAGTAGATGGTGTTACTGAGACTCTCGACTACGAAAAAGTAAAACAATTAGCTATACAAGAGAAACCAAACATCATTGTTGCAGGATTCACAGCATATCCTCGTGTTGTTGATTTCAAAAAGTTTAGAGAGATTGCTGATGCTTGTGGCGCATATCTTTTGGTAGATATGTCACATATCGCAGGCTTGATTGCAGGACGAGCATATCCTTCACCGTTTCCGTATGCAGATGTGGTAACAACAACTACACATAAAACTCTTCGTGGTCCACGAGCAGCAATGATTTTTTCTCGAATAGATGAACGAGAGTTAAACAAGAAAATAGACAAGGCACTTTTCCCAGGCCTTCAAGGCGGCCCACACGTGAGTCAGATTGCAGGTGTTGCTGTAGCACTCAAAGAAGCTGACTCACCAGTATTCAAGAAATATGCAAAGCAGGTGGTTAAAAATGCCCAGACTCTAGCTAAAAGTCTACAGAAAAAAGGTTGGAAGATAATTTCAGGTGGAACAGATAGTCATCTACTTTTGGTTGATACTTGGATGGGTGGAGTTAAAAATGAGAATGGTGTAGGTGGGGTTCCTGGTAAAGAAGCTGAAGCGATGCTCGAAAAAGAGGGAATTATTTGTAACAAAAATACAATACCGAATGAATCAAGAAGCCCGTTTGATCCATCTGGAATTAGACTTGGTTCTCCAGCCGAGACAACAAGAGGTAAGAAAGAGAAAGATTTTGAAAAGATTGCTGAGAGAATAGATGTGATCCTAAGAGGGGTGAAGATCAAGAGGAAATAATTGAAAAAAGCGCCTACGGTCATGCCGTGGGCGCTTTTAATTCGGGTGTGATTGTCGCGAAGCCGCGCTCCTCACATGTGTTGGCACTAAGCTTTACCAGTCCTATACTTGTGAGACAGGTGTACTGTGTCAGGTCCAGTTTCATGAATAGCTCGAGGTACCGCAACAATTGTTGCTGATAATGTCGTAACTCTTCAATAATTCCTTTCCTGAGTTTACCAGTATCCACGTTGATATCGAGTAGGCTAATCTCTCGAGTCCCAGTGTGGAGAATGATTGTACTTCTTGGTGTCATGACACGTTCGTTTGCAATTATTGCAAAAAGCGCTGCGGCTGAGTGAGCCTTGACGATTTTTGCACGGATCAACCTCTCCGGTTGCGTCCTCCTAACTGCGAGTAGCATTTCCATAATCTCGTACGTCTCCTTGGCTAAACCACCTGGGGAGTCGATGTAGAATTCAATTGGACATGCTGGTTGATCTAACAATGCTTGAACTTTTCGCTTGATTGATGATATACGATCAACATCAAGCTCTCCGATGATGGCGATCGTATTCATTTTTTTTGGTTGTGGTGAACAGTTTCGTCTTGTACAATTAAGTACGCGACAGATTGATTTAAAAGCATTTAATCACACTTTTTATAAAATGACAAATCACGAATCTCTACAAGACACACCTAGCATGGAGGAGACACTAATAAGTTTGTTCGGTGTTACCGCAGAAGAAGCATCAATTCTTTTACATGACGAATACACTCGAAGTATTATTGATGCGAATTTTTCTATTGTTGATACAACCCAAGAGAGTGGAAGGCGTGATTTGGATCCGGTTGAATTCATACAGGGTCGGCTTAGTTATCTACGAACAGATGCAGAGACTGGACATGCAACGGAGCAAAAAATTAGAGAGGGGATGATTGATCATTCAGATGGCAATAGGCAGGGTGATAACAATAAATAAATCCAATGCATATTGTAATTGAAGGGACAGATGGATCAGGTAAGGCGACACAGGCAAAGATGCTTACACAAAGATTTATTGATGAAGGTCAAAAAGCAGAACTTCTGGATTTTCCACGATACGGTACCCCTTCTTGTTACTTCGTAGAAAAATATTTACACGGTGGTTTCGGTACAGCGGAGGAAGTTGGGCCTTTTGCCGGATCACTCTTTTACGCACTTGATCGATATGACTTCGCACCTACAATTCGTGGTTTTGTAGCAAACAATACACATGTTGTGTGTGACAGATATACATCTGCAAACATGGGCCATCAGGCTGGAAAGATCCCGCTTGATCAGATTGGAGAATCGGGCAAACCAAAAGTAGATGAATACCTTGAATGGTTGGACAACTTGGAATTCAATCTCTTAAAAATTCCAAGACCAGACAAAACTGTATTTTTGTACGTTGATCCTGTGATTAATCAGAGATTGATGGCGTCACGGGCAGACAAAGAATATCTGAAAGGTAAGAAGCAGGATATACACGAAGCTGACTTGGAACATTTGAAGAAGGCAAGCGAAGCTTTCTTGTATGTCGCAAAGAAATATAATTGGATAGTCATTGATTGTGCACCTAGAACGACTGAATCTCCCGAAGGTGAAATGCTTTCAAGAGAAATCATACATGAAATGGTGTGGAAGGCTGTGCAGATGTAGGATGGTACATATTTTGTATGTGGTAGAATATGCATATAACTACCATGATATCAAAAATACATACATATCTTTCTTCGTTACGGTCTAAAACATTTGTAACTTCACTCTTACTCATCGTTTTTCTTGGAATTACTACAATAATTGTAGGGTCTGCCCAAACCGGAAACACCTCAATACCACCACAACGACTTGTGGGATATGCATGGTCTGAAAACATTGGATGGATCTCATTTAATGATGGTTCTAAACCTGTAACAGTAGATGCGCAAGGTAACCTAGATGGCTTTGCATGGTCAGAAAACATCGGATGGGTAAAGTTCGGTAATTGGTCATCTGTACCTGATTCAACACGTGGTACCAACTCTAGACTCTCAGGTAGTGCTCTCTCTGGTTGGGCACGTGCGGTGGCGGGGATGGATCCCGCAGCATATGCACAAGTTCTTTCGGAGGCAGCAACTACAAATATTGGAGGTTCAAGTGCTACAAGTGAAAAATGGTTTGCACACGCACCACAGGGGTATGAAAATTCAGGAATATATCTATCTAGACTACCTGCAGCTTCATACGAGTATGAAGGAGAAAAGTTTTTGGTATATGAAGTTGAACGTATATATACCGGTACACTTGCTAACTTTAAGAATAACCCTGAAGAGGCGATTCGAACATCTAAGGTATTACCCATAGGAAACGCTAGGGATAAAAGATACATTTTTAATATCGCACAATTAGAAGCTGAAACGCCAGCTGTAAGAAAAAGCGAAATAATAAATCTTAAGGGTTCATTCCATAGTAGATTTGCATGTGCATCAAATGTAGTCAATGCCACAGATTGTCATAGAAATAATTCAGGTTCATATTTTCCAACTATTGGATACACGGAAGGTGGTCCAATCTACGTTGCAAGGAGTGATTCGGGTGGTGGAGCAACAATGGGACCTGGTACAATAATTGGTACATATACTCTTCGTAACTCGGTATCTGCTAATCCTTTAAGAACTGGAACAGTCACCACCATCACAGGTGACAACCGCGGCGGATGGGACGGTTGGATCAGTCTCCAAGGTGTGACACTCTCAGGAAGTGTTTCTGGTAATCCTCCAGCACAAAAGTTCACCGGATACGCATGGGGATCTGATGTAGTGGGGTGGGTAGAGTTCGACAAGGTATCTCTCACTTCAAACCTAAACTCATGTACTGGACCATATGGAACAGTCATTGCTGATGGTCAAAGCTTCACATACTTCGGTGCACAAGCTGATGATGGTAGTTGCCAGTCAGAAG
>VEQN01000010.1 GCA_018883165.1 Candidatus Tayloriibacteriota bacterium
ATATATATAGAGAGTGGAACTATTAGTTTAGCCCATCTTGTTGGTTTCATTTCTCTCGCTGGTGTAGTTTCTCGAAACGGAATTATGCTTATTTCAAGAATTAAAGAGCTGGATGAAGAAAAAATACCAGGAATAGAAGTAAACACAGTAATTCGTGCGACTAAAGAAAGAGTTGTTCCTATATTGATGACCTCAGTAGTTGCAGGGTTAGCTCTCATCCCATTTATTCTTGGAGGCGATTCACCTGGTAATGAATTCTTGGCACCAATTGCCGTAGTTAGTATTGGGGGTCTTATTACTTCCACTATCACATCCTTATTCTTTATGCCTGTATTATTGGAACGATTTGGAAGGAAAATTTAATTTCGGGAGCAGTGGATTTAGGGTGAGTCTTAATAGTAAGTGTTAAGTGAAGGTCAATAAAAATACCGCTCTAATTGGCGGTATTTTTGTATTAAGAACACCTTGTACAAATCTATAATATGTTGTATAATACAGATATGTCAATAAATGAGGAAGGTAGAGAACAATATACAAGTGGCTTATTTACCCCAAACGAAATTTACTCGGGGTGCCTGTTTATAGTATCTTTTCCCCTAATTTTTCTTTCCCTCTTTACTACTTTATATGTCGCGGGGCTTATTCCTGATGAATTAACAGCTTCGACCAACGATAGTTCAATTGAAAAAGTTTGGAGTATTCCTTCCGAACAGGCAATAAGGCTGGAAGCATCCTCAGTTTCCTTAAACGCCACAATCGTAAATCCTGAATCAAATAATTTTGATGTTTTAAATGAGGCGCTAAAACGTGGAGCAGTCCGCTATCCTGGCTCGGGGACGGTAGATAAAGGTAATATGTTTATTTTCGGCCATAGCTCTGGTCTTAAGTACATAAATAATCCAAACTACAAAATCTTTAATAATATTCAAAACTTCAAGCAAGGAGAATTAATTAAAGTATCCACTGAAAATAAAACATATACCTATAAAGTCACATCAGTGAGGCTTGTGGATAGCACCGAAGCACTAGTTGAATTTTCCAATGATAAAAGAATGTTAACACTGTCAACTTGCGATCGCTTCGGTGCAAAATCTAGTCGTTATGTTGTTGAAGCTGATTTTTATAGTGAATCTCAGCTATAGTATTAAACCTCTTTTTAATGAACTTTACATATACCCCATAGGGGGTATATAATGACGGTATATGAAATACATGGAAGATAAAAATAAAAGTCAGATTATTCGTCGACTCAAGCTTATTGAGGGTCAGACGAGAGGTCTTCAAAAGATGATTGAAAGCGATACTTACTGTATTGATATTATTACCCAGACGTCTGCTGTTAAGCAGGCTCTTTCAAACGTAGAGGACTTGCTCCTAGAAAATCATTTGAGCGGTTGTATCCTAAGTCAGGTGAAAGCGGGACAAACTGAAAAGGCTAAGCAGGAGATTCTTAAAGTTTATAAGCTTAAACGAAAATAAAATGAATACACCCAAAACCTACAAAGTTAAAGGGATGCACTGTGCTTCATGTGCTGGTATCATAGAAAAAACTTTCAAAAAGACAGAGGGTGTTCAGTCTGTCGAAGTGAATTATGGGACTGAAACTGCCAAAGTAGCATTCGATCCTGCAAAGACAAGCCCGCACCACCTATCAGAGAAGATAGAAAAACTTGGATACTCTCTTGTAGTTCCTGAAGACACCGCAATGGCAATGGATGCTAGTAAAATGGGCATGTCAGCAAATGAACACGCAGCTCATTTAGGACTTAATCAATCAAAGAAAGAAAAACTCGCTGAAGTCGCTGATATGCGGGCAAAAGTTATTTCAGCAATCCCATTAGCGATTTTTGCTGCATTCGTTATGGGCTGGGATATTCTTGCTCAATATGGAGTAGTGGGAGAAATGAGCTACACGATCAAAGAGTTTTTTCACCATCTGCTTCCAATATTTGCAACATACATACTGTTTGTAGTTGGTAAGCCATACCTCATGGGCTTTTACAGATTCCTTCGATACGGGAAGGCGAATATGGATACATTGATAGGCATAGGTACTGTCGCCGCGTTTTTGTACAGTCTCGCAGTCACTGCCCTTGAAGAAGCTCTTCGTCCATTTATAAACGTCGACTATCAATACTACGATGTAACTATCGTAGTTATTACCTTTATTGCACTCGGTAAATATCTGGAAGCACGATCAAAAATAAAGACAGGTGATGCTATAGAAAAACTTCTAAATCTTCAGGCTAAAACCGCTTTGGTGATTCGTGATGGAAAAGAAATAGAAGTTTCAGTTAATGAAGTAAAGCATGGTGATTTAATAATCGTAAAACCAGGTGCAAAGATTCCAGTAGACGGAGTTATTACCGAAGGTTCGTCGTATATCGATGAATCAATGGTTACGGGAGAACCTATGCCCGCTCAAAAGAAAATCGGCGATAGTGTCGTGTCAGGTACAATGAACACAACGGGTTCCTTCACATTTAAGGCAACAAAAGTTGGATCAGAAACATTACTTGCCCAGATAATTAAAATGGTTGAGGAGGCACAGGGGAGTCGTGCCCCGATACAAGCACTTGCCGATAAAATCTCAAGTGTCTTTGTCCCGATAACCCTCGTTATCGCCTTTGTTACGCTCGGGGCGTGGCTTCTGTTTGGAACGAGTTCACTCGGTTTTTCACAGGCACTCTCATATGGACTTGTCTCATTTGTCGGAGTTCTGGTTATTGCATGCCCGTGCGCGCTTGGACTTGCAACTCCCACAGCAATTATTGTGGGTGTTGGTAAGGGTGCGAAAGAAGGAATCCTCATCAAAGATGCGGCGACACTTGAGAAGCTTCACAAAGTGGATACCGTCATTGTTGATAAAACAGGAACGATCACTATTGGAAAGCCAACCCTTGTTGATATTGAAAATCTTTCAGATCAGAAAGATGAAGAACTTGTTTCAATCCTTGCATCACTTGAGAAAAAGTCAGAGCATCCGATCGCTCATGCGATCGTGAACTATGCAGAGGAGAAAAAACTAAGCACTAATGAAGTCTCAAATTTCGAGGGGATTCAAGGAAAAGGACTGAAGGGTTCAATCAACGGAATTGAGTATTTCGTCGGTAACACCAAACTCATTAAAGAACTTGGCATATCCTTTGATGTTTCAAAAATAGATGAGTTCACAGCCCAAGGAAAAACTCCTGTGATTCTCGCCACTAAAGAAAAGGTTCTCGGCTTTGTAATGGTTTCTGATGAGATAAAAGCCGAATCGAAACAAGCTGTTGCTGATCTCCATAAGCTCGGAATCAAAGTCGTCATGCTTACTGGGGATGATGAAAAGGCAGCGAAATACATTGCCTCACTTGTCGGGATTGATGAAGTGGTCGCGCATGTATTGCCACAGGATAAACTGGCAAAGATAAAAGAATTGCAGTCACACGGAAAAGTTGTAGCAATGGCGGGTGATGGTGTGAACGATGCCCCAGCTCTAGCCCAAGCTGATGTAGGGATTGCGATGGGAGCAGGAACTGATGTTGCCATTGAATCAGCTGGCATGACACTTCTTGGAGGTGATATTTCCAAGCTCGTGAAAGCAATCAAGCTTTCAAAGATGACCATGAGAGGAATCAAGCAGAATCTCTTTTGGGCTTTCATCTACAACATTATCGGTATTCCACTGGCCGCAGGGGTTTTCTATCCGATCTTCGGATGGCTCTTGAATCCTGTATTCGCAGGCTTTGCGATGGCTATGTCATCAGTATCTGTGGTGACGAATTCGCTTCGGATCAAGGCAAAGAAACTATAAGGGAACACTTATTCAAGGCTAATTAAATAATAATATATGAATAATAAAATCACATTTGGAATCGGAGGAGTCGTTGTTGGATTACTATTAGCCGGCATCTTCACATCGTCAATGTTTTCGGGATCGCATAATAGTAATAGCGGAATGATGGGTGGCAATAATCAAAATACGGGAAATAACCAGATGATGGGTAATATTGATCAGCATTTCATAGAGCAAATGATTCCGCATCATGAAAGTGCTGTAGAGATGGCACAAATGGCACTCGAGAAAGCAAAACGTCCAGAAATTAAAACTCTCGCTACAAACATTATTAAGGATCAGAACAAGGAAATAGGAGACATGACTTCGTGGTATAAGAATTGGTTTGGGAAAGAAGTATCGAAAGCGAATACGGAAATGATGGGCGGAGGAATGCACGGTGGTATGCAAAATGAAATGACGGCTTTGGAGAACGCTTCTGACTTTGACAAGGCATTTATTGAAGCTATGATTCCACACCACCAGTCTGCGATTATGATGGCCCAAATGCTACAGTCTGGAACAAATCGTCCTGAGATGCAGCAGCTCGCAAAGAATATTATTGAATCACAGTCAAAGGAAATACTGCAAATGCAGGGCTGGTACACAACTTGGTATAAATAAACTTATTAAAATAATTAAACATAAAATATATGAAACTATCAAAAGTAATGCATGTAGGAAGCGTCATCACAGGTTTTATTGGAGTGGTTGTATTTCTGGGTACACTCATAGGTGGTGGTGATAATCTAGTATTTGGAATTACAAAAATGGATGCATTAGCATGTTCTGCAATTCTTATCCTTATCGCAACATGGCTTCAGATTGCAACTATCCATCACATGATGCTTGAGAAAAAAGGAGAGGTTATATAATCCAGAGAAATATTATTAATCATGAAAACTCTTACTTTTCACGTACACGGCATGCATTGCAACGCTTGTGTGCTTATGACCGAAAACGAGCTTGGTGATCTGCCTAATATCACACAGGTTAAATCGAGTCTTAAAAATCATTCAGTAGAGGTTACTGGAGAGTTCGGTGATAAGACGGAAGTGCAAATTGCGGAGGAGCTTACGATACCGCTCAAGCCTCATGGCTACACTGTTTCAGTTGAAAAAAATCAGCATAATGCTAAATGGAAAGACTTTAAAATCGCATTACCGATTGCTTTAGGTTTTGCAATTCTGTTCGTACTTTTACAAAAACTGGGCATCGTCAATCTTGTCGGTGGTGACGATGTAACCTACGGCACGGCATTCGTTATCGGTATCATTGCTTCACTGTCAACTTGTATGGCAGTTGTAGGAGGGCTAGTCCTTTCAATGTCTGCAACATTCGCTAAAGAGGGGGACAAAATACGACCTCAGCTTATGTTCCACGGTGGACGTATTGTTTCGTTCTTTGTTCTTGGAGGAGTAATCGGTGCGATTGGCTCGGCATTTACTCTTGGTACAACAGGCACGTTTGCACTTAGTCTTATTATTGCTATCGTGATGATAGTTCTCGGCATCAACCTCCTTGATATCTTTCCGTGGGCAAAGCGGCTTCAACCATCTATGCCGAAATTTATATCAAAGCGCGCTCATGGCATTTCAAATCTTAACCACACACTTACTCCGATTCTTGTTGGCATAGCAACCTTCTTTCTGCCGTGTGGTTTTACGCAGTCGATGCAACTATACACCCTCACTACTGGAAGTTTCTTGGAGGGCGGGCTGACAATGCTCTCGTTCGCACTTGGAACATTGCCAGTCTTGACACTCATTAGCTTCAGTTCATTCAGCATTCAAAACAGCAAGAAGTCAGGGGTGTTCTTTAAGTCTGCAGGATTGATTGTAATCCTTTTTGCATTATTCAATTTTATCAACGCACTTGTGGTCATCGGGGTCATTCCACCAGTATTTAATTTTTAGTATAATCATATCTATGAAACCAATAGTTATCTCAATCTTAGTCGCAATAGTTCTTATCGGAGGAGCTTTTGCTCTTACAAGAAAATCTGATACTGCACCTGTTGCTGACGCAAATAACGTAACTGTTGTTGATGGAAAGCAGATTGTGGAAATATCTGCCAAAGGTGGATACCAGCCAAGAAAGAGTATTGCTAAAGCAGGAATTCCGACCATCATTCGCTTTGATACAAGTGGCACTTTTGATTGTTCGTCGTCAGTCCGCATTCCAAGTATGAACATTTCAAAGTCTCTTCCTCAAACTGGTACAACAGACATTGATGTCGGAAGTCAGGAGGTGGCTACGCTTCAGGGAACTTGTGGAATGGGAATGTATCCTTTTGAGGTAGAGTTTAAGAGTTAGTCTTGAACAATAATTTCTATTTTCTTTTCTTTCAAAGTAATTTTATTTTTAAAACATCCCAATAGCTCCCTTTTTTCAATATCAGATCCTTCTCTTAAGATATATTTAGCATAGTTTCTTAGGTCTATTTCTTTAACTACAATTTTTTCAGTCTTTCCTGAAAGCATCTGCTGGAACTTCTTGTACCTCTCAACTTCATTTTGAATTTTATCCTTTATTTCAATCTCATTAATATCAATATTTTCAATTAATCCCTCAAACTGCCTTATTAAGTCAGTCTCGTTTATGTATCCGCACTTGCAATTTTTGTCCTTAACTTTGGTGCAACCGTAATAGACATGCCTATGGATATTTCCGTTCTTCTGCTTCTTAAACTTTTCGTCCGCAGTAATTCCAGATTGGCATAAACCGCAAGTCATAAGTTTAGTGAAAGCAAATTCTTTACTTTCTGACCTTATAAACTGGCTCTTGATTTGTGACTGTACTTGGTCAAAGAGTTCCTTTGTAATGATTGGCTGGTGTACTCCTTTATACCAATTGCCGCTTTTTGCAGGATATTCAAAATCTCCATAGTAAAAGGGGTTCTGAAGAATCAGATAGATATTTCCAAGTGTTAATCCTTTGTTTCCTTTTATCGTCTTGAAGTTCAAATCAAATTTGAGCCAGTGGTATATCTTTCTGCCAGACCATTTCTCATGTGCTACTTTCTCGAACATCTTCTTTACGATCGGCGCGCGCTCAGTATCTACTATGACTTGGCACTTCTTATCTATCCTCTTCTCATTCAGATATCCCACGGGTGCGGGACCGGGCTTCAATCCCATCTCGCACCTCGTCCTGAGTCCTCGCTTAACGTTTATGCTTTTGTTATCGTTCTCAAGTTTTGCCTGACTGCAAAGGATCATCAATAGGAATTTCTCACTAGGGGAGTTGCGAAAGTATTGCCCGAATGTTCTAATTTCTATTAGCGCCTGCTGATCCATTAAGTCAACGACGGAGCCAAGGTCCCCCGCATTCCTTGAAAGCCTATCGGGATGCCATACAAGTATTCCGTTGAATCTTCCTCTTCGTATGTCTTCCAATATTTCCTTGTAGACAGGTCGCTGTCCTGAATCCTTTGCTGAATGGGATTCCCGCCGTATGTCCACCACATCTAATCCTTCTCGTTCTGCTATCTGGAGCATTTCCTTAACTTGAGATTCAATCGAAAGCGCCTGCTTCTCGTCTGACTCAGTGCTTTTTCGGGCGTAGAGGACATACCTGACCTTTGCTGGTGTTTCCATACATAATTAATGACAGACCACCAGACCCTGCTAGCTATGCAGGAATGCCGTTTTATAGTGTGGTCGTGCAGGGTCTTAGCAAAGAGAGGGAACTGCGATATTATAGGCATACAACTAAATAGGCGACCTAACCCTCGTGGCGTAAGCCCGAGGTATGGTCAAAAATCCGATTAAGCATAAAAACCCCTTCGTCAGGGTGCTTAATCGGTTATGCAGGGAAACTTGCGTAGGTTGTCCTCGGACATCCACCTGGCGGAGGGATTTTTGTGTTCCTCCGAAAGTAATAAAACCGATTAAGCAAATGAAGAACAATGAAGAATCTCAAGAAAAATTGAGTACCGTATTCTCGGGTATTGCAGGAGAATACTTCGTGGCAGCCGAGCTTTCCCGCCGCGGATATATAGCATCCATTACGTTACGAAACACTGATGGTGTAGATGTTCTCTGTGCGAACAAGAAGACAAACAAATCAGTCTGCATCCAAGTAAAGACAAACAGGGGATCGAACAGGACTTGGGTCATGAATCAGAAATCCGAAAGCTACTTTGCGGAAAATCTGTTTTATGTGTTTGTCAATTTGAATGACAATAAAAAACACCCTGACTATTTCATAGTCCCAAGCAAGACCGCATCGAAACATATTACTGAATCCCACTCGACTTGGCTCAGAACTCCAAACAAGAAGGGCGGAGCGCACGTTGACAACAGCATGAGAAAGTTCACTGATCCAAAAGAGGAATTCTTGGATAGGTGGGACTTGCTTGGCTTAGAAGCAAATAATTAATTTCAAAAACTATATGGAAACAGAAGTTGAAACAATTAAGGTGGATAAATCACATAAGTTAGTGATCAAGAAGGCTTGGAACAAGACGGCCTTGGATGTACAGGGTCAAGAAATACCAGAGCTTTGTTCTGTTTTGGGCTGCGGGATGGAAAGAGGATGACAGCTTCACTACTGACGTGAAGTTCTTCTCGACGTTTGAAGAGGCGAGGGAATATGCGCTCGCCATAAAGAAGAGCTTTATCGGAAGCTAATCAAGCAGACCCCTGTCTTTCAGTCTCCTTATAGATTCCTTGTCCAGCTCACGCTTCTGCGGGGTGTTCAGGTATTTTTGGAATTCCTCATTCTTCCTTTTCTCTTCCTGCTCCGCCTTTTCCTTCCTGCTCAGTCTCTCCGTTTTCCTGACTTTGAATTTGGGATGCCTGCTTTGGAGATGGTACTTGATCGAGCCGTAATGGCCTTCCCTGATCTTCTTGTAATGCTGCGATTCCGCCATGTCGTTCATCAGCCCGTCGCCTTCGTCCATGGCTTCCTGCATGTCGCGCGCGAAGTCCGGATCCTCCTTCTGCCACCTGTACACCGTCTGCCTTGAGATATTCGCCCTCTCTGCGGCGGCTGTAACGATTGGATTCTTCCTAAGAGCTTCGAGGAACTCCCGTCTCGTCCTGTTCTTCTTCATGCGCAGGTATGATCTTCGCCTTGATCTGGGTTAATGCTTCATATCTCTTGATTGCCAGGTCGCAGAACCTTGGCTCGAGCTCGACCGCGAACACTCGTCTTTTCAGTTGTTCGCCTGCGATCAACGTGCTAGCAGAGCCAGAGAAGCTGTCGAGGATTATGTCGTTCGGCTTCGTGCATCTCCTGATCGCTTTCTCGTGAAGCTTCGGAGGCTTCGACGTCGCGTGCTCGTATTCCTTCCCGAAGAGCCGCTTCATCTTCCATATGTCGGATATTTCCTCGAGCAGGGAATTGCCCGTCGTGGTTTCCTTGTTCATCACCTCGTTCAGGTCGTTGATTTCCGTGAGATGCGGTCTTCCTTTTGCGCCGTACACGCACGGCTCGTAGCACTTGTTGAACGCGACTCCTGGCGTCGGGTTCTGGCCGTTCTTGATCCACATGCATACGCGCTTGTTGTCGATGCCGAACTGCCGGTACAGCTCCTGGAACAGTCCTATGTACGTCTGGTCGCACCAGTAGAAGACGTGGAGATCGGCAGAGGAGATGGGGAGTGCCGCTTCGATGCTCTTCCTGATGAATTCCCTGTACTCCTCGTATGATCGGTCGTCGTTCACGTTTCCTCCATAGCTCTGCTTGCCGCCGATCCCTTTGTCGTAGTCTATCTTGATGTTGTATACGGGATCCGAATAGATCATCGAAGCCTTCTCGTTTCCGAAGAGTCTCTTCAGTACGAGGGGATCGGTCGAATTTCCGCATATGAGCCTGTGCTTGCCGAGAAGTATCAGGTCGCCAAGTTTCGTTTTCGGTTCCTTGATGTTCTTCAGTTCTTTCTCCGCGTCGAAATCTTCGTCCGCCACCTCAAGCTCCTCCTGCCAGAAGTTCTTGAGATCAAGCTCGGTGAATCCGACGTCGAAGAGGAAGTCGGCAGGGAAAGCCTTTAATTTATCGATGTCCCATTCACCCGTGTTCCTGTTCAGCCTGACGTTCAGTTCCTTTTCCTTCTCGATGTCGGGAATGTTCACGTAAACTACTGGTACAGTGTCGTACCCGAGTTTCCTTGCGGCCTTCAGCCGCATGTGTCCTCCGATGACCACGTTTTTCCTGCTTTTGGCGGAATTGACGATTATGGGATCGACGAGTCCGAACCGCCTTATGCTTTCCGTCAGCTGTGCGAGGGAGTCGGGGAAGATCTTCCTAGGGTTGTAGGCGGCATCAACAAGCTCGCGGATCTTCACGCTCTCCACCTTCAATATTGGGTTGTTCATTTTATTCTCTATCTCATTAGTTTTTAACGGAAGAATATGCAGAACTTGGTGTGCGCCTGAAATATGAGGGCAAAGTTTTTCTTGATTCTTCATATACATTATATGGAGGAAGGGGCGTTTTTATTCTTTTTTGAGGGAAGATTCATCCTTGCAAAAGGCAAAGAGAATAAGTATTCTAATGCCTATTACAACAACATGAATAAATTAATTGTAAAGGTCGACAAGCGGGAAGTTGAAATTGACAGGCAGTCTTTTGTCGAGCTCATTGACTTTCCGCCCGTGAGAGAACTCAAGGCTTACAAGGATGCTCTGGATGAAAACAGGATATCTTTTAATGATCTGAGAGGGCTGGCGTTGAAATCTGACATTCCTTACCCTTTGTTTTTTGCCCCGAGAAAAGTTGTGGTTGCGCAGATAGATAGAAAGAACAGGTTGATTCAGGAAAAGATACCGACTAAGGAAGAACTATCTTTGGTTTCCAGGGGTTCCCTAAAGGTGGAAGACGTTGAGCTTATCGTCAGGGATTTGAGCCGGAGGCAAGAATTTTTAAAGCGCAGAGTTCTGCCAAATACCGTCATCAACTCTTATGTCGGTTCTATTGCAAAAGATGCTAAACGGGGAGTTAGCATTGATGCTCTTGCTTCAAAAATTAGGAACAGTCTCAACATAGATCTGAATTATATGAGAACTTTGCCCAAGACTAAGGTGCTTGAATATCTGTGTCGTCAGTCTGAAAAAGAAAATGTGCTGATCGCTTTCAGCTCTCACAACTACATGCCGCAAACTCTAGACAAGGAGTTGGATTTTAGCGGGCTGTGTGTCAGAGACAAGAAATTTCCAACCATTTTCATTAATAGACGTGACGGAGACGATGATCCCAAGATTCTTGAGACGGAAGGACGTCAGATCTTTACGCTGACCAGCATGCTTGTCTGCGTTGCCATGAATAAGTTCGTCCTCAATATGAAAGATCAAAAGGAGCAGAAAGGCGATTATCTGCAAGCGTTTTCGATAGCCGCCGAGGTGCTGATCCCGGCTAAAGACCTGGAGGGGATGAACATTTCATCTCTTGAGGAATTAAAGGATTACGCCAAGGATTTTAAGGTTACGCCTAGTATGTTTCTGGTTCGGCTTCTTGAACTCGGCCTCATATCGAAGCCTGATTTCGGTATCTTGTTCGGCATTTTGAAGAAGGAAATCGAAGATAAAAAGGTCAATCGAAGAAATCATCCGTTGCCGGTAAATGGTTATGGAAAGTACAATGGAGAAAAATTCTCAAAAGAATCTATAAGAGCACATGCGTCTGGTCTTATCGCGACAAATGAGTTGAGGAACGCTCTCTTTAGAAGGGGTAAGGTTGATAGTAAATTATTCAACGAGTATTACATAAAATTCAAATAAGAACATGAGGTACTTCCTAGACACAAATTCCCTAACCAGTGATGTGATGGCTCTCGCGAGGCATAGAAAGGATATATATGTTATTCAAGATGTCTTGGATGAGTTTGCTAATTCATCTGCCGAAGTTCAGAGGGTAAGATTGTCTGGTATTCAAATCGTCGATTTGTCGGCTAAACATCTGGACAAGATGAAGGAGGTTATGCTTTCTCATGGAGACAACTTTGGACTGATAGACTTAAGCTTAGGTGAGGGCAGGGCGGATGTGGCGATGATCGCTTACATACTGTCAGAGAAAGATAGCCCCGATACACTGTTTGGACTAGGGCAAGAATATGTAATTATTACAAAAGATAAGCCATTGACAGAAGTCGCTAAGAGTTACGGAATAAACTGTATTGAGTCTCTGGTCTGATTTATATCACAAAATTGATGTGTAAAACTGTCACTTTTGTCACTTTTTGGAAAACTCTACCCGTCCGCTTTATTCAATTGCATTCCTTTACTTTTTGGAGTAATCTTGCCTCATGACTGAAAATGGCTCAAAAAATAACAAGCCTGGAAAGAAGAATGGTAAGGCTGCCGCAAGCAAGGCCATTTGGACGTTTCCAAAGAATACCCTAGAGGATGCTCTTAGAATTCCTCAGGCTATTGAGCAACAGAATGCAGGAAACCCGATGAAGACAGATGTGCTGGTAAAAGCCGTTGGCTTTAATTCGACCAGCGACTGGAGATTTTTGGACTTACTCAAGTCCGCAAACTTATATGGCCTCGTGGAAGGTTCCGGTAGGCAGGCAAACGTCTCTATCACTTCAATCGGTAATGATGTAATTGCCCCTGGATCTCCTACGCAAAGACAAGCAGCGCTTTTGAGCGCCTTTCGTCAAGTTGAAGACTTCAACAAGGTCGAAGCTTTTTATAAAGGTAAGAAGCTTCCTGAAGACGAATTTTTTGAAAATACTCTTGTTCGTGAATTCAAAATTCCACGGGAAAGAGTGCAGAGCTTCATACAGATCTTTACAAAGAATTTGGAATTTCTTAAAGCTTTTAAGGCTGGTGACAACTCACAGCCGATTGTCGATGAACAGACGCATCAGGATAGCGGAAGCCTGGTTCAAAGCAAGAAGATTCTTTCAGAGGATACAGAAAAGGGAAGAACCTTTCTTGATACATGCTTTGTCATGATGCCTTTTGGCACGTGGCCTGATCAGTACTACAAAGATATTTTTTCACCAGCCATTAAGGATGCTGGCATGGAGCCGCTCCGCGCTGACGAACTGTTTTCAACGGGGACTGTGATTGAACAGATATGGGAGCAAATCGAGAAAGCCAAGATACTCTTGGCTGACCTAACGGGGAAAAATGCAAATGTATTCTATGAATTGGGACTCGCGCATGCCGCGAGAAAGCCAGTAGTATTCACTACTGCGAATCTCGAAGATGTACCTTTCGATCTTAGGCATCTTCGGGTGATTGTTTATGATGTAAATGATCCGTTTTGGGGAGACAAGCTCAAGGCTAGCCTGTCATCATACCTTAAGAATGCGAAAAACGATCCAGATAAGTCCATCCCACAACCTTTTAGATTAAAGGACAGATAAGACGCTCGAGACGCGTTGACTAGGCCGTGCTAAAATAGCCTAAACGGACGTTGTGGGGCTTGACCGACCACGGTTCCAGCCCGAGACGGCCAGCAATCAAGTTTTTTGTACCTAGAGACCTAGACACGTGAAGTAACATAATGGTTGTTTGGAAAATTACTAAAAGCGTCCTAGATGGGTCAAAATCGGTTTCTATATTTTGAGCCACGAAATCGGTTCGAGACCCAGGTGGGTCAAAGGCTCGGAAAATGCTAAAATTACAACAATGATAAAAATAATTTTTGAAGCTCACGGGACAACATTTGATAATGAAGCACATCTTTCTTCTGGTTGGAACGATGTTGCTTTATCTCCTTTGGGTGAACAACAATCAAAGGAAATGGGTATTAGATACAAGGATGACCATTTCGATGCGATCTTTTGTTCTGACCTTCAACGAGCATACAAGAGTGCTGAAATTGGATTTGGCAGTAAGTGGCCGATAATCACTGATGCTCGACTTCGCGAGTGTAACTATGGAGACTTCACACAACATCCAAGTGAAGAAGTTGACGCTGAAAAACCAAAGAGGATTAACGAGCCTTTTCCTAATGGTGAAAGCTATATGCAGACATCAGAACGAATGAAAGATTTTATCAACTTCCTTAGAGATAATTACGATGGTAAACGAGTAATGATTATTGGTCATCGTGCAACTCAGTATGGACTTGATTATTGGATAGATGGTGTTCAGTATGAACAATTAGTTGCTACGAAGTTTAAATGGCAACCTGGTTGGGAATATGAATTGTATGAAGAGGGAAAGTCTGGTGCGATTGCAATGGGATCGGATATCAAATAGAGGGAGCTTTGAGACTTGCACCAGGCTAATTAGTGGCAAGTTTCATACTACAATGAGATAACCTACTTATAAGCTATGTATGTGTTAGAATAAGCGCATGAAAATTGCCCTCGTAAACCTATGTAAAATTGAAGACTTTGCAGTACACAAGTCGTATACAGATTCAATCAGTTTCTTAAAAGAAAACAATATTAATTACCTAGATTTTGCTTCAGGTGTATCCACTCTTCAAGGAATGGTGGAAAAGTTTAATGAAGCACTGGACTCTGATGCCGAATTAATATGGTTCATTCGAGGTGGTAACAAATGTATTCTAGCCTTAGATTTACTGGATTGGGACAAGATCAGGAAATCAAGTAAGAAATTTTATGGACTTAGTGATTTCACACATTTTGCAGTTAAAGCAAAAACACTGGGGCTTACTTGCTACTACGGACAGGGTCTTACAAATATAAAGGATTATTTTCCAACAGAACAAGATAGAAAATTCATTGTAGATTTTTTACAGACGGGTGTACCAGCCACTACTGATGCCACTTCTCTTAATGAGGGTGTGGGAACAACCTCACTTAATCTTTCAAATGTAGATATTGTAGGTGGTCACCTATTTATATTTACCCTTATGCAAAGTCAGCTACAAATCAATCTTAAAGATTCATATGTATTCATTGAATACCATACAGGTCTTATGGGTGAAAAATTAGATGATCTTGGATATTATATTGATCAACTGCTGTATGTACTTAAAGATAACTTACCGCTCGGATTTATTTTAGGTAGAACCGAGATGGCAAACCCTGATGGTACAACAATTGAAATTGCTGAAATCAACAAGTATTGTGCTGATAAACTGGCTACATTAAATATACCTGTGTATTACATTGATCACTTCACCAATACGATTACATTCAGGTAATTGTAAGTTTGCAACACAATGAACACATTGCTATCCAACAAAAACAAAATAGCCATCATTGGAATTAGTGCATCAGGAAAGACAAAGGTTGCTGAATTGATTGCAAAAAAGATAGGTCTACCACTCTTTCATGTAGATCAGTTAATGTACACAGGTAATTGGAATCTTCGTCCCGAAGAAGAATACAATCTTTTACATACAAACCTCCTCGCGTCACATAGTAGGTGGATTATAGAAGGGTACGTATACGAGAAGATGTTGAATCGTCTAGAAGAAGCTGATTTGATTATATATCTAGATTATTCTGGTATGCGAAATGTGTGGCAATATATAAAACGTTATGTTACACACAGAAAAAAGAATCGTACTGAATTACCTGATGCGAAAGAAGTATTTTATTGGCGCATCTTCAAAAGATTGTTTGATAAGGGTAGAGAATGGAGGACTATAGAGAGTGTTTTGAAACGTGTGGGTGATCAGAGTAAGATCATAAGAATAGGTTCTCCAAAAGAATTGAATTATTTGTTAATAGGTAATTAAATATACACGCCAGTCTGTTTCCTTGTGTGAATTGATTAGTATGTTTTCGTGATACTATATAAATAAATGTGTAAAGAATACATTACCTACATTAACGATAACCCTAACCGATATTGGTTCAAGAGAAAAATATATGGATGGGGTTGGACACCCGCTGCTTGGCAAGGGTGGACTACGACAATCATATATCTCGCATTCATCATATTCCTTGTTTACTTGCAAGAAGAAGTCATCCTTGGGAATCCTGATTCAGGATCGAATCTCTTAGTGTTTGGGTTACCATTTGCACTTTCTACCATTCTGTTTGTATTCATTGCGTACAAAAAAGGGGAAAAGCCGAAGTGGCAGTGGGGAATATCAAAGAAGGATGATAAATAATATGGAAAAACTTACATTCACAATTACAATACATGCACCTAGAGAAAAAGTATGGAGTACTATGCTGAGTAAAGGTACATATGAAGCATGGACTGCAGCTTTTCAAGAAGGGTCTACCTACGAGGGAAGCTTTGATGAGGGGAGTGAAATATCTTTCATTGGTCCAAGTGAAGATGGGAATATCTCTGGCATGTATGCCGTCATCGCTGTGCATCGACCACATGAGTTTGTTTCGATAGTACATAAAGGAGAGCTAAAGAACGGAGAGAAAATACCTTGGTCAGGAGCTGAAGGGTATGAGAATTACACATTCAGTGAAGTTAATGGTAGTACCGAATTGAAAATTGATTTACAAATTCCTACAGAGTGGAAAGATATGTTTGCTGATATGTGGCCGAAGGCTTTGATGAAGCTGAAAGAAATTGTTGAGAGGTAGTGAGGATGTTGTGATATCATATATCATATGTCACAGAGAGTATATATATCCATCATTTCTCTTTTCACATTGTTGTGCATTCCTGCGTATGCTGATGCAATGCAGATATATGTTCGCTCAAACGTACAAACATATAGTCTTGAAGTGGAACCGAGTGATTCTGTGGAAAATGTGAAAGCAAAGGTGCAAGATAACAGTGGAATACCACCAGACAGTCAGGTACTCACGTTTGGAACAACTACTCTTGCAGATGGATATACACTTTCTGACTACAATATACAGAGAAATAACACACTCGGTCTTACAATCGTACCTTCGGGGTTGCTTGCCCATTGGAAGATGGATGAAGCATCTGGCAATGCATTAGATTCATCTGGTTCAAATATAACACTTACTCAAGTCGGAACAGTACAAAGAGATGTAGGTGTATTTGGCAATGCCTCGTTGTTTAATGGAACAAATAGGTTTACGGGAACAGCTCCATCATTGGCTAACAACTCATTTTCTGTCTCGGGTTGGATATTTGCAGATGACTTCACAGGTCAGATGGTTTGGTTGAAGATTGGATCAATTTCTGACACAAGCCAGGTGTTACATTTACGAGTAAAAGATGATGGAGAAATGGTGATGGGTTTTTTCTTTAACGATTTGGTTGCTACTGGATTCTCAAAACGAGCATGGCACCATGTGGTATATAACTACAACATGGATACAGGATCAAGACAGATATATTTGAATGGACAACTTGTAGGTTCTGATACATCTCCTTCTTTTGTAGGAGATACAGCAATTAATATTGGTAGTTGGGATGGCGAAGAAGACTGGCTTGGACGAATAGAGGATGTGAGGATATACAACAGACCGTTAGTTGCGGGAGAAATCGCTTCACTCCGGATGACTGGACTTCAGAGTTTGCATGATCTTGAGTGGAGAGGTTGTGGCACAACATATACTCATGTAGGAGATATTACATATGCTACAAGCTGTGGTGTGACTCGAACTATACAAAACAACAACCCAGTAATATCTACACCTATCCTACCTCAAGTACACACAATTTCATCTACCACAACGCCTCAAGCGGTAGTTGTAGCAACAAGCACCACACCTGTTGCAATTTCAACAACTCAATATGTATTTAAAAAAGACCTTACAGTTAACATGGAAGGGGTAGAGGTTCTTGAATTACAAAAGTTTCTCAAGAAAGGAGGCTTCTTACTCGTAGAACCGAATGGATATTTTGGTCCATCGACTAGATCTGCTTTGATGAGGTACCAGAGAACACAAAGACTTCCAGCAACTGGTTTTTTCGGGCCACGGACACGTGCATTAGTTAATTCAATATAGGTTAAGGTATGTTAGAATATATACACACTATGTACATGAAATACATATTTTCATTCATACTCTTTGTTGCATTGTCCCTTGGTATTCGAGTATATATGGAACATGCAACTTTTGCATATTTAGATTCCAGCATTGGAGCAAACCAAGCTTCTGTATTTTCCGCTGATGGTATCTCTCAATATATTTCAAACTTAGAGAACAAAACACTTCCATCTTGCTACACGCCTAAAGATGTAGCTACACTCCAAGAGAATCAGAAACAGATATTGTCACATATTGAGTCTGTGGCCAATGAGTCTAATTCTGTAGTTGCATTTGTTGATGACCTTACTCTACAAAAGACCAAGCTTGAATTACAAATCGCTACTTCAACCAAGGGACTCATACCAACTGAGGTAATCTCAAAATTGAAAGAGAAGGTGGATACATATACAAAAGAAATATCGGACAAGAATAGTCTTCTTGATATGGCAAAGAAAAGAGATCAGAAGATTCTTGAGATTGAGACTGAAGTTAAAAAATATAAAGCGGAACTTCCAAAACTGAAGACTTCTTTGGCTGCTGAACAAAAAAACCTCAACCTTCTCACTGAAGCAGTACCTGCACGAGCAATTGTAGATCAAAGGTATGCTGCACTTCTCTCAGCGCAGAAAGCATTTCAGTCCGTACGTCCTGGTAATCCGAGATACATGTCTTTGTATCAAGCATATATTTCAGCAAATGCTGCATATCAAAATGCATACTATGCATATATGATCAGATATCAGAGAACCCCGATGGTGTTGAATTTGTTTCAGGCAAATACAGCAACATCGAGCCTGGCAAGACAGCAATCTGTTGTGTCTAATCTTACGCAGAAAATATCTGTGTACGAACTCGGTATTTCAAACAGTGAAAGAGATATATCAAATGTTAAATCAGATTACTCACTCATATTCCTTACGTACCTAAAACAATATCAACGTACAGAAAAAGATTTCGCTGAGCCTGTATCAAAACTTGTAGCAGAGAAGCAGAAAGTGGAAAAAGAATATATGGATATGTTTAAGAAGAATGAAACAATTCTTGCATCTGTGGCAACGCTCCAAAAACAATTAGACACCATACATACAGATATTGAGCAATATGCTGTTAAGAGAGCATTGTACAAGGAACTTCAGAACAAGCTCATGGATCTAAAAGTTAAGAATGATGAAGAGATTGTATATGCTAGTACAAAAACATGCAGCCTAACTTCAAGTGTTAGTACTTCGACAGCAGTTGTACCTGAAACATATACAGTACCAGTAATGCCAGTAGAGAATCAGGGACAAGTAGTGACTCCTGATGTTACATCAAAACCGATGGGTTCAGCGAGTCTGTGTGGTAATGGAGATATTGAAGAGGGTGAAGAGTGTGACGGTACCATTCCAAATGGATATTGCTCGTCGTGTATTGTTCAGTGTTGGGGTGGGTATGAGAGGGCGACTCGAGGGTTCATTGGAAGAATTTTGAATGAAGGTGATATATATTGTAAAAAATCTAAAACACAGTCACAGCCATCAACTTCAAGCGGATCATGTAAACCACCAACATGGGGAGTTGGAGGAAACTTCTTTGGTGTTACTGTAAATCCACAGAACCTTAATCCGTGTCCAAAACCAAATGAAGGGGAAGGTATGTGTCTTAATGGTTGGGAAGTTGATTACTCATATCAAGGCCAAAATCGTACATGGAGATGTGTGTTGAATAAGTATGAAATTTGCGGTAACGATGTCAAAGAAACTTTTGTGGCACAGCGAATTTGTTCTGCAAGTAATTAATATATATTAGGTCATATATATTCTCATAATTTCTGATAAAATATGAACCATATGAATTTACAGGAATTTAGAGAATGGTTTGATGTTCAGTTCGACAGAAAGATTGAAGAAAAAATATCAACATACAACACATACAGTACCAGTGAAGATGTGCATGCGATAGTTACATATGTAAAACAGGTAGCAGCTCACGGAAAAAGATTTAGACCATATCTTGCATATATTGCACTTGGTTCTGAAAAACCAGAAGAACATATAGATCTGTTTGTTGCGATAGAATTTCTACATCTCTATGCCATTATCCATGATGACATCATGGATAATGGAAGTATGCGACATGGAGTAGCGTGTGCACACAGAAAATTTACCGAACTCTACTTCGCGCAGAGAGTAGGAGGTAGTCTTGCGATTCTTCTGGGTGATCTGGTATTTCAGTGGAGCTATGAATCTTTGTGGTCATATGTCCGTACGTATCCATCTACTCAAGAAAGAATCCTTGGAGTGTTCAATGAACTTGTTGGTGAGGTCATACATGGGCAAATGATTGATGTGGTTTCTCCTACAAAAGACACATATCCTCTTTCACTCATCATACAAAAAATGTATCTAAAAACAGCACGATATTCATTCGTACACCCAATACGTCTAGGGTACATTGCAAAAGGGGAGAATGGAGATGAATTCGCTGAATCGTTTGGAGGCGCACTTGGAACCATGTTCCAGATTCAGGATGATATGATTGATGTGAGTGTGCAGTCAAACAAATCATCATTCTTGGATATTGAGACTAATCAACAAACCATATTGTCATGGTATATGCGTAATGAGGCAGATGCAAAACATCAAGATGAGTTCAAGACATATATCGGAAGGTCGCTTACTGACGCAGAAAAAGCAAATCTTTCAGGTATATTTGAAGAGAGTGGCGCGTATGCATATGTGAAAAAAGAGATTGATAGGTATTTCGAGAAAGCGATTCAGTCCGCAAGGGATTCGGATGTATGGAAAGGAATCGCTCATATGGTATATACCAGAACGTCATAACATGAATACATACATAGCAGCTAGAGATATAATTAAGCGATACGGTACTGGATATTACCGTGCTACATTTCTCTTTCCAAAACACATTAGAAAAGTAGTATGGATGTTGTATCAGTTTGTGAGACTTCCTGATGAAATTGTGGATACACAAATACAGGGTGCTAAAGAGAACCTTGAGGCATGGGAGAATACCTGGAAAAATGAATTTGTTTTTGGTATCCCATCATCAAATGATGTCGTACATGCATTCATATCTGTGATGCAGCAATATCACATACCCGGAGAATATGTCACAGCTTTTTTCTCAGCTATGAAACAAGACATTACAAAAAGCAGATATGAGACGTATGGAGAATTGGAAGAATATATGTACGGATCAGCTACGGTTGTTGGATATATGATGAGTCATATTATTGGATACAAAGATGGGGCATTACCATATGCACGTGCACTTGGAGAGGCGTTTCAAATGACAAACTTTCTAAGGGACATTAAAGAAGACTATGATGATCGAGGAAGGATATATATACCACTTGAGGACATGAGAAGATTTGGTGTTACAGAAGAGCATATACAAAAAGGTATTGTTGATGATAGGTGGAAGGTATTAATGAAGTATGAAGTTGAAAAAACAAGAGCACTCTATGAAAAAGGTGTGTCTGGTATTGCATACCTTAAACCTGAAGGAAGAAAAGCGGTATATGCCGCTGCGCTTATATACAAAGAGATCTTAGATATGATTGAGAAGAGTGGGTATGATATTTTTAAAAAGAGAATCACAGTCAGTCCAATCAGAAAGACTGTGTTATTATACAAAGCACTATGGTACAAAAATCAGTAATCATTATTGGTGGAGGAATCGGTGGGCTTTCACTTGGGGCAATGCTTGGGAAAGGAGGGTACAAAGTTACTATCCTAGAAAAAAACGACACCCTGGGAGGTAGGGCACGTATCTTCAGGCAAGATGGATTCATGTTCGATATGGGTCCAAGTTGGTACATGATGCCAGATGTATTTGAGCACTTCTTTGAGATTATGGGTGAGAGCATTTCTGACTACTATACGTTAGAAAAACTGACTCCGTCATATCAAATTACTTTAAAGAGTGAAAAGAAAAGCTATAGATTTTATGCAGATCTTGAAAAGAACAAACAGGTTTTTAACGAGATTGAACCTGGAGCAGGTGAGGTGCTTGAGAAATTTCTGAAAGATACAGAGTGGCAATATCAAATTGCAAAGAATGAGTTTATGTACAAAAACTATGATAGCATCTTTGATTTCTTTAACCTCAGAGTCATGAAAGAGGGTGCACGATTGCCTTTGTTTAAAAAACAAAAGAATATAATTGAATCAAAGTTTAAGAGTGAAATACTCCGAAAAGCACTCCAATATCAAACTGTACTTTTGGGTACTGCACCTGGTGATACACCTGGTATCTATACACTTATGAACTATGTAGATTTGGTATTGGGTGAATGGTATCCGAACAAGGGTATTAGGGCGATACCTGAGACACTTGAAATGCTTTGCAAAAAGTATGGAGTGGAGATACGCACGGGTGTGCCTGTGAATGAGATACGTATTGAGAAAAATATTGCTACAGGTGTAGCGCTTTTGAATGGGGAGATATTGTCTGCAGATATGGTTGTATCCAATGCGGATATTACACATACGGATATGCACCTGCTCCCAGAATCGCATAGGGTGTATACCAAGAAATATTGGGACAGTAGGGTACTTGCTCCAAGTGCGTTCATTTTGTACCTTGGTGTGTCAGGACGTATTCCGCAAATGGAACACCATAACTTGTTGTTTACCAAAGATTGGGACAAAGGATTTGGTGAAATATTTAAAGATCCTAAATGGCCAGAGGATCCGTCAATGTATGTGTGTATGCCATCAAAAACAGATAGTACGGTTGCACCAGAAAATCATGAGAATCTGTTTGTATTGGTACCAATTGCATCTGGACTTGAATATACAGATGAGTTTTTGAAAACATATGGAGACAAGGTAATTGATGAGATTGCTGAATACTATAATATTCCTGATTTAAAAGAACGTGTGGTTGTACGAAGGGAATATAGTGTGAAAGATTTTGTAAAAGACTATAACGCATTTAAAGGTACTGCACTTGGTTTAGCGCATACTCTCACGCAAACTGCAATTTTTAGACCAAACAATGTGCATCCAAAAGTGAAGAATATGTACTATGTTGGTGCAGGTACAAATCCTGGCATTGGTATGCCAATTTGTCTCATCAGTGCAGAGACGGTATACAAACGTATACAGGCTATCACTGACCCTTCACCGTTAAAAGAAATTTAAATTCTTTGCCAAAAGTTCGATGGATATGAGTGCACCAATAGCACTGTTAATCCATGGGAAGTATGTGTACACCTTAAATAACTCATCATCTGTTTTAGCCTGTAATGATTTGTACATAACATATGAATAGGTGAGTGAGCCGAGAATACTCGCGACAGGTATTGCATAATTTACAAGGTATGCAGAGGTGAGGTATAGGATCCAGCAAAGGTATATTGTATTTTTCCCACCAATTAATATTGCAATTGTCTTAAGCTTTGCTTCTGTGTCCGCCTTAATATCGGGTACTGCACTGTATGCATGCATTGCAATTGCCCAAAGCATCCCTGCAACAATTGGAATCGTGGGTGTTGCTGTTCCACCTGCAAGGAAATATCCAAATACACCCGTAGCGACGTAGTGTCCTGCAGAGAACAATGAGTCAATTACAGGTTTTGCCTTTGCGCGTATTGGGTATGCGGAGTAGAAGGTGGCACAGAATATGAATATGAAAAAGGATATAAGAAGAGGTGTGCTTTTTGGTACAAAGAAGAGGAAAGGTATATTGTTTAATATGATCCATAACCAAAGTTGTTTTTGTTTCTCTGGTGTAACCAATGCTTCGTATGTTCCTTTCTTTGGGTTTAACTTGTCAGTCTCATAGTCAAATATGTCGTTAATACCATAGATGAGTATGTTTGCTGGTATAAGAAAGTATAGGGTGAATAGCCAAAATCTCCAGTCGTATACAAATCCAAAACCTTGGAGAGCACCCAATGCGCCGATGAAAGCAAAAGTTGCTGCTTCATAAAGCCAAAACCGTGGGCGTGATATTTTAAGCACCTCTTGTATCTGCATGGGTGTAGTATAGCATTGGAATAGTTTTGTTATTAATATTAATTTTTTCTTCATACATGAATGTTACAATCTGCAAGATTTAGTATGAAAAAGGATTTTAATAAATGGAATAATGAAAAAATACTAGTCGACAAAAAAGAAATATTGGATCATTTTTTCTATCACGAAAGAGAGGTGTGGTGGTGTTCGGTCGGTTTAAATATCGGAGTTGAATCTAATGGTAAGAATGATAA
>VEQN01000003.1 GCA_018883165.1 Candidatus Tayloriibacteriota bacterium
TCATCGTTTGCTTGACCATCGTTGCGTGAAGCTTTATTCTAAAAATAATATGGCGCATACAATTGCTGTGATTATTTTATCAACTCTTACACGAACAGCATCAGTAGGCTTAAATGTTTTAGTGGGTGATAATCCTGATACACATCAATATTGGGGGTGCGAGTTTGTAAAGACTGCTCCTTCACATGTACCAATCAAGACATATACGGATTACAAATTGAATGAGGATCCGAAAGAAGAGTTTAAGATTGATCCGATCACTCCTGTAATTGAATTTCTTGGATCACTTCGGAAAGGAGAACAGGTGTGGATTCAGATTGCAATTAGAGCTCATGGTAAAGACAAGAAGAAACCAGGTACATGGTTCGAGAAGGTAGATTGGAAGTTTGAAGCAAATGAGGATATTAAGAAGCGAACAAAACGAGATGTGAAGATCGATAAAGATAAGCCGATGAATCCAAACCTCATGCAACTCACTAAAGGTGAGAGAGAGACTGTTGAGGCAATTGAAAGAAACCTCTCAAAGATTCCATTTGATTGCGGCATGAGAGCAATATACGTTGCAAAGACAGAGGCCTTTAGAGGCACAACCACAGCGGCACTAAGTGGTATATATCGACAGTTCGGCGCGCAGAACCTTAATGGTTTCAAAGCTGATAAAGCACCAGGGGTAAAATATCCATGGCAAGACAGAAAAGGTACAATTGTTCTTGGTCAAAAGAAAAAGCTTTTCAACAAGTATCGTGAACGAGCATTTTTCTATGAAGAATATATCCCAGTTGGTGGCAGCACATCGTCATTTGTGATGACAACTGAAGAACTTGCAACCGTATATCACTTCCCAGGTGATGTTGCACGAACACCTACACTTTCTCGAGTTACTGCAAAGAAAGTGGAGCCTCCAACTAATCTTCCAATCTAATGTTTACACGACCGTTTACAGTCATCATAGCTCTCTTGAAGCTCTCTGTTCTACTTGGTGTTTTGTTTTCATGTACACTAACCGTTTCATATTTCTTTTTTGCGAGTCCTCCAACAGAATTCACGAATGAAATACGGGTTGATGTTGAAAGAGGTCAAAGTGTATTAAGTATTGCGAGAGAACTGGAATCAAAAGGAATCGTACGGAATGCAAAGATCGCTGCAAACCTCATGGTATACATGGAGGCAGAAAAGAAGATAAAGGCGGGAATATACATATTTAAAAGACCAGAAAGTGTCTTTGTGGTAGCAAAGAGATTGGTTACAGGAGATTTTGGATATATCCCAGTACGAGTAACGGTTCCTGAGGGTACAAACTTTATGCAGCTTGCAAGAATACTTAATGCTAAATATCCAAATATGGCCACAAGTACACTTGAAGCAAAGCTTAGACCACTTGAAGGGTATTTGTTCCCAGATACATATTTCTTCCCACCAATGGCAACAGATGAGGATATTATTAAAAAGATGCAAGATACCTTCAAACACCGAATCAAACCTCTAGAAGCTCAAATTACAGCTTCTGGAAGGTCACTGGAAGAGATATTAATACTCGCATCAATCCTTGAAGAGGAGGTTCCAACAACGGTAGATAGAAAACTTGTAGCTGACTTACTGCTTCGACGAATGGAGAAGGGTATGCCACTTCAAGTGGATGCCACACTTGGTTACCTCACTGGAAAAGGATCAGCGGAGCTGAGTCTTAGGGACTTACGAATTGACAATGAATACAATACATATACCAGAAAGGGTTTACCACCTACACCAATATCAAACCCTGGGCTTGATACTATTAAAGCTGCCATTTCACCCACTCCAAATGACTACCTATTTTATCTTTCTGACAAAGATGGTATAACTCACTTCGCAAAGACATATGCAGAACATCTCAAATACAAAAGGAAATATATCGACCAGCAATAAGAAGGTTTTTGTTGGCATGTCAGGAGGAGTGGATTCCTCTGTATCTGCATATCTACTCAAAGAACAGGGCTTTGATGTAACAGGTGTTTTCATTAAAGTGTGGCAGCCAGATGAAACTGACTGTGGCTGGAAAGATGAACGACGTGATGCGATGCGTGTAGCTGCAGCACTCGATATCCCATTTGTAACCATAGATTTAAGTGAAGTGTACAAAAAAGAAGTTGCGGATTACATGATTAAGGAATATAGCTTGGGTAGAACTCCAAACCCGGACATCATGTGTAACAGATATGTAAAGTTTGGATCATTCTGGGAATATGCAAAAGCACACGGTGCCGCATATATTGCAACTGGCCACTATGCCATTCGAAAGCAAGGGAAAGTTGTATACGAAATGCATGAAGGAAACGACACCAACAAAGATCAAACATATTTTCTTTGGACACTTACGGAAAGAGACTTAGAGCATGTTTTGTTTCCTGTTGGACACTTAGAAAAACCAAAAGTACGTGAAATAGCACAAAAGGCTAATTTACCAGTCTTTAAAAAGAAAGACAGTCAAGGAGTATGCTTCATTGGACATTTAGATATGAAGGAATTCCTTAAGCAATATATTTCTACCAAAGAAGGTCTAGTGCTTGATATTCACGGTAAAACCATTGGAACACATGAGGGTGCCATTTTGTATACCTTAGGAGAAAGACATGGTTTCGTCGTGCATAATAAAAGCAACAACGCAAAGGTTAAATATGTTGTATCCAAAGATATTGAAGCAAACACCATTACTGTTGCAGATGATGAAGAGTACAAAGAGGTGTTTGATAATGAAAGTAACCTAATAAGTAGGCTCGAATCTGTTACGTTAGCCTCAGATGTACAAGGAAATGAAATACGCTGCGAGGCACGAATACGTTACAGACAAGAGCGGCAAGCCTGTACGCTACAAAAAAATCCCGATGGTTCACACTCGGTAACATTTGACACACCGCAAAAGGGCATGTCAAAGGGGCAATCGGCAGTATTCTACAGTGGCACACGATGTATTGGTGGTGGTATACTCATGTAATGAACCCGATATTCATAATTAAGGAGGATGGGGTACGTGAAGAATTCGACCCATTGAAACTTGAAGATTCACTTATTAAATCTGGTGCACAGCCTACAATGGCTGACAAGATAATCAGGACGATTGTCGAAGAGATTCATGCTGGTGTATGTGATCCAACTGCAGAAGAAGGTGGCACGTGTTCTGTTCATGCAATATACAGAAAGGCATTTGAAATGCTCAAACAAATGTCAGCCGCAGCAGCTGCGCGATATTCACTTCGAAGATCGATTATGGAATTCGGCCCTACAGGGTTTCCATTTGAAGAATATGTAGCTGAAATATATCGAGCTCGTGGGTACAAAGCACTAGTGGGTCAGATGGTACTTGGGGGTTGTGTACCACATGAAGTTGATGTTATTGCATGGAAAGAGAATGAATTGATAATGCTTGAAGTTAAGTATCATAACGATCATCAAAATAAGACTGATTTGAAAGTTGCACTGTATGTGAAAGCGAGATATGACGATATTAAAGATACAGTCTTTGAATATGAAGGAATGACACCAAGAAAGATTGATAACTGGATCTTACTTACAAACACTAAATTTACCGAAACAGCAATTAGATATGCTGAGTGTAAAGGCCTTAATATGATTGGGTGGACATATCCAGAGAAAGAGAATCTGCTTTCAATGATTGAGGAAACCAAGCTCCATCCAATTACATGTCTTACAACACTTTCAAATACTGAGAAAAGTCAGCTTCTTGAGAAAGAGATTGTTCTTTGTAAGACCCTGTACGAAAAAACAGAGATATTGAAAGAACTTGGTTTGAGTAAAGAAAAAATATTTGCAGTTCTGAATGAAGTTTCTGAGATTATAAACCTAAGACCGAGAGAATAATATGGCATGGAAGCAATACAATAAAAACTACGAGCCAGGGCAAAAAGATGCTTTCAAATTAAGTAGATCAAAGATTGATATGTTCATTGAATGCCCTCGATGTTTCTTTTTAGATAGAAGATTGGGTGTTAAAAGGCCAAGTATTCCTGCGTTCACATTAAACTCTGCGGTTGACCATCTTCTAAAGAAAGAATTTGACGCACACCGCAAAGAACAGAGTGCCCATCCGCTTCAAAAACACTATAAACTTGATCTTGTTCCGTTTCAGCATGAAAAAATCGATGAATGGCGAGAAAACTTTGTTGGGGTACAACATCTTCATACAGATACTAATTTCCTCATATTCGGTGCAGTCGATGATCTTTGGGTTTCTAAAGACAACATGGTACATGTAGTGGACTACAAGGCGACAAGTAAAGACAATGCGGTTACCGAGCTTGAAGATACACAATGGCATGATCAATATCGAAGACAAATGGAAATATATCAATGGCTTCTTCGAAAAAACGGACTTTCCGTATCAGATACAGGATATTTTGTGTATGTAAATGGTAGAAAAGACAAAGAAGCATTTGATGGAAAACTAGAATTTGATGTGAACCTCATACCATATACCGGCACAGACACTTGGATTGATGACGTGCTGCAAAGAATTAAAAAGTGTCTCGAGTCACCTGAGATACCAAAGGAATCTGGTGGGTGCGAGTACTGTAAGTATCGAACAGAAGCAGGTGAAGCATTTAAAAGATTTGTATTAAAGAAATAACATGAAATTACTCGAACAACTCAACAACACACTATACAAACTCCACAAATCATATGAGGATTACTTCTGGATATATTATATGGGTGACCACTCTGTTGAGAAAAAGATGAACGATGCTGAGAAGAAGCGGGAATCTTTTCGAGCCAACCCAAAGTACCTTAGAGAGGTACTTGAGGCATTAGAAACAAAGGGCATATCCAAAAGCGATGCAGAGAAACTTAAGCTTTGGAAAATATTTTTTGAGAGATACCAAGTACCTGAGTCAGTAACTGAAATCAAAAATAAGATTATCGATCTCGAGTCAAAACTCCATAAAGACAGAAGTTCACAGAAGGAAGGGTATTTTGATCCTAAAACAAAAAAGTTTGTTGAAGCTTCACACCACAAAATGTCAGCAATGGTTCGAACCGAAGCTGATGAATCATTGAGAAAGGCTTGTTTTGAGGCTCTGGATGAAAGTGTGTTGCCCCACCTAGATGGATACCTTGAACTGGTTTCACTTAGAAACCAATACGCTAAAGCATTAGGGTATGAAGATTTCTATGCATACAAGGCACAGATCGAAGAGGGTATGACCAAAGAGCACATCTTCAAGATTTTTGATGATATATATGACAAAACAAAGTATGGATTTGAAGAAATACGAAAACTTGAGAAAAGCAAACCAGGACTTCGAAAACCATGGAACTTTGGGTACATGATGACTGGTGATTTCACAAAAGAAGAAGATCCATATTTCCCATTTGAAGAATCAATGATGCGATGGGGAACTTCTTTCGCGGCGCTAGGTATCGATTTTAAAGATGCTGAACTTACGCTTGATCTACTTGATAGAAAGGGGAAATACAACAATGGTTTTTGTCATTGGCCGAAACTAGTACGATACGAAGGTAAGAAACGAATCCCTGGTAGTTCAAATTTCACTTGTAATGTAGTGTTCGGACAAGTGGGGACTGGATTCGAAGGAATGAATACGCTCTTTCATGAAGGAGGGCATGCGGCTCATTTCTCTAATGTCACACAAACAGAAGTGTGTGTTAACCATGAATACCCACCAATGTCTACAGCGTGGGCAGAAACTCAAAGCATGTTCATCGATGCGGTATTAAGTAGTGTTGAGTGGAGAAGTAGATATGCAAAAACAGTTGATGGCAAAGAATATCCATTTGAACTCTTTGAGAGAAAAGTAAAGCAATTGCACCCTCTAAGTCCACTTGGTCTCATGGGGATAATATCTGTATGTGCTCTAGAGAAACGAATATATGAAGAAAAGAATCTAACCAAAGAGAAACTCCTCTCAATCGCCAAATCGGTATTTCTTAAGTATACCGATAGGTCCGAAGCATCAATCCGTCTCTTAAACGTTCCACATTTGTATGCATGGGGTAGTTCATGTTCATACCACGGATATGGGCTTGCAGAGATTGCACTGGCTCAATGGAGGGAATATTTCTACAAGAAATACGGATATATTGTAGATAATCCTAAGGTTGGAAAGGAGATGGAGAAAGTTTGGAAGTTTGGTTCCTCAAAGACATTTGCCGAACTTGTAAAGATTGCTACTGGGAAACCACTGTCATCCAAAGCATTCATTACTTCTGTTACTAATACTGTTGATACGAAAATAAAGAAGGCAAAAATGAAGATCAAGAAACTTCAAGCTATAAGAATGTACACCAAAAAAATTGATCTCAAAGCTAGAATTAAGTTAGTGCACGGTAAGGAAAAAATTGCTGATAACAGAAAAAGCTTTGAGCAGATGGCGCATCAGTTTAAAAAATATCTTTTAAATCTTAAAAAATAATGTCACACATACTAATTACAGGTGCTGCAGGATTCATCGGTTCACATGTACTCGATCTGCTTGTTGCAAGTGGACACGACGTGGTAGCTGTTGATGATTTTAGCTCAGGAAGCAGAGAACGGCTGGAGAAGTATGAAGGGAAGATAAAAATAATTGAAACAGATATTAACAATACTGAGGCGTATGCTGATCATGTGTATCCAAATACAACCATCATACATTTGGCTGCATTCGTATCAGTACCAAAAAGTATCGAGAATCCTGATTTGTCTTTCAAGACCAATGTTTCTGGTACTCACAAGCTCATGATTCTTGCAAAAGAGAAAGGTATTGTTAGATTCCTTTCAGCCTCTTCTGCTGCGGTGTATGGAAACAACCCTAACATTCCATCACATGAGAATGACCCTCATGCTCCAACTTCACCATATGGACTGCACAAAGTAATTAATGAAGAATTCGGTGCATTGTACGCTGAACTCTACAGTACAGCATATACATTCCTTAGGTTCTTTAACGTATTCGGTCCAAGGCAATCACTCTCTGGTGGATATCCAGCGGTCATTCCAATTCTGATTCAGAAAGGAATAAAGGATGAATCACCAACAATCTTCGGTGATGGAAATACAACCAGGGATTTCATATATGTACATGATCTAGCTAGGATAATTGTACATATTGCAACAGAGCCTCAACATACCAGATTTGAGGTATATAACATTGGGACAGGTACAGAAGTGTCACTTAATACCCTCTGGAAAGAAATATCTGAGATTTGTAGCACTAAAAAAGAGCCAGAATACAGAGAAAAGAGAACTGGGGATATAGACAAAAGTGTTGCACACATCGGTAAGCTACAAGGTATTTTGAAAGACTTTACCTTTACACCACTTCAGAAAGCTCTTGAGGAAACTATCCAATATTACAAAGGTATTGAGTAGGGTTTTGAAAGAATACCGAGGTATAGTATAGTGATATAACTATGAAATCTTCAGAGATACGAAAGCGCTTTTTAGCTTTTTTTGAAAAACGAGGGCATGCAATTCTGCCAAGTGCCCCACTTCTTCCAGAAAATGACCCATCAGTACTTTTTAACACCGCAGGTATGCAGCCACTGGTACCATATCTTTTGGGTGAAACGCACCCTCAAGGTAAGAGACTTGCGAACTTTCAAAAATGTGTACGAACCGTTGATATTGATGACATTGGAGACAACACACACGCGACTTTCTTTGAAATGATGGGTAACTGGTCTTTAGGTGACTACTTTAAAGAAGAAGCCATCAAATGGAGCTATGAACTTCTTACATCAAAAGAAGAAGGTTTTGGACTCGATCCTCAGAGATTGTATGTTACTTGTTTTGAAGGAGATGAAAGTGCTCCGAAAGATGAAGAATCTGCACGAAT
Organism: Candidatus Tayloriibacteriota bacterium; assembly: GCA_018883165.1. Taxonomy (GTDB): domain Bacteria; phylum Patescibacteriota; class Minisyncoccia; order Phycocordibacterales; family CAIZLB01; genus VEQN01. The sequence goes on from VEQN01000003.1 coordinate 7,830, forward strand.
CTGGAAATCAATCTTTTATGCACATGGAGTGACGGGAGAAAGAATATATTTCATGTCAGCAAAAAGTAACTGGTGGGCACCAGGCCCAAATGGCCCATGTGGCCCAGACACTGAGATGTTCTATGACGTCACAGGAGAGCTCACAAATGGAATGACCAAAGAAGAATACATGAAGGCTGATGAAGAACAGCGAGTGGTTGAAATTTGGAATGATGTATTCATGGAATATCTGGCGAAAGACGGGAAGGTAGTGAGTAAACTTGAAGCTAAGAACGTAGATACCGGTTCTGGATATGAGCGAGTAACTATGGTACTTCAGGGTAAAACAGATATTTTTAGCACTGACATATTTGAAAGTACACGAAACAAGATATCTGAGCTCTCAGGAATCTCTGATTTTACAGATTCAAAACAAATCAAGGCGTTGCGAATAGTGATGGATCATACCAGAAGCGCTGTGATGCTTCTTTCTGATGGTGTGCTTCCATCAAACACTGACCAAGGATATGTACTTCGAAGACTCATCCGAAGGGCTGTCCGGCTTGCAGATACTCTGCACATGAAGCCAGGCTCACTCTTTTGGGTTGCGGATACCCTTTGCGAGCAGTACAAAGACATATACGAAAATGTTGGAAGACTTAAAGAAACGATTAAAGTTGCAATCGATACCGAAGAGAAGAAATTTAGAAATACGCTTAATGCAGGCATGAAAAAAATTGACAAAGTGATCAGCGTTACTTACAACGAAAGCGGCTTAAAGTTCGGTGATTTCGATTCAGATTTAGATATTAAAATGCTCGATCCGAAAGTGGTGTTCGAATTGGTTACAACAGATGGTTTTCCGATAGAAATGGTTTGTGAGATTGCCAAGGAAAGAGGTTATATTGTTAATATGCCTATATTTAATAAAATGCTAGAAGAACACAAAGAGAAATCCAGAGCTGGAGCAGAACAGAAATTTAAAGGAGGATTGGGTGATACGAGTGAGATGTCGGTTAAATACCACACAGCAACACACCTCCTGCATCAGGCACTCCGAGAAGTCTTAGGTACTCATGTACAGCAAAAAGGAAGTAACATCACACCTGAAAGACTTCGTTTTGACTTTGCACATACTGGAAAAATGACTGATGAAGAGAAGAAAAGAGTTGAAGACATTGTAAATGAAAAAATCCAAGCGGCGCTTCCGGTCTCTGTAGTGAGTTTACCTTTCAGTGAAGCAGAAAAAACTGGTGCACTCCACTTCTTTGGCGAGAAATATGGTGATACCGTAACTGTATACTACATAGGACAAAACCTAGAAGGTGCGTACTCAAAAGAATTTTGTGGTGGTCCACACGTAAAGAATACTAACGAACTTGGTACATTCAAGATTCAGAAGGAGGAAGCTGTTTCCCAGGGTGTTCGAAGAATCAAAGCAGTGCTTTCATAGTCTTCTGTGTACAGAACTCATATCTGAAGGTCCTCTCTCTGGTATACTATATCCATATGAAGCTTCAGTGCTCACTTGTATTCTATATTGGTAACGGAGTTGTGAAAGGGGCAATTGTCTCACACGAGTCCAACAAACCACAGATACGAACCATACGAGTTCGTGAGCTTCCTCACTATCAAGAACGTGATCGAGAGCATCTCGAGAAAAGAATTCTCTTTGAATTTGGAGAGTTGGCACATGAGATTAAAACAGAAGACATATTGGCACTTAAAGGTACAAGCTTTAAGTTTGTTGATGCGACCGTAATTCTCTCATCACCTTGGTATATCTCAGAAACATCTATCATTAAGATGAAGGAGCAGAAGCCTTTCAATATAACTCAACAACTGATTGATGGGGCGCTTGGGAATATTGTCAAAGCATACAGAGATTCTCATAGAATGGATATTGCGGTTCTTGAGCAAAAGATGATTAAGATACTTTTAAATGGGTACCCTACAAATGATCCAATTAAGAAGAAAGTAACATCACTTGATTTGAATATCTTTACAAGCTTTGCACGAAAATCATCCATTGAAAATATTAATCAGATAATTGATCAATATTTTCATGTAAAGGAAACAAATATCCACTCACAATCGCTTGCTGCATTTAGTGTAATTGGTAGTCTCTGGAGAGATTTGAATCAATACATAATTACGGATATTACATCTCAACTTACAGAACTTGTGTCAGTACGAAAAGGTATCCTGTCTGAAGCCGCATCAATTCCTAAAGGTAAGCAGTTTCTTGTAAAAAGTGTTTCTAATGATTTAGGAGTAAGCACTGAAGTTGCCGAATCACTACTTAAAATGAAAAGCACTGGGCACATTGAAGAGAACCTTGCTAAGAAAGTTGATACCGCTCTCCTAAAGGCCCAAAAAGAATGGCTCAAAGAGTTTAGTGATGCTCTGCGTGTAATGTCTGCAAGTTCATCACTCCCAAACACATTCATATTGTTTGCACCAAAGGATGTAACTGGGATATTTTCACAATTTATTCAAGCTGAAGAGTACCAGCAATTTTCATTTGCGGAAGGGAAGTTTGAAGTTAAAGAAGTTTCAGTTGCAGACCTACTTCCATATTGCACAATTTCTCCTGGTACAAATCAGGACCTATCGATTGTACTAGGTTCTCTTTTTAGCAAAGGTTCAATTAAGGTATAATTTAAGAACAAGATATGAAAGACAAGTTCTACGACATTATCCCCGAAAACAAACGAAGCATACGGAATATTCCAATTCCAAACAAAGAACAAAAAGAAGCTATTGAGCAGAAGCTTACTGAGGCTGAGAATTCTTTCATTGAAAATGTAATTGAAGAACAAGTACCGCATGTAACTGCAAAAGACTCACCGAAGAAACCTGCGAGGAAGGCCTCACACAGTATGGATGGCATCAAAAAAGGAGGTAAAAAGAAGGCATTAAGAACAGTAACACCAGAAGTCACCACCGAAGCTGAAGAAGAAGTACCACCTCTTACGCCGATACCCAAAAGAGACATTAAGCACAAAGATTTCAGTGTGGAGCCTGCTTTTGAAACTTTAGATTCTCCTTTAGAAGAAGAGGATCCTGTTAGTGATTCATTAGGTAGAACTGAAACGTATGAGTCTTGGAACAGAAATACAAAAAAAGGGTATGTGTTTTGGATAATTTGTGGACTCATACTTGCACTTCTACTCATAACCATTTCATACATTTTCACAGGTGCTACCATTTCACTTGTACCCAAGAAATATGACCTTAGTGTATCAGGAACAAAAGTGTATCTTTCAGATATACGTCATTCTGGTATCAAAGTAACAGTAAAGGATGAACTTACCGTTGATGTTGATGGTACAGTGTCAGTCGACAGAAAAGCATCAGGTACTGTTGTTTTGTATAATGCATTTAGCTCAGCTGAACAAAGATTAGTTGCAAATACAAGACTTGAGACAAGTGGTGGAAAAATATTCAGACTCACAAAGTCAGTAACAATTCCTGGGCAAAAAACAGTCTCAGGAAAAAATGTTCCAGGAAGTGTAGAAGCTGAGATTGTGGCTGATAAAAGTGGAGACGGATACAATGTTGGATTCCAAGATTTTAAACTTCCTGCATACAAAGGTACACCTAGGTATGATTCAATATATGGGCGATCAAAAACATCAGTAGGTAACGGATATTCAGGGGAAGTTCCAAATATTGGCTCTTCAGGTATTGCATCAAGTACGAAAGCACTGAAGGAAAAGCTTCTGTCTCTTGCAATCAAAGACGCAGAGAAGAAGAATCCCGACTCGGCAATGTATGCGCTAATTCCAGAGTCGTATATCACTGAATACGGTGAAATTAAGCAAACCGTAGCTTCAAATGGAAAAAAAGTGACTTTCGAAGGATCTCTCACACTCACTGCAGTATTCATAGCTAAAGATGACTTGTCTAAAGCCGTGCTTAAGGCAGAGAATATGATTCAAAACAGTACTTCAACTAAATCTCAAGTTAATTACACAGGGGATACAGGTAGCCTCCGCATCTCTTTCCCTAAGGACACAATCAGCAAAGACTTGGAAGACACTCAAAAGATGTACTTTACAGTCTCAGGAACCAGTTCAATTTACACCATGGTAAGTGAGGAAACTGTTGCACAAGCAGTGAGTAATCTCAGGAAAGATAGAGCTGTGCCAGTACTTACAGAACTGACAGATTCTCCAGATGTACAAATTGAAATATGGCCATGGTGGAAGAATACACTTCCATCGAAAGATAGGATCAGATTGAAAATTAACTAAGTATTTGATACACTCTTTATACATGGCATCAAATAGTAACAAACAGATAGTAACAGGTATTGTCGTAGAAGCACTTCCGAACACATTGTTTAAGGTGCAAATCGATACACCGAAGAACTCTGACCAGAACGGATCTGAGGATGGGGCAGATGTAAACACACCCGCTCCGATACTTGCGTTTTTGGCTGGAAAAATGCTACTAAACCGAATCCGTGTTATGATAGGTGACAGGGTTACTATGGAATTAGACCCGTACGGTGGGAAGGCTAGAATAACCAGAAGAGGATAGGTTTCTTCTGGGTAGCGGTACATGCCAAACAGTTGTGGGTATATACCGCTTTACAAATAATTCAGGTTATAGTAATATGACCTTCACAACTTTTTATTATTATTTTTGATTGTGTTTATGCGAGTAAAAGCTTCTATAAAAAAGAAATGTGCAGAGTGTAAAGTGGTCCGACGAAAAGGATCTGTGTATATTACATGCAAGGCTAATTCTCGACATAAGCAGAAACAAGGCTAAATACACAAACACCAATGCGTATTCTCGGTATTACAATTCCTGAAAACAAAAGACTCGAAATGGCCCTCACTGCCCTTTATGGTATTGGACGACCACGAGCTCAGGCAATTCTTAAAGAAGCAGGAGTAGATTTCGGTAAAACAACTAAAGATATTTCTACTGAAGAAGAGAACAAGATTCGACAGATTGTCGAAAGTTTCAAACTCGAAGCTGAATTAAAGCGAGAGGTTGGTGCGAATATTAAGCGACTCAAAGATATTAAGGCATACCGAGGAACTCGACATGCTCGAAAACTTCCAGCACGAGGTCAGCGAACAAAGACAAACGCTCGAACTCTTAAGGGTGTTAAGAAGACTATGGGTTCTGGTAAGAAAAAGGATTCTAAGAAGTAATTATTTTAATATATACACATCACCATGGGAAAGAAACGAATCGCAACAACAGAATCTAACGAAGCAGGTGCAAAGAAAGCAACCACTTCATCAGGTAAGAAGAAGTATGACGCTGGAATTCTTTGTGTTCAGTCTACATACAACAACACTAAACTAGTTCTTACAGACACTAAAGGTAACTCACTTGCATGGTCATCAAGTGGTTCACTCGGATTTAAAGGTGCTAAGAAAGGAACACCTTTCGCAGCTGCTAAGGTAGGTGAAATTCTCGCTGACAAAGCAATACTTATGGGTATGAAAGAAATATCTGTAGTAGTTAAAGGAGTAGGCTCAGGACGAGAATCAGCTATCCGATCATTTATTACAAAAGGTATCTCAGTTGCAGGAATCAAGGATCAAACTCCGGTTCCACACAACGGTCCAAAACCACCTAAGCCAAGACGAGTATAATCTTTAATTATTAAATACTATGAAACTAGGATCAAAATTCAAAATTGCACGACGACTAGGGGCTCCAATATTCGAGAAAACACAAACTGCAAAGTTTAAGCTTTCACTTGCATCAAAAGATGGTGCTAAAGGTGGGAAGAAGCGAGGAGGGCCTAAGAGTGAATTCGCTAAGCAGCTTATTGAAAAGCAGAAGGCTCGATTTACATATGGTATCTCTGAAAAACAGTTCGCCAAATACATTAAAGATGTCATCAACTCAAAGAGTACTTCACCTGCAGCTGATATTTATCACAAGCTCGAAACCCGACTTGATAACGTTGTATACCGACTTGGTCTTACAACAACAAGGCAGTTTGCACGACAAGCTGTATCTCACGGTCACATCCTAGTTAATGGACGAAAGCTCAACGTTCCATCATATACCGTACGAGCAGGTGACCAGATTGCTATCCGAGAAGGTAGTAAAAACAACGGTATCTTCAAGGACTTCGAAGAGAAGATGAAGACTGTTGAGGTACCAAACTGGCTTACTTGGAATATTGAACGAAAGCAAGCTTCTATGCTTAGAAACCCAAGCCTAGAAGGTCAGGAACTTCTGTTTGACTTGAGCTCTGTAGTGGAATTTTATAAACGATAGTTTTAAATTAATTTATATATTATGCCTGAAACAAATATCGTACTGCCATCAAAGCCAAAAGTTGTAGAAGAGTCATCAACTCTAGGTATTTACGAAATTGACGGTCTTTACCCTGGATACGGTCACACACTAGGTAACTCACTTCGAAGAATCATCCTTTCATCTCTTCCTGGTGCTGCAATCACAAGTGTAAAGATCGCTGGAGTAAATCATGAATTCTCAACAATTGAAGGTGTTAAAGAAGATGTAATCAACATCATTCTTAACCTTAAGAAAGTCCGATTCATGCTCATCGGTGATGAACCACAGACAGTTTCACTTAAGGTAAAAGGTATTAAGGATGTAACAGCTGCTGAGTTCAAACTCCCAGGCCAACTTACAATCTCAAACCCTGAACACCATCTCTTTAGTATCACAAACAAAGATACCGAAATCGATATGGAGGTAACAGTAGAGAAAGGTATAGGTTTCGTTGCAAAAGAAATTCTACACAAAGACCGAGTTGAAATCGGAAGTATTGCACTTGATGCCGCGTTCTCACCTGTACTCATCACTAACTACGATGTTGAACAAATGCGAGTAGGTGATCAGACAAACTACAACCGACTAAAGATCACGATTAAGACTGACGGAACAGTTTCTCCACGAGAAGCCCTTGAGAAGTCTATTGAAATCATGATTACTCAGCTTAAAGCTATTGTAGGGTTCAAAGAACCTGAAGTAGAAGTATCATCTTCAGTTCAGAGTGCACCAGCACATACTGAATCAGCAGAAGACCGAGAAGAACTCGATGACAAGCTTAAGACACGAATTGAGTCTATTGACCTTTCTCAGAGAACTTCAAATGCACTCATTAATGCCAACATTCGAACAGTTGGGGGCCTTATCCGAAAGAAGGAAAAGGATCTTCTTGATATCGATGGGCTTGGAGCTAAGGGTATTGAAGAAATTAAGCAGGTGATTGAAACACTTGGCTTATCATTAAAAGCATAGTATTGTACACGAGCATTTAAATTAACAATTATGAGACACCATAACGCAAACAGAAAATTCGGAAGAAAGACAGATCAGCGAGCTGCGCTTCTTCGATCTCTCGCACGAGAGCTTTTCCTTCACGGAAAGATTGTAACTACTGAGGCTAAGGCCAAGGAAGTTCGACCATTCGCTGAAGAATTGATCACAATCGCACGTGAAGGATCACTCGCATCAAAGCGACTTGTAGGTGCTCGACTCGCAAACAATGTAATTGTTAAGAAGCTCGTAGATATTATCGCTCCTGAATACAAGGGACGAAACGGTGGGTATACACGAGTCATCAAGCTTGAGCGTCGACCAGCTGATGGAGCTAAAATGGCTGCTATCGAACTAGTAAAGTAATATCACTATCATGACAAAACACGTAATTGACGCACAAAACAAAAAACTAGGGCGAGTAGCATCAGAAGCTGCAGCTATCCTCATGGGCAAGAACACTGCTGATTTCGCACGAAACATCGCTCCTGATGTTAAGGTTGAAATCATCAACGCATCAAAAGCTGATATTTCTGAGAAGAAGAAAGGTGAGAAGTTTTACATTACATACTCAGGTCACCCAGGAGGACAAAAGCGAGAGAAACTCGGTAAGCTCATCGAGCGAAAGAATGTTTCTGAAGCATTTAAGCGGGCAGTAAAGGGTATGCTCCCAGACAACAAGCTCAAGACAAAGATGCTTCTTAACCTTACTGTAACTGAATAATATTTAATACAAACATGACTGAATCAAAATCAAAGTACATAGAAGCTGTAGGACGACGAAAGACTTCAACTGCTCGAGTTCGAATGACTCCAGGAGCTAAGCAGTCAGTTACAATCAACGACAAACCTATCGCTGAATACTTCAAAACAAACGAACTTCAGGTTGTTGCTCTTGAAGCATTCACTAAAGCTGGCATCGAACAGAAGTTTGCAGTTTCTGCTCATATTGTAGGTGGCGGTATCAGTTCTCAGGCTCAGGCACTTCGACACGGAATCGCTCGAGCGATTGAAAACTATGACAAGAACCTTCGAGGTGCTCTCAAGAAAGAAGGATTTCTTACACGAGATCAAAGGGCAAAAGAACGAAGAAAGTTCGGTCTCAAGAAAGCTCGAAAGGCTCCACAGTGGTCAAAACGATAGCAATACAAAGAACAACTCCTCGAAAGAGGGGTTTTTCTTTTACTTTGTATATAAAAATAATATCATTGACATATTAATAATTTACATGTATATTATTAACGTTGACTAAAGGTTGGGAAACCAGCCCGTAGTCAGGGTCGTTCAGTCGGTTCTGAACAGGATATAGTGCAGAAGTTTCAACCGTGTGTTGAAACTGAAGTACGAACAACCAAGGTCTAATCCTGGGAGAGCAAAAAACATTACGGTATCTGGCAGTGCGGCTGTCGGAAATGTAGTCGTCTCTCACGACCCTGTCTACGTATGTATAGCAACGCTCTCGGCACATGTGCCGGGCTTTTCTTTACCTTGACAGAATTTAAAAATGGGTTAGTGTTGTATCGCTGTAACCCAATGATTGAAGGGTGACGACCGTCGGCCGCGTGGCCAAGATCCGATAATCCAAGCTACAGCTCGGAATCCAAGGCGGTCGTCACCTGACTCATGTACCTACACAGCGCTTAAAGTGGCGCTGTTTTTTCATACTTGCATTGAGACTCGCTTTTCATTAAAATAGCACCACTATGACAGATCGGAACCTTCAAGACGATACAAAAGACCTAGAAATTGAGCCAGAGAACCCTTCTTTGGACGATACTCTGGAATCCGAGTCAGATGTAGTCATTGATGAAGAAGCTGAGATGGCTACACCTCAGATTGTAAAAAGTCTTCGAGAAAAGCTCAAGAAAGCTGTTGAAGAAAAACAAGAGTACCTTACTGGGTGGCAGAAGGACAAGGCAGAGTTCATCAATGCACGAAGACGAGACGAGGAATCTAAACAAGAGTTTCTTAAGTTTGCTAATCAAGGTGTCATCGAAGAACTACTTCCTGTAATGGACAGTTTTGACATGGCAATGGCCAACAAAACAGCATGGGAGTCTGTCTCAAAAGAATGGAGATCTGGTATGGAAGGCGTATATACACAACTTGTTGGTGTTCTTCAAAAGCACGGGGCAACAGGCTTTGGGGCAGTGGGAGACAAGTTTGATCCAAACCTCCACCACTCAATTGGTCTTACAGAAACACCTGATGCGTCTTTTGATGATACTGTTTCTGAAGTTATGCAAAAAGGATATACTGTACATGGTAAAGTAATACGGCCAGCACTGGTTAAGGTGTTTGAAGTAAAGAAATAACATGCTATCAAATTCAAGAATACTCGCACAAGGAAAAATAGCTGACAACATTGTGTTTTTGACACAGGTTGATTCAACATACGTGCTTGTTCTTGGTACAACCTTCATACAAAAAGGTATATTCTCAAAGAAAACAACTTTTAAAGTTCTTGATCAAAAAATACTAACTGCCGAGGAAGCACTTCTTGCACTTGAACAAATCAAGAATCTACAGAAAGGAGAGGTGTCTTCGAAACTTCTTTCAGCTCCACAGCTTCCAGGTGAAGTATCTCCATATATTGAAGATTCGATTGTACTTCTTCTTGAAACATCGAAAGAGGCGCCACTACACCAGCCTGAAAAGAAGAAGACTGCTCCAACTCTTTCACCATACTATCCAACAAAAGAAATTTTTCTTGCATCTCAAATGACCTGCGCACCGAATATGTATTAATTTCAATATATTAGAAATTAATTAACACATATTCACACATGGCAAAAATAATTGGTATTGACTTAGGTACTACAAACTCAGCGGTTGCAATAATGGAGGCAGGAGATCCGAAGATTCTCGAAAACATCGAAGGATCACGGACAACCCCTTCAATCGTTGCGGTTTCAAAAAACAACGAACGACTTGTTGGTCTTCTTGCGAAAAGACAAGCTGTTACAAATCCAAAAAATACCGTATACGGTATCAAACGATTCATTGGTCACAGTTTTGATGAAGCTGGTGTTCAGCAAGATTCAAAAACTGTTCCATATGAAATTACAAAAGCACAAAATGGTGGTGTAAAAGTAAAACTTTCAGATAAAGAATATACACCAGAAGAGGTATCAGCGATGATCCTCACAAAACTTAAGAATGACGCTGAAGCAAAACTCGGAGAAAAGGTAACTGAAGCAATCATTACAGTACCTGCATACTTCAATGATGCACAGCGACAGGCAACAAAGGATGCTGGAAAGATTGCAGGTCTTGAGGTAAAGCGAATCATCAACGAACCAACAGCTGCAGCACTTGCATACGGATTCAACAAAAAGAAAGATGAGAAAGTGGCTGTATTCGACTTCGGAGGTGGAACATTCGATATTTCAGTTCTCGAAGTAGGAGATGATGTGGTTGAAGTAAAAGCAACAGACGGAGATCATCGACTTGGTGGTCGAGATATCGACTACAAGATCTTGAACTGGATTGCAGATGAATTCAAGAAAGACCAAGGAATTGATGTGCGAGGTGATGCGCTTGCAATGCAGCGACTCGACGAGGCAGCTGAGAAGGCAAAAATCGAGCTCTCAACAGCGATTGAGACTGAAATCAACATTCCATTCATTACATCTGACGCAACAGGTCCAAAGCACCTAGTTATGAAACTCACTCGAGCAAAACTTGAAGAGATTGCTGACGAGTTTGTTGAGCGTGCGATGCAAATCACAAAGCGAGCAATCGAAGCTTCACCATTCAAGATTGGAGACATTAACGAGGTGATTCTTGTAGGAGGACAAACTCGAATGCCAAAGATTCAGGAGGCTGTAAAGGCATTCTTTGGTAAAGAACCAAACAAGAGTATTAACCCTGATGAAGTAGTTGCGCTCGGTGCTGCGATTCAAGGTGGTATCATCGCGGGAGATGTAAAAGATATTCTTCTTCTTGATGTAATTCCACTTTCACTTGGTATTGAAACAATGGGCGGTGTTGCTACTAAACTCATCGAGAAGAATACGACTATCCCAGCATCAAAATCACAGGTATTCTCAACCGCAGCAGACAATCAAACATCTGTAGAAATTCACATTGTTCAAGGTGAACGAGCGATGGCTTCTGACAACAAGTCTCTTGGAAGATTCATCCTTGATGGTATTCCACCTGCACCACGTGGTATGCCACAAGTTGAAGTAACATTCGACATTGATGCAAACGGTATCCTCAATGTGAAGGCAAAGGACAAGGCAACAAACAAAGAGCAATCAATTCGTATTGAAGCAAGTTCAGGTCTCTCACAAGATGACATTGAACGAATGAAGAAAGATGCTGAGGCACATGATGCAGAAGACAAGAAAAAGAAAGATGAGATTGAAGTGAAAAACACCGCAGATCACATCATATATTCTGCGGAAAAAGCATTGAAGGACAGCAAGGACAAGATACCAGCGGATGTATCAGCTGGCGTTGAAGCAAAGATTAGTGCACTAAAGACAGTGAAGGATGGAAGTGATATTGAGGCGATTAAAAAAGCTACAGAAGAACTTTCAGCTGAAATGTCTAAGATCGGTGAGGCCATAAGTAAGACTGCTAATCCAGAGCAAGCAGCGCAGCCTGAAGCTGGAAACGAAACTGATGGTAATGTACGAGAGGCAGAAACAAAATAATTAACCTCGTGTATAGCTTCTGTGGGTGAACATCGCCCACAGGGCGCTATACGCGAACACTAACACCATGTCACAAGACTATTATAAAATTCTAGGGGTAGACAAAAACGCATCTAAGGATGATATTAAAAAAGCATTCCGTAAGCTTGCGCACCAACACCATCCAGACAAAAACGGAGGGGACGACAAGAAGTTCAAAGAAGTGAATGAGGCATATACTGTGTTGTCTGATGACCAGAAGCGTGCACAATACGACCAGTTTGGTAGTGCAGGTCCTAGTACAGGATTTAATGGCGGAGGAGGCTTCGGTGGCTTCGATTTTAGTGGTTTCTCACAAGGATTCAACGGAGCTGATATGGAGTTTGATCTCGGTGACATATTTGGTGGAATATTTGGTGGAGGAAGAAAGAGTTCACGTTCAAAAGAAAAGCGTGGTTCTGATATACAAGTAGATATTGAAATATCTTTTGAAGATTCTATCTTTGGTACTGAGAAAGAGTTTACGGTTCACCGAACTGACACCTGTACGCATTGTAAAGGAGAAAGAAAAGAACCAGGTACTGATTTTGTGACTTGTAATACTTGTAACGGGCAAGGGCAAGTGATTGAGAATCGAAGAAGCATGTTTGGAACATTTCAGTCTGCAAGAATGTGTGATACTTGTGACGGTACAGGAAAAATCCCAAAAGAGAAATGCAGAGAATGTAAAGGTAAAGGTACACAAAACAAAAAAGATACAATACGGGCAGTCATTCCTGCAGGTATAGAATCTGGTGAGATGCTTCGGGTAACCGGAAAAGGTGAGGCTGTTGCAGGAGGACGAAACGGTGATCTCTTCATCAAAATATATGTACGAAAAGACACAAGACAAGCACGAAGTGCATACAGCACATCTGATGTCTCATATATTGGAAATGTTAGAAAAGAAGGAAACAATTTGGTAGGTGAGCTGCATATCAAAATTACAGATACACTTCTTGGTGCTGAAAAAGAACTTGAAACGTTAGATGGAAAAATCACGATTAAAATTCCAAGAGGTATAACTCACGGTGAGATATTAAAAGTAAAAGAGAAGGGTGTACCGTTTGGCCCAGGATCAGAGAATCCAGAGAAATCTAGAAGCTCATCTGTAAGAAGAGGAGACTTGTTACTTGTGATTAAAATTGATATACCAGACAAACTCTCAAAGAATGCACAAAGACTAGTTGATGAATTGAAGGGTGAGGGGGTATAATATCCGATATGGATTTCATTTCATCATATCTCTCAACGTTAAACATAACACTCATAGCTGTTGTACTACTCCTTACAATTATTTCTTTCTACAGAGGAAGAAGCATTTTGTATTCAATTATTCTTGCATATTTCCCAGCAGCAATACTATACGCTTCTTTTCCATACAAAAAACAAATGCTGTTCTTCCAAAACGGAGCTGATCAACTATTCTATTCAAACTTGATTATCTTCCTGATATTCTTCTGTCTTTCTTTTTTCGGGGCAATACGAATAGTGCATAGTGGAGAATCAAGAGCAGGTCTTCATGGTTTCATAGATGCTTTAGTACTCTCGATCTCAGTGGTACTTCTCACCACAGCATTAACCTTCCATATATTGCCTTACAAAGATATATATAACCTAGGTACACTTGTTCAGAGCTTTTTGAGTAGCAAAATGGGATATTTTGTATCCACACTTGTTCCTGTAATAACCATATATTGGATGACTAGAAGGTACCAGCGGGGAGTGTTATAAGAAAGTATTGACTTTTTATAATATAGTGTGGTATAATATTATTTAGAATACAGATACTCAGTTTTCAACTCAACATCCAACACCCCGACAACATGAACTCTGCAACGCTCCTTCACATTGCACTTTCAGTGCTTTCAGTCATCCTTTCAATATTTGTCGACTCACTCATCGAATGGTGGGTCCACAAATACCCCATGCATCGTAAATTGCCAGGGCCATTCTTCAAGTTTTTGTTTCGTCACCACGTGACGATTCATCACGCGAAGTTCAGTGGTGAAGCGTATCATCACCACAACCATAAAGACCGCGAGACAATCGCGTTTCCTTTGTGGGTTGGCCCACTCCTGATTCTAACAGCCATCAGCCCATTCTGGGCCTTCAGCTACTACATCGGGAACAACATACCAGTGTACAGCTCACTCGCTGTGGCCATCCTTTACTATGTGTGTTTCGAGGGCTTTCACCAGCTCATGCATATGGAGGATTACCCAGTAGTTCGCTGGATCAGGAAAAGCAAGTGGTTTACTTGGTTGGATACCCACCATGAGATTCATCATCTCAAGGCTGGTGTTAACTTCAACCTAGTCTGTCCACTAGGCGACTATGCCATGGGGACGCTTCTTACAGCTTCAGAGTACGCTCTAAAGTTCAAGAAGTGAAAGAATGACAACTTGAGGCCCACCACCGATTCGTTCGGGGTGGGCTTTTGTCATATTTGCATTTTTATAAACATATGTTATTATGTTTATACGTAAGCCCACATGAAAGAAGTGTCGAACAGTCTGATATACAATCACAAAAGCAGACCCCTTGCTAACGCTATTCATGTCCAAGAGTCATCACGAAAAAAAGACGACAATTCTACAGTCGTCATTTTTTTTAGAAGAATTAGTCAATATGTGTACGATTTCAAATGTGCAGTTATCAAAGGATATGCGCGCATTACCCAATACCTCTCATGGTTTGCATTGTGGCCAATGCTTAAGTTTTTTTATCAAATTAAGTACCATGACCGGAAGAACTTAAAAGGGATCAAACCTCCTGTAATAATCATTGCAAATCATCAAAAGTTTTACGATGCCTTTTTAATCCGACTTGCACTTGGATTCCATTCTAGACTCCTACCAATGAGATTCATGGCGGATATGAAATTTCAAGATCCATTCTTAAAGATGGTTAAGAAGACAGGTCTTATACATTTTCTTTATGCAACAACAGGTGTATTCACTGTGGAAAAGGGTCTAGGATTGAACAAGAATCTCAAGCGGGCGAAAGCAATACTTAAAAACAAGGGTGTGGTTGCAATGTTTCCAGAGGGAAGATTGAATAGAACAAAAGAGCTTCTCCAATTCAAAAGAGGAGTATCCGCACTTGCACTTTCATCAAATACCCCAATCTTACCAGTAGTGATCAAGATAGGTGAACATGGTACAAGAAATATATTGGGTATGAGGAGAAGAAAAATTGATATTAAAATTGGTATACACAAAAAACTTGAAACACACAGTACATATGAAGAACTTGCTGAGCAACTACGAACTGACGTACATGAGATACTCAGTTCAATCGAATAATTATACACATGCACAGAATTTGGAAGTGTATGATATCATTTACGCATGATTACTGATTTACTTTCAAATCTGTTTAGAAGAAACTTCAGAAAAAGAAAAATTGATTTTGCCTTTCTGATTCATCCTAGGTATACAGGAGACATATATCGTAAGTACCCAATATTAAAAGTACTACCTGAGTGGGTGGTTAATTTCGCATTATACTATTTCTGGCCAACATACGGTGGAACAATCAAAGGGTTAACACGTGAGGGCAAACCGATATTTGGCGCTTTGATTATAGTACCAATGCCTTCAAAGCAAATGCTTAAGTATCGTGCAAGAGCAAAGAAAAGAGTACTTGCAGCTGTAAAACTGGCCGAAGTATATGGAGCTGAAATCGTGGGACTCGGTGCACTAACATCTTCTGTAACAGGTGGAGGACTCGAAATTATGGAGCAAAGCAAGCCCGTACACCTCACCTCTGGCAACTCACTTACTGCATACACCACAGCAAATGACATCATCGAGAGGGTAAAAAGAGAAGGTGTCAGTGGACCTATCGCTATCATTGGTGCAACTGGTTCAATTGGACAAGCAGTTGCTGAAATGCTTTACGAAGAATTGCAAAACGAAATTATTGTGATTGGAAAAAATCCAGAACGTACAGCTCGTGTTGCTGAACTTCTAAAGGAAAAGAATATTTCAGGTAAACCTGACCCTAAAGCAAGTACGAATGTTCTGGAAGTATCACGAGCGGAAATTTTGGTAATTACAACGTCAGCACATGATGCTACCGTTAACAGGGAGATGATAAAAAATGCGAAAATCATCTACGACGTAACACAACCAAAAAATACACCTGAAGATATTCAGAATGATTCAAGTATTGTATTTATTGATGGAGGTTTGATTAAACTCCCTGAACAAATTCACCTTACATTGGATGTTGGTCTACCTAAAGGTATTGCATATTCTTGTCTATCTGAGACAATGATATTAGCTGCGTCAGAGCGGTTTGATTTGGTATCAGGTTCAAAACTACTTACTGGGAATATCAGAACAATGGGGGAATTAGCTAAGAAGTTTGAATTTAAGTCACACCAAATTATTACTAACCATGGACATCACATTTGATTTAGAGACAACAAGTCTAGTCATCTCAGGACTAATCAACCTGATTTTGGTAGTTGTAATTGGTATTCGAAGGAACAAAACAAAAGATACAATATTCTTCCTGCTCTTTAGTATCTCCGTACTCGGTTGGGTACTATCACGTCTCCTTTTTGAAATAACTACAGATGTTACATTATTTAGATCTGCACAACTTTTGTATTTCTGTGCAACCTACATCCCGTTGTTCCTATTGTTGTTTATCGAATCTTTTCCAAGAAAAGAGCATTCATATTCGAGAGGGAAACTTACTCTCATTCTCACACCCGCAATCATTGCAAGTATCTTATGTTGGATACCCGGGGCAGTCATTCAAGCTATTTATACAGATTTAGATGGTCATAAGGCAATCACTTTTGGTTGGGCATACCTCTTCTACTTCTTCTATATTATTTCATATTTCTTACTTGGAATAATTAAAATGATAACAAAACACCGAAAAGCTGAGGGTGTCGAGCGGAATCAACTTGAAATTGTATTCTTAAGTATCCTAGTATCATCTTCTGTAGGTATGTTTGCTAACCTTATCCTACCTACACTAGGTTCGTTTGAATTCTTTTGGGTAGGACCACTCTTTAGTGTATTTATGGTTCTCACAATCGGATATGCCATCGTTAGGTATCAGCTATTTGAGACGAAGCTCATTACCACAGAGTTCATGACTTTCTTCCTGTGGGCACTAATTCTCATCAGAACAATATATTCCGGAAGTACACAAGATAGAATTATAAATGGGTTACTATTCCTAGCATCTGTCATCATTGGTTTGTATCTCATCAGAAGTGTAGTAAATGAGATATTCCAAAGAGAGAAGATTGAAACATTGGCTAAAGATCTAGAAAAAGCCAACGAACATCTTCAAGAACTTGATCAACAGAAATCAGAGTTCGTATCTCTTGCTAGTCATCAGCTACGAGGTCCACTTACTGCCATCAAAGGATATGCATCCATGCTTTTAGACAACGATTTTGGTGAAATTAAAGGAGAAGTACGTGACGCTGTTGATAAGGTGTACAAATCAACACAAGATCTTGTAGTTGTAGTAGGTGACTATCTCGATGTTTCAAGAATCGAGCAAGGAAGGATGCAGTACGATATGTCTGATTTCGATATGAGAGACCTTGTTGCAACAATCGTAACAGAACTTCGTCCGAACATAGAACGTGCTAAACTCACCATGGATTTCGATTTCGACACAGAGGGTAACTTTACAGTACATGGTGACCAAGGAAAGATTAAGCAGGTAATTGGAAACATTGTTGATAATGCGATTAAATATTGCCCAAGTGGAGGTATACACATTTGGGTTGCACACCGACCTGAGAATAAAGTATTAGTTACCATTTCAGATACAGGAGTAGGTATTCACCCTGATGTACTTCCAAGACTTTTTGAAAAGTTTACGCGGGCACCTGATGCTTCAAAAACGAACATCATGGGTACTGGTCTTGGTCTATACGTAGCTCGTAAAATGATTGAGGCTCATAACGGTAAGATCTGGGCTGAGTCACCAGGGGTAGGAAAGGGATCTAGCTTCTTCATTGAACTGGCGTTGGCATAAGTTTGGGTAGATATGATATCATCACAGCATATGAGTAATACTCCAATTACAACAACCACGGGCAAAAAAGTCCTTGTTTCTGGTATTAAATCAACCGGAAGACCACATATTGGTAACTATTTCGGTGCCATGAAGCAATATGTAGAGATGCAACATGAGTATGATACTCGTATTTTCATTGCAGATCTTCACTCTCTCACTTCAGTACAAAATGGCAGTGAGTTAGCACAGGCAACTCTTGATCTTGCCATCGACTATATCGCCATTGGGTTAGACCCTGAGAAGGTGACAATATTTAAGCAATCAGACTTACCCGAAGTAACAGAGCTTGGGTGGATTTTTAATTGCATCACAACAATGCCATACCTTATGCGTGCTCATTCATTTAAAGATGCAGAGGCAAAAAACAAGGAAATCAATGTCGGTGTCTTTGATTACCCAATGCTCATGGCAGCAGATATCCTCATTCACAATGCAGACATTGTTCCAGTTGGAAAAGACCAGAAACAACATGTTGAGTTTGCAAGAGACACTGCTGAAAAGTTCAACAGAATCTTTAGAGGTGATGGTAAATCATGCGAACCAGAGAATGCACTCTTTAAGCTTCCTGACGTACATATCATTGAATCGGTTGAAACTGTTCCTGGTATAGACGGACAAAAGATGAGTAAAAGCTACAACAACCATATTCCACTATTCTCCACAGATGAAGAGCTGAAGAAACTGGTCATGTCCATCGTGACAGACTCAAATGGTGGAAAACCAATGAATGTATACAATATGCACAAATTGTTTAGAGACGAAACATATCTTGAGAAACTATATACTAAGAACGAAGGGAAGTACAAAATATTAAAAGAGGCTTTACTTGAAGACATGATAGCATTCATTAAACCTCTTCGAGAAAAAAGAGAGCAGATAGCAAAAGACCCAGACAAGGTAAGAAATATCCTTGCTCGAAATGGCGCTCTAATGAGAGAGAAGACACATGCCTTGATGTATGAGGTACGGAAAGCAACAGGACTCATTGTGTAATATTTCCTTACCCTTCACGTCAACTAACTGTATGACCCGAGAAATATATACAAAATAATAGGCGAAAGACTTGTTTTAGGCCATATATTTGAGTTTCCTAGAAACAAGATGACTCTTGAGCCCCACATTGTTCCTTCTTTGTATTTATTCAACCTTTTTAATTCACACAATATTGTATGAAAAAAACCAATTCGATACGTGGTCTGGTTAGAAGCGTGTTTCGTTCAGTAAAACTGAGTATGAAGTATGCACCATGGCTTACCTCAATCATGGCCGGAACCTTCGTCATATCGTACTCTCTACCACTTCTTCAAAGCAAGATCCTCGGAAGCATCATCGACAAGCTCATTGAAGCCCTTACAAAAAACCCAGGGACATCAAGTGTTACTTTCCTTGTGATACTGTATGCATCCGTTTGGATTGGGAGCAAACTAGTCTCAGAGATTAGACTGTTTGTAGATAAAAAATGGTCACTTGAGATTGAACAGAATCTTGAAATCAGCGTCATGAAAAAGAGGGCTGAACTTGATCTTGCAACACACGAGGATCCAAAATTCCAGGACTTAATGCAAAATGCATTTTCTCGTGGTATTTGGCCGATATATCAACTTGTAGACTACCAATTCAGAAACACCGGTAACATTGTACTCATCATTCTGTCATCAGTAATTGCCAGTACCATTAGCTGGAAGCTGTACCTTGTAGCACTCATTTCAGCGATTCCAACATTCTACGTACAGCTTAAGTACGGTAATGAAACATGGACCATTTGGGCAGAGAATAGTCCAAGAAAACGTGTATATGAACATATTCGGATGCATCTTCGAAGCAGAACTGGTATTCAGCAAGGAAAGCTTCTTCAAGCCACACAAAGACTTCTCAATCAGGCAACTAAAATTCTTAGCGATTTCAAACTAGAACAAGAAAAAGTAGACCTGAAGAGAATGCTTCTTTCCATGGCTGCAGGGGTCATATCCGCTGGAGGTTTCGGCTACGCAATGTACCTTCTAGTTCAAGATGTGTCTCTAGGAAAAATTACACCTGGTACCTTGGTATTTCTTGTTGGAGTCTTAAGTCAACTTGTATCCTCAATTAGCGGGCTTCTCGAATCGATGGCACAGCAATATGAGAAGAACTTGTACGCTAGTGACATCTTTAAATTCTTTGACACAGAATCGCGTGTAAAGGATGTTGAAAACCCAACAGTGCTCAAACTCGAAAAAGCTCCAACAATTGAGTTTAGGAATGTATCTTTCAAGTATGATGGGCGAGATGATTTGATTCTCGACAATGTGTCTTTCACTATTGAATCAGGGGAACATGTTGCACTTGTAGGACAAAACGGTGCAGGTAAGTCAACACTAATAAAACTCATGATGCGAATATACAACCCGACATCTGGAGATATATTAATTAATGGTATTAATCTGAAAGACATACAGGGTGAATCCTGGATTAGATACGTATCTGTACTCCTTCAAAAATATATTGTGCATGAATTTAAAGTACGGGACGCCATTTCAATCGGTAGAAGCGAAGTCCCACACTCTGATGAACTTGCGGAATCATCTGCGATACTTTCAGGTGCACATGACTTCGTGAAGGACTACAAGCACGGGTATAGTCAACAGCTCGGAAAGGAATTTGAAGAGGGAATTGAGCCATCTCAAGGTCAAGAACAAAAGATTGCACTTGCTCGTACTCTCTACAGACTTGATATGGGTTACCTACTCATTCTCGATGAGCCAACAGCTGCCATTGACCCACTTGCAGAGACTGAGATATTTGAAAGTATGGAGAAAGCGACTGTAGGGAAGAACCTTGTCCTCATTACACACAGATTCAACACTGTAAAGGATGTAGACAAAATCATAGTACTTGAACACGGAAAGATTGTAGAAATTGGAGACCATGATTCACTCATGAAAAAGAATGGTCACTACAAAGAAATGTTTGAAAGTCAGGCTAAGGGGTTTATTGAAGGTTCGAGAGTATAGGTAAAAACACCCCTGGATAAATCTAGGGGTGTTTTTACAGTACACCTTTAAAACATAGGTATTTTCTGATATACTCCGTGGGTTATAAAGAAAACACCATAATCATGTCACAACGAGTATTCATTAGAGACTTACAAGCACAAATAGGTAATGAGGTAACCATTAAAGGATGGGTTGATGTCCGAAGAGATCAAGGAAAGCTCATCTTCTTCGATTTCCGTGACATGACAGGAAAGGTACAGGGTGTAATACTCCCATCAGCCCCTGAAGCTCATGCCGTTGGTTCAACAGTAAGACCTGAGTGGGTTGTTGAGGTGAAAGGCAAGGTTAACCAAAGACCAGAGCGAGCAATACAGAAAGACAAACAAAATGGTGATATAGAACTTGAAATCCTCAGTATGTCAGTGCTTGCTGAAGCTGAGACTCCTCCTTTTGACATCCATGCAGATACACGTGAAGTAAATGAAGAAACTCGATTGAAGTACAGATATGTAGACCTGCGAGGTGACAGACTACAGAAGAATATTCGAAACAGAGCTAAGATAATTTCATATATTAGAAATTTTCTTTCTGGCACAGATTTCACAGAAATCGAAACTCCACTCCTCACTAAATCAACCCCTGAAGGTGCCCGAGACTACATCGTTCCATCACGACTTGGAGCTGGTCTTTTCTACGCACTTCCACAATCACCACAACAGTACAAACAACTCCTGATGGCTGGTGGCATCGAAAGATACTTCCAGATTGCTAAATGTATGCGAGATGAAGACACTCGAGGTGACAGACAACCTGAGTTCACGCAGCTTGATATGGAACTTTCATTTGCAACAGAAGAAGACATCATGGCAATTACCGAACAGCTTCTCATAGAAATAGTTACTAAGCTGTACCCACACAAAAAGATTCAAACAATTCCATTCCCAAGAATTCCATACGCAGAGGCTATGGCTAAATACAACATTGACCGACCAGATATCCGAGAAAACAAAGAAGACCCAAATCTTCTTGCATTCTGCTGGGTTGTTGATTTCCCATTCTTTGAAAAGAACGAAAAACAGAACGGGACAGGAGGTGGACTTAGTCAGTGGACATTTACCCACAATCCATTCTCTGCAGCAAAACCTGCGCATCATGAGAAGCTCATGAGCTCAAAAGCAAGTGATGCTGATCTTCAAACAATCACAGCAGCACAGTACGATATTGTACTTAATGGATATGAGATTGGTGGAGGAAGTGTACGAAACCACAAAGCAGAGTCACTCCTTAAGGTGTTTGAGATTATGGGATATGACAGTGAAACTGTAGAAAAGAACTTCTCACACATGCTTCATGCATTTAGAAGTGGAACACCACCACATGGAGGTATTGCATGGGGACTTGATCGACTCATTATGCTTCTTGAGAATGAACCAAACATTCGAGAAGTAATTGCATTCCCAAAAACAGGAGAAGGTAGAGACCCAATGATGGAATCACCAAGTGAAGTAAACCCTGAGCAGCTTCGAGAGCTTGGATTGATTGTAAACAAGAAGTAGAACCGTTATTTTTAAATCTGATATACTAAGCACATGTCAGAGCAAGTAACTAAACCCACATTCACAATCAAAACCGAAGTGTTTGAAGGCCCTTTGGACTTACTACTTACACTCATTGAAAAGCGAAAGCTTTTCATTAATGATATTTCTCTTTCCAAAGTAACTGATGAGTATGTACAGTACGTACAACGACTCGGTGAATATTCACTCAGTGACAGAACACAATTCATCTACATTGCTTCAACACTGCTACTCATAAAAGCAAAGTCACTTCTTCCAACCCTGTCACTCACCGAAGAAGAAAAGACAGACATTGCAGATCTTGAACGAAGACTCAAGGAATTAGAAATCATGCGTAAAGCAAGCCTTGAGCTTCAAAAACTCTTCGGTGAGAAAATCATATATCCTCGAGGAGATTTTAAGATTGATGTCAAAGTGTTTGCACCCAGTCGTGACACCACACTTGAGCACATTACTGAAAGTATCGGAAGAGTATTGAATGCACTCCCTAAAAAACAAACTGAGCCAAAGGTCAAGGTAAAGAAAACAATTAGTATCGAAGAAATGATGGTACGACTTACTGACCGAATTAAGAATGCGGTACGTATGAGCTTCAGAGAGTTTAGTGGTGGGAAGAACTTACTTGATAAAGGGGAGAGGGTACATGTGATTGTAAGCTTTCTCGCAATGCTTGAACTTGTAAAGCAAGGAACTATTGAAGCACATCAAGAAGGTCTGTTCGATGAAATTCACATGGAAACACAGGAAATCGGTATACCAAGATACTAACACCTGGCACTGCATTTAATACATCGTATGTTATACTTTAATTCGATATGCCTCCCAACGATGTACACCATCAGTCTTCAGTTGATACAAGTCAATCGAATAGAGCTCAGATTTTCCTTTTATTATCTGCAAAGATAATAAAAAATATCCTATATATTGTAGTGATAGCTCTTTTAACTATAATATTGTATGAACGTTTTCTTCTTGAAAACCAAGAGCTAGATGTTGTTACAACGAATCCAGAAATATCCCAAGAAGAGAAAGATATGCAACTTATCGAGCTCTCTAAGAGAACACCGGACATATCAGACGAGGAAAAAGAACTTTCACTTCGAAGTCTCTTAATAAACAAAAACATTGTTTCTGTGGAAGAACGGCAGAAAAGTTTTAATATAAAATAATAAAAAATATGTTTCAAAAAATCTGTACAACTTTATTTATCGTAGGAATCGTATGTAGCGCTTCAATGGTTGCAGCATGGACAAACCCAACCGGTACACCACCGCAAAATAACGTTGCGGCGCCATTAAACGTGAGTAATGTTGCACAAAACAAACAAGGGGTCTTAACCGTTGGAGGACTTGGTATCTTTGGTCCGGCCATAATTACACCAACAGCAGGGTACTCGCTACCATCCTCTCTTAATCTGGGGGTAAACGGTAAGATTGGAGCATCAGCATATTGTGACAAGAATGGAAACAACTGTGTAAGTACATTGGCAGGTGGTGTAGCAACAACAGCCAATGTATCAGGTTCATCAAAAGCATGGGTAACATTTAGAAACATCGGAGGTACCATATCACAAGTAGGTGATGCATATGGTGTAACTTCTGTCACAAACGGAAAAGGTGTATCTAATTTTTCTGCATACGACACGATAATTAAATTAGACAGTCCGCTACTTACTGGCGGTTTTGCGGTGGTAGCTTCACCTGCATATGACAGTGGGTCTGGGTATTATAAAGGTAGTGTACTCGACTGGGTATGTATTTGGAGTAAGATCTCTTCTGATACAATAGGTGTACATTGTGCATATCCTGGGTATGGACAATATGGTAACTCGATTGTCAGTGTAGTTGTATTTTAAGGTACAATCTATAAACACTGTACTCTACTAGTGCTGATCCGATAAAACAGATATAATGCTTACTATGAATCTAGAACAGCAAGTGGAAGCAATCCTTTTCTGGAAAGGGGAGCCTGTCAGTATAAAAGAGCTCTCAAAGCTCCTTGGTAAGAAGGATGAGGAAATTGATGGTGCCATCCTTAACCTACAAGCACACCTCCTAAACCGTGGAATCATACTCATGCGTACAGGAAGCAAGGAGACAAAAGATGAGGAAGTGATGCTCGGCACTTCACCTGCAGCAAGTGAACTCATTGAAAAAATTACCAAGGATGAACTTAAGAAGGATTTAGGTAAAGCAGCACTGGAAACTCTCGCTATCATTCTCTACAAAGGGCCAGTGAAACGAAGTGAGATCGACTATATCCGTGGTGTAAATTCAACATTTATTCTCCGAAACCTTCTCATACGAGGTCTCATCGAAAAAAAACCTGCACCAAATGACTCTAGAGCATCCCTTTACAGTGCATCATTTGATCTACTTTCACACCTTGGTGTTTCTGAGATTAAGAATCTTCCAAACTTTGATCTTGTTCAAGAAGAGCTCAGGAACTTTGAAGCATCAAAAGATGCGGAAGAGAAAGCGTTAAACACAGAACCTAGTGAAGACCTGGGTCCAGTAGAACCAGACGAAACAATTAACGAAGAAGCATAAATGAAAAAAAATATATATACTAAAACTATACTCTCACCTGGATTTATTATCTTCATCTCGATATTCTTCTTTCCAAATGTAATTGCATCAGCTAGTGAATTAATCACAGGAAAAGATACAATGATTTGGCCTCAAATTACGGCAACATCTGCATACGTGTATGATCCTATTGGAAACAAGGTTTTGTATACAAAAAATGCAGATGAGATTCGACCAATTGCATCACTTAACAAACTAATGACAGCAGCTGTTGCAGATACACTTTTAAGTACAAGTCCACACTTCAGAAAGCCAGTTAAAATACAGAAGTTTACAAATGCAAATAGGGCTGATGTTACTCTTAAAGACGGTTCACTTTGGGGCATAGAAGATTTAATGACATACATGCTTGTGGGGTCATCAAACAAAGCTGCTGAGACGATTGCTTCTAGTATGGTCCCAAGAGAAAGCTTCATATCCCTTATGAACTTCACTGCAAGAAAACTTGGCCTCACAAACACAACTTTTACCAATCCAACAGGTCTCACCACACACAAAACTGTAGGCAAAACAAAGACGACCATACCGAGTGGACACTCAACAGCACGGGAAGTTGCGCAGATGCTCTGGAAGATAATTGAGTCACATCCAGGACTTCTTGAAGCAACCCAGCTTGCTCATATTACATACTCAAATGGTATTAGTGCAGTTGCAGTAGATAATACGAACAAGATACTTGAGAATTTTCCAATAGTTGTTGGTAAAACTGGATTTACAGAAGATGCAGGTGGAAATCTAGTAGTAGTACTTCAAAAAACACCTCGGTCGCACGCATATGTGATTGTAGTACTCGGATCAACACAAGAGGGTAGATTTAGTGATGTTGCTGCACTTGCATCTAAAACATTACAAATCGCAGGTGAGCGCTAATCTTTGATGCGCGATATAAGTGAGAAGGTAATATAAACAATACATCATTATGGAAATGACCATTTCAGCATTCGATATCATCAAAGTACTTTTACCAGCAGTACTTTCATTCTTGGTTGGTATTTTAATTACACCAACACTTACAAATTTCATGTATAAGCACAGAATGTGGAGGGGCGCATCACGAAGTAAAGAGAATACTGAGGCGATGTCTAAAGATTTCCAAAAAATTCACAATGAGGCAGGGGAGGTAAGTACTCCAAGAACTGGTGGCGCGCTTGTGTGGCTCTCGATTATCGCAACCATTATAATCCTCTATGTCATTTCAATAGTATTCCCAAATGATGTTACTGAAAAGCTTTCTTTTTTGAGTAGAAATCAAACACTTCTTCCCCTTGGTGTACTCTTGTTTGCCTCTCTTGTAGGTCTTGCTGATGACCTACTTCAGATCTACGGGAAGAGTAAGGAAATGTCTAATGGAATCCCAAGGAAACTTCGAATACTTGTTGTGCTCCTTATCGCTGCGGTATGTGCATGGTGGTTCTACTTCAAGCTTTCAATGCTCAGTATCCATATCCCATTCTATGGCGAATTGAACCTTGGGCTCCTCTTCATCCCATTCTTCATGGTTGTTGTACTTGGGGTGTTCTCAGGATCTGTCATTGATGGAATTGATGGCCTTGCTGCTGGCGTCATGATTGCTGCATACGCTGCATACATGATCATTGCATACTCACAAAACCAAATTGACCTCGCTGCCTTTTGTGCAGTGATTATGGGAGGACTCCTCGCGTTTCTTTGGTTCAACATTCCACCTGCGAGGTTTTATCTAGGTGAAACTGGGATGCTTGGTCTTACCGTTACCCTCGCAATTGTAGCGTTTTTGACTCGAGAAGTTATCTTGATACCGATTATTGCATTTCCTCTGTTTATCACATCACTCTCATCAAGTGTACAAATGTTCTCAAAGAAATATTTTGGTGTGAAAGTACTTCGTATTGCTCCACTACACCATCACTTTGAAGCAATCGGTTGGCCACGATACAAGGTAACAATGCGGTATTGGGTCATTGCAATTATTACTGCGCTCTTAGGCACAATCATATCAATTCTTGGTAAGTAAAAAATATGATTTATGATACAGTATATGTATCATGTCGATGAAATCAGTTGATCGTTCATTTCTTATTACTGTAGCAATACTTGTCATAGCTGGTTTTTTCATTTTCTCCTCAGCATCACTTGGGGTACTCTCTAAAAATACAGGTAAGTATCAAGCCGTTACATTTAACCAACTCATGCTTGGGCTGGTTGCGGGGAGTGTAGCTGCATATATCACCTCAAGAATCTCTTACCAGTTCTGGAGAAAACACGCATTCTATATTTTTGTCTCAGCATTCCTTCTCATGCTGCTTGTATTCATTCCTGGAGTAGGGAGGTGCGCCAAAGGAGCTTGTCGTTGGATTGTACTCGGTGGGCAAAGTTTCCAACCTGCTGAATTCTACAAACTAGGGTTTGTGATGTACCTCTCCGCGTGGTATGCATCCGTAAAGCAAAAATCGAGTACATCAAAATTCGGTACCATTCCATTTGTCATACTTTCAGTACTCACCGCAAGCGTTGTACTTATGCAGCCTGACACTGATACGTTCATGGTCATAATTGCAGCAGGGGTAGCAATATATGTTACAGCAGGAGGTAAATGGAAAGATCTAGCCATCATGGGACTTGTTGGAGTCATCGGACTTACTGCGCTTGTCCTACAACGCCCATACCTACAACAACGAATACTGACATTCGCTGACCCTTCAAAAGACCCGACCGGGAGTAGCTACCAAGTACAGCAATCTTTGATTGCCATCGGATCGGGTGGACTCACCGGTAGAGGTTTTGGACAAAGTATCCAGAAGTTTAACTTCTTGCCAGAGCCAATCGGAGACTCAATATTTGCAGTTGCGGCTGAGGAGTTCGGATTCGTCGGCAGCGTATTCATCATATTCCTCTATATCATGTTTGCCCTCAAAGGTCTTAAAATTGCAATCAGAGCACCAGACATTTTTGGCTCATACCTTGTAGTTGGTATCATTACATTAATTACAATCCAGTCATTTTTGAATATTGCAGCGATGCTTGCCATAATTCCATTGTCGGGAACACCACTTCTCTTCATCTCACATGGAGGAACAGCACTCTTTTTCGCACTCGCATCAGTGGGTATAGTTCTTAATGTTTCAAGGCACCAAAGAAAGGTATAAAAGACCATATATGGTGTAAAAATCCACATGTAAGGATGACTAAAGGCATGATATACTCACTAGCATGAAAATACTCATGGCAGGAGGTGGAACAGGTGGTCATTTCTACCCACTCATAGCAGTAGCAGACCAGATACGAGAGATTTGCAAGAAAGAAAAACTTCTTGAGCCTCAAATATATTTCATGGCTCCAGATCCATATAACAAGAAGGAATTGTTCGATCATGAAATCACATTTGTTCCTGTCATGGCTGGGAAGAGTAGAATTTCACCTTCAGCTGGAGGCAGAATCCTAAACATCATTGACATGTTCAAGATGGGTATTGGTGTATTAACAGCAATCGTAAAACTGTATTCGATATTCCCAGACGTTGTCTTTGCAAAAGGTGGATATACAAGTTTCCCAGCACTCATGGCTGCAAAGATACTTGGTATTCCAGTAGTCATTCACGAATCAGACAGTGTACCAGGAAGGGTTAATGCGTGGGCAGGGAAGTTCGCAAAACGAATTGCCATCTCATACAAGGAAGCCATCGAATATTTCCCAGCTGATAAAACTGCACACACAGGCAATCCGATTCGAAAAGAGTTCTCTGAGCCACTAAGCGCAGGTGCTGTTGAGTATCTAAACCTTGAGACTTCAATTCCTGTAATCCTCATACTCGGAGGTTCACAAGGTGCACAGATAATAAACGATGCGATTCTTTCAGCAATTCCTTCACTTGTACCTAAATATCAAATCTTGCATCAAACAGGTAAGAAGAATTACGAAGAGGTTTCTAGAACCGCAAATGTCATACTCGAAGGTAATAAGTTCATTTCAAGATACCACCCATTCGACTACTTCAACACGCTTGCTATGCGAATGGCAGCTGGTGTTTCTTCTCTCATCATTTCACGTGGAGGCTCTACCATTTTTGAAATAGCTGCATGGGGCATTCCAAGTATTCTCATTCCAATTACAACATCAAATGGTGATCACCAGAGAAAGAACTCATATAACTATGCAAGAGAAAGTAGCGCCATAGTCATTGAAGAGGCAAATCTTAGCCCTGAGATCATATTGAATGAAATTGATAGAGTAATGAGTAATCAACACCTCTCAGAAAAAATGCGAACAGGTGCAAAATCATTTGCACGTCTTGATTCCGCAACACTTATTGCTAATGAAATATTAAAGATTGCACTTAAGCACGAAATGTAATATGAACAATTCAAAGAAACCAGTAACACGATTTGCACCCTCACCTACAGGATATATGCATGTAGGTGGAGCAAGAACCGCCCTCTATGCATGGGCGTTTGCCCGAAAGCAGGGAGGTACCTTCATTCTTCGTATCGAGGACACTGACAAAGAAAGAGAGGTTCCAGGATCAATTGAACACATTATTGAGTCACTTCGATGGCTTGGACTTGAATGGGATGAAGGAGTTAATATCGGAGGCCCTCATGCCCCATACAAACAATCTGAGAGACTTGAGAGTTACAAAAAATATGCACAGATGCTCCACGATGCTGGTCTTGCCTATGCAGACCCATACACAGCAGAGGAACTTGAATCATTTAGAAAAAAAGCGGAAGAAGAAAAGCGACCATTTTTGTACAGAGATCATAGACCTGAGAATCCACCTGTATGGGATGGTACAAAACCACTTCGACTTAAGATAACAGATATTACATCATACGGATGGAACGATCTCATCCGGGGGGACTTGAAAGCTGGTCCTGAAGCTTTGGATGACTTCATTTTGCTCAAGAGTGATGGGTACCCAACATACAACTTTGCACACATTATCGATGATCTAGAAATGGGAGTAACACATATTTTCAGAGCGGATGAATTCATATCATCAACACCAAAATTTCTTGCACTGTATGACGCCTTGAAGAAGGTAACAGAAATAGAAAGACCTCTCTTTGCAACACTTCCACCAATTATGGGTCCTGATGGTAAAAAAAAGCTCGGTAAAAGAGATGGTGCAAAAGATCTTCTTGATTATCAAAAAGATGGGATACTCCCTGAGGCCATGATGAACTTTTTAGCATTCATTGGATGGAATCCTGGTACTGAGCAAGAGATATTTACACCAAAAGAACTTGTTGATGCTTTTGATATATCTGGAATTCAAAAAGCAGGTGGAGCACTCAATGAAGAGAAGCTCCTCTGGGTAAACAAGGAACATCTCAAGCGCCTTACTGATGCTGAGTTCTTAGAAAAAGCACTCTCATTCATCCCATCACACATTTCTACCCTTGATACATTTAAGGAGAGGATCTCAAAAGTGGTGCCCGTGCTTCGAGAACGAATCTCTGTATTCAAAGAAATTACGGAGATGACAGAGCAAGGTGACCTAGAGATATTCTTCAAGGATCCTACATACAGCAAAGACCTTCTGTTATGTCCAGAGAAACAGAGAAAAGGTATTGAAGTTAGTTCCAGTACACTCATTGAGTATCTCAATGAATTGAAGAGCATTCTCGATACCAAAGCAAGTGATATATCAAAGGAAGAAGCGAAAGAGCTGGTATGGCCATATGCAGATTCGAAAGGAAGGGCGATTGTACTCTGGCTTCTTCGAACAGCACTCTCGGGCAGAGAAAGATCCCCAGACCCATTCACTCTCATTGAGATACTCGGACACGCAGAAGCAGTACAACGGCTTACAAAAGCAATTGAAAAACTGCATGAAAACGCTTAGATATACAATTTGTATTTTGCTATTAACCGTACTAAGTATTGGTACTTTTTTTGAGAATACCTTAACTGTAGAGGCGAACGCTGAAGCTGAAGCGCTCCAGAAACTCATAGAAGAGAAGAGTAAGAACCTAGAGCAACTCAATAAGGAAATTAAATTGTATGAGGAACTTACTGACAAGACGAGCCAGGAAGCCAAAACCCTACAGGGCCTCATTAGACAACTGGAGCAAAATGCGAAGGCAATCGACTTAGATATCAGAAAGACAAATGGAAAAATTGACCTTACTAACTTAGATATCCGAAAGATAGATGGAAATATTAGTGATACTGAGTCACGCATCCAGAAACTTCAAGACGGAATATCTGCAAGTATACGAGAAATTCAAATGGCTGAAGACCGAGGCATGATTGAACACCTTCTTAGTCAGAAAACTCTTACCGGATTTCTGTCTGAGGTTGAATACCAATTGGGATTCAACGAGGCACTCCAGGCACAAATCGGTACCATGAGAAAGCAGAAAGATATTCTTGAATCTAACAAGCATGACAAAGAGGAGAAGAAGGATGAATTAGTAAAGCTACAGAATGAACTTTCCGGAAAGAAGAAAGCTGTACTTTATACAAAAAGTGAACGTGACCGAGCACTGAAAGACACGAAGAATCAAGAAAAAAATTATCAGAAAATACTGAAAGATAAGTTAGCACTTAAAGCTGCAACTGAGAAAGAAGTGTTTGAATATGAATCAAAACTTAAATACACACTTGATCCATCAAGTATTCCACAAGCTGGTTCAAGTGCGCTTCAATGGCCGTTGGATAAAGTGAGGATTACACAAAGATTCGGAAAAACAGTTGCAGCAAGAAGACTATATGTATCAGGTTCACACAACGGTGTAGACTTTGGTGCACCCATTGGAACACCTGTAAAGTCAGCAGCGTCAGGAACTGTTATTGGCGCTGGTGACACAGACCTTACCTGCCGTGGGGCATCGTTTGGAAGATGGATTCTTGTAAGACACAACAATGGTCTCTCATCAATTTACGCACACCTTTCAGTTATTAGCGTACAAGAAGGACAAACTGTGGCTGCTGGCGACGTAATTGGATATTCAGGAAATACAGGATATTCAACAGGTCCACATCTTCACCTTGGGGTATATGCCGCTGATGCTGTAAAGGTAGAGAACAGGCCGAGTGCAAGTTGTGGTGGAAGGGTGTATAGGATGCCTATTGCTCCTATCGATGCATACCTTGATCCAATGCTATATTTGCCCGCAACAAATTAGATGAGTCAATAGGGAAAAATTAGGTTTTTTCACAGTATATTTGTTAAAATTATATACATATGTGCGGCATCGCAGGAACACTCGGAAAAAAAGAACACACCTCAAAACTCATCGACAAGATGGTCGATATCATTACACATAGAGGTCCGGATGATCGTGGCACACTCATTACAGACTCGTTTGCATTTGGTATGCGACGACTCTCAATCATCGACCTCTCACATGGACACCAGCCAATATGGAACGAGGATGAGACGGTCTGTGTAGTATTTAATGGAGAGATATATAACTACAGAGAACTACGACCCGAATTAATCTCTCTTGGTCACAAGTTCAAGACTGAAAGCGATACCGAAGGTCTTGTACATTTATATGAACAATACGGGAGAGATATGCTCATGAAACTTCGTGGTATGTTTGGTTTTTGTATATACGACAAAAAGAAAAATGAGCTTTTCATTGCAAGAGATCATTTCGGTATAAAGCCAATATATTACAGAGTAGATTCTGTATACAACAAATCAAAAAAAGTGTATGAACAAAAGTTTGTAAGCTTCGGATCAGAGATTAAAAGTCTGCTTGAAGATGCCGCCTACAAACCCATCATAAACGATGAAGCTGTTCTCAACTATCTCTCATTTCAATACAATCCACTCGAGGAGACCATGTTTAAAGATATATATAAGCTTCCACCTGGTCACTATATGAAAGTAAACCTAGCTGATGGAACATTTAAAATATCAGAATATTGGAGGTATACATTTCATGACACATTTGAAAACAGTGAAAAGAAACTTAAGGAAGGTAACATTGTAGAAGACAAACTCGCTAAGGATATCAAACAAATAGTAGAGGACTCTGTACAACACCATATGATTAGTGATGTGCCGGTTGGATCATTTCTTTCAGGAGGAGTGGATAGTGGAATAATTGTCTCAACAATGCAAGCGCAGAGAAAGAAAATGGGGCAACCAACCGTTTCAACATTCACTATTGGTTTTGACCATGTTAGTGAACACAACGAGGCACGACAAGTTTCAGATGCACAGAAAACTGACCATACGGAAGTTAAAGTTAACTTTGATACATATTTTAACGAACTTCCTAAAATCGCATGGCACTTTGATGAACCAGTGGCTGACCCATCAGCTGTGGCTTTGTATTTCCTTGCGAAGGAAGCGAGAAAAAAAGTAAAGGTAGTTCTTTCTGGAGAAGGAGCAGATGAACTCTTCGGTGGATACAACATATACCGAGAACCGTTTGCAACACACGTCATTGACAGGCTTCCAAATTTTGTAAAAAAATATATTCTAAAACCACTCGCAAAACTACCATTTGAAATATATGGTCTTAACTATATCAAAAGATCACTCATTCCTCTCGAAGAGAGATATATTGGAAATGCAAATATTTTTAAAGAGAACGAAATTCGTAGACTATACAAAGGGAGTATTCCAAAAAGAATCAATATGTCACCCTACTTCAGTACCGTATCTGAACAAAGTGATTCTCGGAAAATGCAGCACATTGATATGAACTTTTGGTTACCAGGAGACATCTTAGCTAAAGCAGACAAGATGACCATGGCACATTCCCTTGAACTTCGTGTACCATTTCTAGATATCGAGGTGAGTAAAATATCAGCAATGATTCCAGATACACTTAAATATAAAGACGGGACTACGAAATATATTCTTAGAAAAGCATTCCAGTCTATTCTTCCTAAAGAAACTGCGGGTAGAAAGAAATTAGGATTTCCAACTCCAATTCGAAACTGGCTAAAAGAAAGACCAGAAGACATAAAAAATATCATTGTCGAAAACCCATATATTCAGTCACAATTTAATGTGGAATACATTGACACATTGATTAGTGACCATGTGAAAGGGAAGAGAGACACCTCAAGAAAGGTATATGTACTTTTGATGTTTTCTTTGTGGTATAATGCATTCATAGCGGAGAAGTAACATGAAATTTATCCCAACAACAAACAAAGAGAAACAGAAAGGTATACTTGAAATCGTAGTTGTAATCATAATTGCACTTGTTCTTCTTCGAGTGCTTGGAATAAATATCTCAGAAGTGCTTGCGAAGCCATGGGTCCGAGACTTCGCAACATACACAATCAGCATGCTTAAACTTGTATGGCAAGATGTTCTAGAGATTGTTGCTTTCGTTAAGGACTTAGCAGCATAAACAACATAGTATGCATGAAGGAATACACAACGACGATCCTTCTTTCGAAACAAAGGAGTCGAGTACGGATGGAACAACTATTGATTCAGAAAGATCTGTTACCATTGATACACCAACCCTAGCCAAGAACGATAGAACAAAGATTGCAGAAATAAGGGATGCCTTGGCAGAGAATTCTTCTGAGGATGATCAGATTATTCCAAAACACAGCACCATTCCGAGCGCAGAGAATACTAACGTACGACCAACCAAAAAAGAAGGAGTGTTGCAAACACTGAGGTCATTTTTCAAAGAATTGATGAAGGGTGAAAAAATGAAAACTAATATTATCTATCAACCTGATAGACTTTATAGAACAATTGGAAAATTAGGGTACGAAGAATTTTTAACTAACGGAACCATAGAATCAAAGAACAAGCGTAAATATGCAGATGTCTCGTTTAACGTTGGCGAACCTGCTAACTTGTATTTACGTAAAGATCCTTCATATATATTGGAAGCAACAGCAGAGGCAGCAAATTTTAAACCTAAAATAAATATATACGATCCTACACACAGGGAATTAACTGAGTTGCCATACAGAGGATGTGAACCTGGAGAAATCACTAAAGATTCTCCGATAAGAATATTTGAACTAACAAATGAACCTGGAGTATACAAGGTAGTCTTTGATAACATACATGATCCAGCACTAGAGGATACAGCTGTGTAAACTACCATATACAAAAGAACGTTCGTTCTGTATAATATAGGTATATGCCTAAAGTACATATTGATTTACAAACTGCACAAAAACAAATATATACATTCTTTAGTACCCACAAAAGAATGCCGTCATATCAGGAAATCTGCACCATATGCAAACTTGGATCTAAAAATACTGCGCATACGTTGGTGCAGAAGCTCAAAGCAACCGGAGCACTCGAAACAGACAAACTCGGTAAAATACTACCAACCAAACATAAACAATCTTCAATAAAACTTCTTGGCTTAGTAGAAGCTGGATTTCCAACACCAAGCGAAGAATCACTTCATGAGCAGATATCTCTCGATGATTGGGTTATACAAAAGAAAGAATCAAGCTACATGCTCAAAGTTAAAGGGGATTCAATGAAAGATGCAGGTATTCTAGATGGTGATATGGTCATTGTCGAGAGAACAACTACACCTAAAATAGGTCAAATTGTTGTAGCAGAGATAGATGGATCATACACCTTGAAATACCTCAGGAAAGGATCGTCTAGGTATTTCCTTGAAGCAGCAAACAGCAAGTACAAGCCGATGTACCCAACTGAAGAACTGCAAATAATTGCGGTAGTGAAAGCTGTTGTTAGAAAATATGCGTAACAATCCTGTAGACAAATACATCCTGCATGTAGACGGAGACAACTTCTTTGTGTCTTGTGAACTTCAAAGATTTCCACATCTCAAAGGCACCCCCGTTGTTGTTGGTGAAGAACGTGGTATCGCTTCTGCAATGAGCCCAGAAGCAAAAAAGATGGGTATCACTCGTGGTATGCCCATATTCCAGATACGTGCCAAATACAAGAATGTCACTGTACTGCCAGCACACTTTGAACTATACGAGCAATATAACCAAAAGATGTACGATATTTTGTGTCGATATTCAAATACTGTTGAACGATACAGTATAGACGAGTGTTTTGCTGTGATATATGACAAGAATATACTATCTAGAATCAAAAAGGAGGCCGAAGAGGCTCTTGGTATTACATTGTCATTTGGACTGGCTACCACAAAGACGTTGGCAAAGATTGCCTCGAAGAAGGAGAAACCGAGTGGGTGTGTATCATTCATTAACACAGACGTGACAGAGATACTCAAACAAACTCCAATAGGGAGCGTGTGGGGAATCGGAAGAGCAATCAGTGCTGAGCTCACTGGATACAACATACATACAGCATATGACTTCACACAAGCAGGGAGGCAGTTTGTAGAGAAAAACTTTGGGTCAAATACACTTGAAACCTGGTATGAGTTACAGGGTATAGAACAGAAACCAGTTGAAAGTTCGTATGGTTTACCGGGTGGACAAAAATCATTTCAATCAACAAGATCATTTGGATACAGCACAAAAGAACGAACGTTCTTATTATCAGAACTATGTACCCATACCGAAATACTATGCAAACGACTTCGAATGGCAGACTTGCAGACTAATCATTTTAGTTTCTTTCTTAAGAAAAATACTGATCACAACAGGTATCTGAGTATAGAACTTGATATTGGATTTTATACCAACAATCCAAGCCATATCTACGGAATGATTCTAGAATCGTTCAAAGAGATATATTCGAGTATCTACGCATACAAAGGTACAGGTGTATCCATGCACAGGGTTCGACCTACAGAGACCATACAAGCAGACCTATTTGGTGTGCAGAATACCGTACAAGCACAGAATGCGTTTCTAGACGTATTGGATGAACTACAAGATGATTCGGTACATTTGTTGGCAAGCCTGGAATCAAGGCGTGTACGTAAGGAGAAAGAAGATATCAGGAACAAGAGAAACAGATTCATATATGGATTGCCGTTGCCATACATGGGAGAAGTCTCATAGCTGGGTTTATGTATGGAATGAGGCTTTTCAATATATATTATGTCGGAAAAGATATATTGTGCGACATATATAAATACCGAAGGGTCTTATCCCCGCAGACCAAAAAGCCCGCATTGTTTACATTCTCTGCGTGCTATACTTTTACACAATTGAACATATTATGTGGCGAGATTTTTTTATAAAAAATAATTCTGTAATTTACATTTTAGGTTTTATATTCATCATTCAACTTGGGATGACTATAAACCTCAAAGCACTCGCGGATGAATTCCCCCACTATTGGCAAATCAAGGAGTACGCATACATACCGGAAGGATCTGTAATTATAAATAAAGCGATAACTACACCAACACACATACACAATCTTATCGGAAAAGTTGTACACCTCGGAAGCAAATTAGAGATTGGTAAGGCATTAACAAAGGCTGGCATTTTTGAAAAAACTGACGCATTTGATCTGTTTCTTTCAAGAGGGGTGGTCACAACTCTCATATTTCTAACCCTGTTGTATCTTTCATATATCGCACGAAGTAATAAATTGAATACAAACTACATATTACTTGCACTTGTAACAATCCCTATCACTCTCCCGTACATTCCACTCATCTATACAGACATCCTTGCGGTATCATTGATTGCACTTTCATTCGTAACTGGATATACCGGG
Source organism: Candidatus Tayloriibacteriota bacterium (assembly GCA_018883165.1). Classification (GTDB taxonomy): domain Bacteria; phylum Patescibacteriota; class Minisyncoccia; order Phycocordibacterales; family CAIZLB01; genus VEQN01. The sequence continues at coordinate 45,519 of VEQN01000003.1, forward strand.
AAATACTTTCAAAGCGCAATATCTATTTCTTTAGCAGTCCTCATACGTCAACCATCGATAGTATGGATACTACCGATTTTGTTTTTAATCTCGAGAGACGCCCAAGGATTGAAAGAAAAGTTTAAAGTCAGTATATACCACCTACTCGTGTGTATATCATTCATAGTCTTCTTCATACTAAACAAAGGAGTTGCACTTGGTGATCGTACATCCCATGAGATATCACTCAATCTCTCTAATATATGGTTCTTTAGCTTTGTCTTTTTTGTTACTACAATAGGGTACTTCTACCCTGCCCTAAAAAAAGCGTATGCTCTTGTATTGAAACTAAACACAAAAAAATATATTGCTCATTTAATAGGTACCATGTGCACATTAGGCATATTCCTTTTGTATTTCTACACATATGAGATACACCATCAATACAATACTCGTAGCTACGGATGGTTTCTTCGAAACCGGCTTTTAGATATCTCTACCAATATCCTTTGGGCGAAAACACTGTTCGGTATATTCTCCGTATGTGGACTAATAATGTTCCTTGCCCAAGCCTTTTCAGCAAAACACAAAGTATCTGAATATATCTTTAAAGTAACCGCGTTGGTATCCATATCAGCAATGCCACTCATTGAACAAAGATACTACATCCCAATATTTATTATATCCGGATTCTATCTTTCTATATCAGAGAAAGGATTTAAACTACACACACCAGCTCTAGTTCAAACCATGTTTAATATTATTATAGGTGTGTGTTTCTTCTACGGTATTACACATATTAAATTCTTCTTGTAAACAAAAAGGCCTCATTGCTGAGGTCTTTTTGTGAAGGGGCGAGACCTTAATATTATTTCTCTGCTAATACTGGATTTGTGTTGAACATCGCTTTCGCAACATCAGACTTCATCCAACATGGAGCTGAAGATTTCCAAGGCTGTGAACCTTTTTCAGAGTACAAAAGTTTTCCGTACTCAAGATTACCTTCAACTGTGTAGATATTAATATTAAGTTTTTTTGCTCGCTCAAGGTGATAGAATTCATTTATCTGCATAACGCCAACATCTTTGTTGTTCACTACACCTCTAAATGTACTACCATCCCTGTTGAACTGACGATATCGAGATTCACATTTAGCAATTTCTGCCATCAGAGGAATATCTTTAAAATATTCTCTTGTGAACGACTCAATACCTTCGTTCGGGTTAGTCTCTTTTTGAGACTTATTACCCCCTTGATTTGAAGTTGTCTGGGTTGTTGTCCTGCCTACCGCTGCCTGCGTGCTGGACGCCGCGACTACTTCTGGTTTAGCAACAATGGTCTGATTCTGTACTGCGGGCGTATCTGTCGCCATCATTCCAGAGACCACCATTGCCATACCGATCGTGAGTTGTAAAATAAGCCGAAATTTAGCTGGTAATGTGTACGCCGATTACTGAGTATCAGTACACTTGCACTAAAATTTAAAAAGCACCTATGTGCTTTATGCCAATATAGTAGCATGTCACCCCCTTTTTTGTCAACGAAATTGATGCAAAAATGGCTTTTGTAATACAATTTATGTGGCTAAAAATAAAGGTATAATTGATAGATATACCTTTACAAAATGACAATATATTGTATTCTATTTTATACCCTTTTGCAGGCCCTCAAGCACCTTAGCTGCTCGGTCCACTTTCTCTATCTCCTCCCTATCACACTGTACCAAAATAGGGGTTTTCTCCCCTATCCTACCTACCAAAAACACCCCTAAACCTATTGAACACACCAAGAAAGAAAGGTTTAAGACTAGTAAGATTCTGGTGAGTCTTATTTTCGCATCTGGGGTATTGAATAATATAGTCATTTGGTATATACTCTTCCTTGCTACTTTCGGTATAGAGCTTCAATAGCTTAAGACGAGTTACCTTAAGGAAGCTTGAATTATATATAAAAAGCTCTAACTGAAGCTTCAATTAATTATTACTAATACACTATGGCAACCAAAAAAGCTGCCGGTTCGGCAAAAAACTTAAGAGATTCAAACCCACAGTATCTTGGTATCAAGCTATACGGAGGTGAAAAAGCATCAGCAGGTGCAATCATCGTTCGACAGCGAGGTAACAAAATTACAGCTGGTAAGAATGTAGGCATGGGCAAAGACCACACACTCTACGCTCTCAAAGAAGGTATTGTGAAGTATGGATCAAAGCGAGTTGTATCTTTCGATAACACAACAAAGGTTAAGAAAGTTGCTCACGTTGAATAAGTAACTCTTACACAAAAAGACCACAGGGATTACCTGAGGTCTTTTTGTTATATATCTTACCTAACGTAGATTATTCGAGAGCCTTGAGTACAACAGTAAACTCAGCTGACTTGTTCTGAACTTTCACTTCAATCTTATGCTCACCAAGCTCTTTGATTGGCTTATCAAGCACAATGTATTCAGGAAGAATATCAAGTCGAGCCTGATCTTTAAGTGCTGAAACTAGTTCTTCCTTGTGAATCCCAGCAAACAAATGACCTTTGTCATTAGCCTTACCGTGAATTTCAATTGAAGTACCAGCGATATCCTTGAAGTTCTTAAGCAGAAGCTCTTCTTGTACCTGTCGGTCAGCTTCTTCAGCAGCTTTTAATACTTTCACTCGCTCAAGCGCTTTAGGTGTAGCATTTTCAGCAAGTCCTTTTGGGAACAATGCATTCATAGCGAATCCTTCAGAAACGTTGATTACGTCGAATTTTCGTCCAATTTTCGGAACTGATTTTAATAGAATTACTTTCATTGATTGAATATGATGATTAACAAATCTGCTGTATCACTAGAGATATGCAGTACTGGCTACTGTAGCACAAATGGCTTATTTACTCAATACTTCAATAGCCTTCTGGAGCTGCAGGTCCTGACCAGCTTTTACGTTCTCAGGAGTAAGGTCAACGACATGGTCTGGTGTCAAACCACCATCTGAAATGGACTTACCATTAGGAGTGAGCCATCGAGCGATTGTTACTTTAAGCGCTGTATTGTCTGTCACCTTGATATATTCCTGTACTGACCCTTTTCCGAACGTCTTTGAGCCCACGAGAGTTGCTCTGCCATGCTCTTGGAGTGCTCCTGCGAGGATTTCTGATGCTGATGCAGATCCCCCATCAACCAAGACGACCATCTTGAGATTATCATTAAAGATATTGTATCCATGACTTCGTTCGATTACTTCTGGTTTATTTCCACCAAAACTCTCTCGAACAATCACTTTACCGGGTGGCAAGAACCAACTAGCCATATCAACCGCAGCATCTAGGTATCCTCCTGGGTTTCCACGCAAATCAAGAATTAATTTATTTGATTTTGAGTTCACGAAGTCACGTAGTGCATTTCGGAACAAGCCCGGGGATTGTGCTGAGAAATTATATAGTCGAATAGTGAAAATATTTGTCTGCTTATCGTAGTTTGTATCGATTGTTGGAAGAACAATAACATCTCGCGTGATCTTAATATCAAGTAAATCTTTCTGACCTTCTCTAAACACACTAAATTCTACAATTGTCCCCTTCTTACCTCGAATCTTCTGGATAGCAGCTTCAATGGTCATACCCTCAGTAGAGTTCTGATCAATTCTTATTATCTTGTCACCCGACTTGATTCCGGCACGCTCAGCTGGGGAGTTCTTTAATGCTGATATAACTGTTAGTGTCTTATCCTTAATGCCCATTTCAATACCAACACCTTCGAAATTACCCTCTATCTCACTTTCAAAAACACTTGCAGCCTGTGGTGGGAAGAATGTAGTATACGGGTCACCCATAGCATCAACCATACCCTTTATAGCCCCATATACACGGTCTGTATCACTTGGAGTGGTCGTACCATGTGTTGCAACATACTTTTCATTAACCGTATTCCATACTTTCCAAAATAGGGCGAAATCAACCTGATTAGGTTTGTCTTTTGTACCATTTAAACTCTCTGAAATGGCTTGCATTTTACTTGCCTCAGCAGTCTGTGATTTACCAGAAATGAATCCGAATGAAAACACAGCGATTAATACAATCACCAAACCAATAGATATGAGCGTCTTGTTTTGCTCTGAATTGTGCATATAATGTAAGTATCTCAAAGATAAACTTTCGGGTCAACCAACAACTCTTCATGCCTTCTAAAAATATATACCTCATAAATACTCTTGGCAGAAAAAAGGAACTTTTCTCCCCTATCTCAAATGGAAACGTTGGTATATATCACTGTGGCCCTACAGTATATTGGACACAACACATTGGAAACCTACGAGCAGTAGTTCTAGCAGACACCATTAGGAGAACATTTGAGTTCGCTGGTTACAATGTTACCTTCGTTCGAAACTACACAGATGTAGGACACCTTACGGGAGACAATGATGGTGATGCGGATACTGGTGAAGATCGAATGGAAAAAGCATCTAAACGTGAACAGTTGAATCCGGATCTAATTGCACAAAAATACACACTTCAGTTTGATGCAGATATTGCAGCACTAAATACTCTCCCATCAACAGTACGTCCCAAAGCAACAGATCATATTGACGAAATGATTGATATGGTTTCAACACTTCTTAGTGATGGCTACGCATATACCACAGATTACGCAGTGTATTTTGACGTATCGAAATTTGAAGACTACAACAAACTCTCCGGTCAGAAACTTGAAATGCAGGAGCATGGAAAGGGTCACGGTACTGCACATGATACCAACAAGAGAAACCCAAGTGATTTCGCACTTTGGATATTTAAAGCTGGAGCATACAAAGATGCTCTTCAAACATGGAAGTCCCCATTCGCCTCTCCTCTTGTAGAAGATGGTATAGGTTTTCCAGGTTGGCACATTGAATGCTCCGCAATGAGTAAGAAATATCTAGGTAACACATTTGATGTTCACATTGGAGGTGTGGAGCATATTTCCATTCATCACACCAATGAGATAGCACAATCAGTTTGTGCCAACCATGCACCCTTTGCTACATATTGGCTTCATAATGAACACCTACTAGTCGACAACAAAAAGATGTCCAAATCTGAAGGCACATCATTTACACTAGAAGATATAACAAAAAAGGGATACAACCCTCTTAGCTTACGGTACTTTTTCCTTCAAGCTCACTACAGATCGAAACAAAACTTTACCTTTGACGGACTTGAAGCTTCTGATACCGCATACAGAAGATTGAAGAATATAATTTCATCACTCCCTGAAAGTGGTACACTCATCCAGTCGTATGTGGAAGAGTTTGAGAAATACATCTATGATGATTTTAATATCCCAGGAGCTCTTGGAGTACTGTGGGAACTCACAAAAGATGAACAAGTTTCAAAGGCAGACATGAGGAAAACTGCATTACATTTTGACACTGTACTCGGTCTCTCACTTGAAAAGACAGAGATGGTTACTATTCCAGATGATATTAAGGCACTACTCGAGGAACGAAAGACTGCGCGTATGAACAAGGACTGGGTTACATCTGACAAAATACGAGATATACTATTAGAGAAAGGATACACAGTTCTCGATTCAGGTACTGAACAAACTGTTTTAAAAAAATAACACATGGAACTTTTATTTCTCTCATTGGAACTTGTAAGTGTAGCAGTAGGTGCCGGTAGTGCATTCATTTTTGACACATTCTTTACACTTTCACTTAAAGATCACAAAATACAACCGCACGAAGAGCGTATGCTCTCAAGGATTAGTCTTTTTTCAATAATAAGTGCAAGTCTCGGTCTCCTTGTGTACACATTCATACTCGCATTGCAACTCGAGTCTGGAATGATTGGTGCGCTCGATATTGCATTCGCAAAAATATTCCTCTTTGCAATCGCACTTCTCACAGCACTTACGCTACGGAAGATTCACCTCAAAACACTCCTTCGATATCAAAAAACACATTTTCATCTTTCACTCACGTTTGGAAAGCATGATGATTCAATCGTAAGTACTGCTGTTTTCTCAACACTCTCATGGATATTCCTCATAACCCTTACCGCTCTCGAACAGTACAAAATTGCCGAGGATATCTCAGTCTCAATCTTTGGTGTCACACTTGCATATATATTAATTGGCCTTGTAGGCAGCAGAATTGCCTTGTATTTCAAAAATACCCATTTGTCATAAGGATATTTCATATCCCCAGGATATACACACGTTATTCATATTTTTTACCTTTTTGTCACCTGTAATCCTTCAGATATCTGGGGTACAATACAGGTATGTCATCAGGCGTTGCGTCACCATACATAAAAAAAGATTTACGTGTACCACCACACAGTTTAGACGCTGAGCAAGCTGTTCTAGGTTCAATCATGCTTCGAAAAGATAGTTTGTATGATATCAACGACATCATTACTCCTGATTCCTTCTACAGTGACAGACACAAGCTCATATATAACACCATGATTGAGCTTGCTACAAAAAATGATCCAATAGATATCCTTTCCCTCAAAACAAAACTTGATGAAAAAAATTTAATTGAACAAGCAGGTGGTGCCGCATATCTTGCCGAACTTGTACACGTAGTTCCTTCAGCATCAAACGTCGTACACTACGCTGAAATAGTTCAGAAAAAATACATGATGCGAAGACTCATCAGTGCATCAGAGAAACTCTCTGATTTAGGGTTCAATGAGTCTGGAGATTTAGAACAAATTCTCGATCAAGCTGAACAGCATGTTTTTGAACTTGCAAACAAAGGCACATCAAGAAAATTCGTACAGATGAAAGATGCCCTCAACGAGACATGGGATGTCATCGACAAGCTACACAATGCCGGTGATTCAATTCGTGGTGTACCAACTGGATTCCGTGATCTTGATGCAAAACTCTCAGGTCTACAAAAGTCTGACCTCATCATCCTAGCAGCACGACCATCCGTGGGTAAAACATCATTCGCTCTTGACCTTGCACGAAACGCAGCACTTAAACACAATGTACCAGTTGCCATATTCTCTCTTGAAATGAGTGCACAGCAACTCACAAGTAGAATGTTGTCTGCGACAGCATTCGTGGACTCATGGAAAATTCGAACCGCAAGGCTTCAAGATGAAGATTTTGCAAAGCTTCGAGACGGTATCGACAAGTTGAGCCAAGCACCGATATTCATTGATGATGTTCCTGGAAACAACATCATTAAGATGCGAAGTACGGCAAGACGACTTAAATCTGAGAAAGGACTTGGACTCATCATCGTTGACTATCTCCAACTCATGATGCCTACACAATCACGAAACAGTGACAACGTAGTACAACAAGTTACTGAAATTTCACGATCTCTCAAAAATCTTGCTCGAGAAATGGATGTACCAGTACTTGCCCTCTCACAGCTTTCACGAGCAGTTGAAGCCCGAGGTGGAAAGCCGAGACTTTCAGACCTACGAGACTCTGGATCAATTGAACAGGATGCAGATGTCGTAATGTTCATCCATAGAGAGGACAGATACAAAGAACATGATCAACGAGATGGTATCGCTGAAATCCTCATTGAAAAGCACAGAAACGGTCCAACAGGTGTTGTACAGCTCAAGTTCGTTCCTGAGCGAACCACCTTCCTTGATATGGAAAAGAGTGACTTTGGCGGTGAATTTGGTGGTAATGACAACGGATTCTAACAATGGATACATCAGACAAACTAGAAGAAATATTTAGAAACTTTCCAGGTATTGGTCCAAGACAAGCGAAACGTTTTGTATATCACTTACTGACAAAAAGCCAGAATGAGCTTTCTGAGTTTTCTACCTTGCTTACCCAACTCAAATCAACTGTATTCATATGTCCTTCTTGCTTTAGGTTTCATACACAAAAGTATGCACTGGATCAAAGTGGCCTCTGTTCAATTTGTAGAGACCAAAACAGAAACCACAGACAACTGATGATTGTTGCTCGAGACATTGATGTTGGCGCACTAGAGAAAAGCCGTGCTTACAGCGGTAGATACTTTGTTCTTGGTGGAACTGTACCAATTCTCGACAATGATCCAGCCTCAAAGATTCGACAGAAGGAATTACTACAACTACTCACTGATAAAGAGTTTGATGAAATCATCATCGCAACAAGTATAAACCCGGAGAGTGAACATACTGCAACATATATCCTTTCCCTTCTAAAGAAGCACTACGAAAACTCCAAACTACCAAAGGTGACCACGCCTGGAAGAGGGCTTTCCACTGGAACTGAACTTGAATATTCTGACGCAGATACACTCCGGAGTGCGCTTGAGAATCGAAGATAGGTATTTGACTGATATTAATATTAGTTGTATTGTTTTTTTGGACCAAGGCAACGACTCAGCTTCGGACTCCCCTGTACTACAAGGTGCGGGAAGTCCAAAGGGGCTTTTCGTGCTGAGCAAAGGCTCTTTTACAGGTAGCATTCGAGTCACCCCTACACAACAGTGAACGCAACAGATACGCCAGTCACAGGCTCACGTGACAACTACAGCCTCACCATGAGGATCCATGGGATGTATTGGAAAAACTGGTGGAGACCACGCCAGGATACAGCATATCTCGATAATCTGACTCATAAGTACCTACCGAACATCAAAAACGGATACCAAGCTAGTCTTGCGTATCATAACAACGAGGGGTACATGGGTGGCAGTGTAATCTTCCTTGTACTGACACTTCTTGTGTCAGCGTACATTGGATGGATTTGCTCCGAAGAGTCGATCCTGGTACTACCCAAAGAGCACACACTGCTCTTTGCAGCGTTTGTGCTCCTACTGGCTGGGTTCCTGTTTTTCACTGAGAAATTCTTCAACACCAGAGTGTCCAACTTCACCAAAGAAGTGGCGCTCAGGTGGAGAACCTTTTTCAACGAGACACTGGAACCTTCCGGCATGATTACACATCTGCTCAACTGGACATCCAAGCTTACTGACTCTGAATACACTGTGGTTGACGAGAGCTGTACGAACAGTATTCCGCATCACATTGCAGCCACCCTCAGGAAGCTTGCATACGACAGAGCTGTCGACGTCATGAGAGAAGTACAGAAGGTAGAAAAGAGTAATGATCAGGTTGAACGGAGGAAGCATGACCGTATCCTCTTACCTTTGATATCTTACATCATGATGTCTGAGAATGTCACGTACGAAGATCTACGCGCTCAAATCTACAGAGACGCGAAGGTGCGAGCATCGTGACACAAACCCCGCCTCGGCGATTGCCAGGGCGGGGTTTTGTACTATTCAAAGGAGTGTTGCAAATACTTACGCGAGAGTTGTAATCTTAACTTTAAAGAAAGACTGTCGATGACCATTCTTCTTAAAACCTGATCGGTTCTTCTGAATGTATCGAGCTGCAATTACTTTTGCACTTCTTCCAATTTCAACGATTTCTCCTGAAACTTTTGCTCCTGAAACTGTTGGTGTACCAACTTTTGTCTCTGAACCAGAGTCTGTGAGGAGAACTTCCTTGAAGTCCACCTTATCACCTACTTTGTATTCACCTGGTAATATTTCAATTTTAATTGAGTCTCCTTCTGAAACTCGGTACTGCTTACCACCTGTTTTGATTACAGCAAAAGCGCCTGAAGCAGCCTTTTTTGTAGCAGTTTTAGCTTTAGTTTTTGTAATATTTGCCATAGACCACGAGTATACCAGAAAGAAAAAATATGTGCAATATGGCCACGGTTTAGGAATCTACCTCAACATGAGGGTACCTAAGTATCCATTTGCTGCCTGCATTATTGACCGGTATGACTTGTTTTGCTTCTTATCCCCTGTGAAAGAGATCCTATATTTGATACCGTTGTTATATACCTCGTAGATTATGGTAAATGTTTGATTACTCAACTTATCCTCCAAAAGAAGTGACCTGTTAGCTTCATCAGTATCCAAGAGCTCACCTCGCTTTCGAATATCTTCAAACATATACCAGTAGTACTGATATCCATTGATTCGCGTAAGTCCCTTTTCAATCAAATTAAAGCCCTGTTTCTCCCAGTTAGTATCTTTCAAGAATCTCCCTCCGTCATGATATTTTGGAAACTTCTCTTTGTAGTATTCAACACATTCAGGAGCATTAAACTTTCCTGCCCAAAGACTTATAACCAAACGAGTCTCAGGCGTAGTTCCTCCTCCAAAGAGGATTCCAGTAGGTACAGATTTAGATCCATATGGTTTTGTCTTATCGAACTCCCCAGAAAGATTCCAACTAAATTTGAAGAAATCACTCGTAAGACTTGCTTTCTTTTCCTTAAGATTGAATATACTGGTCACATCTTTATCGAGGAGTGGGTATCCACCTGCATTACATGTTTTTTCAAGTTCAAAGTTAAATGCATCATTGGGGTTATATACTTTATCAGGGTCAACTTGTCCTTTTGTTTCCGGGATATAGTTTTGACCAGTAAGTGGTCCTTTGTTTCCGAGAGTGAGCTTATCAATCGGACTTCGAATTTTTCCTAAACTGATGTATACTAAAGGCAAGACCACAAGTGCTACCACAAAGACAATTATGAGTACAACGAGTGCATGCTTCATATGTATATATTATATCTCTTCTTGTAATGGTTTTTCAATGACTAATGGCTCAACCGGTGTTCCCTCAACCCCTCCCGTTATTTTCATAACATCCTTATCAATCTTCTTAAGCTCATTGTGTGCTTTGTTGTAGTGATTTACTGTTGTAGACAAACTCTTACCTACTGAATTCATGTATTCATCATATGCTCGAATGTGCTCACCAAGTTTCTGTACATTCTTTCGAATTTCTTTTGCTGATTCTTCAATTTGAAGAGCTTTCAAGCCTTGGAGCACTGTTTGAAGATATGCAAGGAATGATGTTGGGGACACGATAATTACATGCTTTTCTTTAAATGCATATTCAATCAAATCTCTTGTATTAATTTTCACTGATCCAACCTGTGCAACGAGAAGATCATAGTAGATGGCTTCATGTGGAATGAACATGAATGCAAATTCCATAGTGTTCTCATCAGGCTTAATATATTTAGATGTCTCATCAATACGATTCTTCAAGTCATTCTTGAATGCTTTTTCCAATCGTTCTTTCTCTTGCGGATCACGTTCTTCAACCAATCTGTTGTAGTTCTCCAAACTAAACTTTGAATCAATCGGAATTACTTTGTCTTTTACAAACACTGCCGCATCAACAATGGTTCCATCCTTGAATGGATATTGCATTTGAAAACCTCCAGTTGGAAGTACATTCTTGAGGAGAGTTTCAAGATAATATTCACCAAGTATTCCTCGTTGTTTTGGATTCTTAAGAATATCTTGAAGTGATTGAAGCTGATCTGCAAATGAAACCACCTGTTTGTTAGTCTCATCAAGTTTTGTGAGTCGTTCAGTAACATCTTTAAGTAGCTTGAATGATTCACCAGTCTGATGTCTTACTGTTTCTTGCATTTCTTTGTGTGATTCACCAAGCTTTCCATCAACCAACTTACTCATATCCAATATCTTTGAATCAACAGTTCTCCCAAGTTCGTTGATTTGCTGGAGCAAAAGCTGCAACCCAGCATTGTCTTCTACTTTTTCAGGTTTGGCTCCTTTGCTTCGAAGGTAAATGATGGCCAAAAAGAGTATGTTGATAGCGATCAATATTAACGCTACAATGAGTATCATTGAATTATTCATAACAAAATTAGTATACCATGACACTCCAGGAAACAATTAAAGGTAGTCTTAAAGAAGCCATGATGGCAAAGGATACTGTTCGAATGACAGTTATTCGTGGTCTCATGAGTGCATTCACCAATGAACTCGTAGCTATCGGACGAACTCCACAAGATTCACTTACAGACGATGAAGTACTTACTGTAATTCGAAGAGGTGTAAAGCAGCGAAAGGATGCCATTGAGCAATTTACAACCGGTGGACGACCAGATCTTGCAGAGAGTGAAGCTGCCGAGCTTAAGATTCTTGAAGTATATCTCCCACAAATGATGTCTCGAGAAGAAATTAAAACTTTTGCTGAAGCAAAGAAGGCTGAGCTTGGTGTAACTGACAAAACCAAGGTTGGTATACTCATGAGTGCACTCATGAAAGACCTCAAAGGTAAAGCTGACGGATCTGATGTAAAAGCAGTAGTTGAATCACTGTTTTAAATCCCACCCCAAACAATATTTGACAAAACGTGTTTAAATATGTCATAATATTTCATTGAACTAATTCCCTCATTCCGAGGGTTTTCGTTTAATATCAGATCCTCGACAACACCCATAACACCTCATGAAACGTATCCTTATCGTCTTCACCCTCACCTTAGGGCTAGCTAGCTTTTTTTACTGGCAAGCTCCTTCCAAGCAGGATGGCAAGAAATCTCGAACCTACGAAGTGACTCGTGTCACATCAGACAGTTCGGAGCCAAATCTTGTCATCGGTAATGTGACGGTCACCATCGATCCGAGCAATGAGCCGGCCAGTCCACCAGAGAGCGATCCTCTCTGGCAACAAGCAAGAGCTGACGCTTTGAAACAGCAGCAGCAAAACAAGAAAGCAGAATAACAACCCACACCCACCCGACACACTCAGATGAAAACCATTCTCACTCTTCTCGCCAGCTTGTTGCTGGTCTCTAACATGTTCGCTGGTCCAACGACCACGACAACCACCACGCAAACAACGACAGCGAGTGCAGCTCCTGCACCCGAAGAAATGTTGATGTTGTCTAGCGCCGCCGAGCTCAAGCTCTACGCGCTCAGCTCCATCACGTCTGCCAGTTCGTTTGTCTGGGGCCAGTCCATCCTGCGGTCTGTCGGCGACGTCACAAGTATCTATGTCGAAGGCGACGTTGATCAGGTCACAGAGCGCCTGCTCCTGCCTGGTAACCAGTTCCGCTTCAAAGTGCGAAACAACAACGAAGTCTATGTCTACGCAACACTGAATAACTCCAGTGGCGAGAGCCTCTTTACGAGTTATGCTCCTGCGGCTCCAATCGCAGGTGGTGGACAGTTGGTCATCAATCCAACGCTGCGACTCCAGATGAATTGGGTCATCCCCGTGTATTTCCCTGGCGCCCAATACGCGACCATTTACTACACCGATGATCAAGGTAACTCCTGGCAAGAAAATCTGAACGTCGGCAACGGGAAAATCTACTTCCCAGTCAACTATGCTGGCCGCGGCACACTCGTCGTTGGTCGCCAGTATCCAAACAACGCCACTGGCGGATACGATTTGGAAGTTGCCTATAACCTGACCACAGGTGCCCTGATTCAAAGCCAGGTCATCGCAAGTCAGGTTGGATATGTTGGTATCGAGAACTACATCGCCTTCAGCGACAAACTCTCACCAACAATTGGCACCTTGGTTTTGACCACGAGCATGACTCCACCATCGAAAGATCAGTGGGGCTTCATATCCCCTCCCACCGGCTCCATCAAACTGGAGTCCACGCAGGAAGGAGCAAGCCGCCCATTCAAACTCAATGTCAGCTTCTCGTGCACCCCACAGGAACTCGGAACCATTCAGGCGTTCGCCTATGACCCGACAACTGCTGATGCAGATGGCTTTGTCGACGAGTTCCCTGGAGTTGTGACTACGACAAGTTTTCAAACTCCCAGTGGAACTACGCAGACAAACGTGACGGTGACCTGGACGGTCACCCGAAACACCGCTACCTCCAAGTGGCTGTGGCGTCTCGAGACGACAGGATTCAACAAGCAAGCGAAGCCTCAACCACCCTATTACGGAGTTGGCAAAGGCTAGTCGATGCAAAAGCGTCTTCATGAGGAAAGCCCAGGCAGCGATGCTTGGGCTTTTTTCTTTATCCACACATGCATACTAAAACTTGCTTTTTTAATATATATGTGGTAATATTATATCTGGAAGTACACACGCCGTATTTCCTTAACCCTTAACCCAACACCCAAGGAGGATACAAAAATGGCGAAAAGTAATAACCACATAGGGCGCGGATGCCCACTCGATCCTATTGATCGAGAAGATAGTGAGGATAAGTCATGGCTTAATCAACCATGGCCAAAGATCCAAATTCCAGTAAAAGCAACAGTCCGCATGACGGACTGGGGCGAATTCTGGAAAAGCCAAGGTCAGGGGACCTTGCGCAAGACGAAATAATAAGCGTTACCCTGCCGTCTACGTTCAATCCGTTGCGGCAGTTTTTTTATTTGTCCCCTCTCACTTTTTTAAATACAAACACACTGATTACCACAAACACTGTAATTACTAAAGTTGCAATTTGATACCTTACACTTCCCACAGAAACTAGTGATGTAACCGTATATCCCCATACCAATGGCCCAATGAGTGACGATGTTCTCTCAACCAAACCAAAATATCCAAACGTTAGGTTATGCATCCCACTTGGTGTGAGATATGACATCACCGCACGTGATACTGCCCAACTTGCACCAAACCAAAATCCCATGAGCGTTGCACAAACTACGAACAAAGAGAATGTTGGTGCATATCCAATCGACGGAAGAATGAATATCCAACCATAGAGGATCACGGTAAGTGTTTTCTTGTGACCAAACCGGTCACCGATTCTTCCTCCAATGATACCACCAAGTGCTGATGTAACGACGATACCAGCAAGGATTGCAGATTTCAATGTATCCGACACACCCCATACTTGTTCAACAAATATTGGGAAATTGTTCGCAGCAGTAAGTACCGTATCGTTAAACAAGAAGTACGTAAGGAAAAACAGAAGTACCGGTTTGTATCGAAAGAGCTCAACTGTTGAATTCCATATTGATCGAGCATGTTCTTTTAGTTTCTTCGCATCTGGAAAAACTTCCCTCTTTGGCTCATGAAAGAATATGAGCATAGGTAGTGAGAGCACTACATACAGTATTGCGGCAGGAATTAATGTTTCAAGTCTTCCAGATACACCAAAGATTGACCATGTACCATTAGCAAACGGAAGTGCAAACAAAAGTCCTGCAAACTGACCAATATAATTTAAACATACTCCATACCCTGACACCCTCCCTCTTTCATGTTCATGAGATATATCATTAATGAGTGGTGTATAGAATGTAAAGGTGAGCATGTAGAAAAACATACCAAGGGCAAACAATGCGAGTGAAACCGCAGGATTTCCATATATACCAAACCAAGCACACAGGATATATGCAACCGTTGTGAATATAGTTGTCACACGCAAACCTGAGATTCTTCTCATTCGTGTATCCATTAAAAATCCAACCACCGGAACCACGAACAACAGAAGAATGGTGGCATATGTGTAAGTCAGGTTGTATGAGAGGTCGGTGAATCCTTTTTCAATGACAATCCATTGAGAAAAATACAAGAAGAATATTATGGATATAATCGAATTTGCAAAGTCATATGATGCCCACAGCCAAATATTCTTTCTTGTTTTCATTGCTACACTTCTTTAGATCTATATATCAGCAAGAATGTAATAATCATCACGAAGGCAGTAAATGCCATGAGTGGGATTGTGATATATCCAAGATTTAATTTGAAATATTGTGAGCATGATACTGAGTAGTTTCCAACAACACTACACCCTGCTTCAACCACACCTCTTTGGAGTAGATAGTGGTAGAGTGCGATTGGTGCACCCAATATTGAAAGAATGAGCGCGTAAAAAGCGGCTCTTGTATCTTTAAGTATGAGTGAAAGACCCAAGATGACAAACTGTGGGTACATGAATATTCGCTGGTACCAACACAATTTACATGGTTCAATCATGTATATATCTGAATATGTGAGACTTCCTAGAACTGCTGCAAGTACCACAATGAAAGAGAACAAGATTGCATGAGTTCTAAAGAAGTTTGTAACCTTTGGTAGTTTTTTCGTTACGTAAAGTACCAACAATATGATAACTAATGCTTGGCCAAACACAGTGAGCCAAGAGAGTACTATGCTAAAAGTTGCTTGTGACATATAAATGTTTGCTAGCTGTATAAACAATACAATGCACGTGTATCCCTTTGATTATACACCCAAATTTACCAATTCAAATATGTGATTGTCAGTTGAAGACATGTTGCAAATGTCACCCAAAGGAGATATGGAATATTTGCATATGAGACAAACCTAAGTGCCGGTACTTTCTTTGGCGTAGAAATCATAAACCATATGATTGTTCCCAAGATCAGCAAAATATCAATTGAAGCAAGCAGGTTGTTTTGTAGTCCAAATTGAATTGGTGAAAATATGAGATTGAAAAAGAGGTTTAATGCAAATGGCAAAGCTACAATTCTTGGAATTTCTCTCTTGTATGCTTTGTAAAACACATACCCGAATGTAATGAAGATAATAGTGTAGAGAAATGTCCAAGCAGGTCCAAAAACCCATGAGGGTGGCGCCCAGGTTGGTTTGATAAGTTCAGTGTACCAATTGTATTCGTTCATGTCCTGATTTTAGCACGACTATTGAAACCACTTAAATTTGTGACCCTACCGGGAATCGAACCCGGCTTTAGAGCTTGAGAAGCTCTCGTCCTAACCGATAGACGATAGGGCCAGTACGAACCATTGTACATATTTATACGGAAAAATAAAGCTATCTATCAGGTGGAATCTGGTAGTAGTTAATCAAGAACTTAGTAAGCTCAATAAAGGGCTTTGCCAAGGTCTCAGAGGCGAAATTTACCCCTCTAGGGTTAACAATATACATAAACACTACAAACTGTGGGTCACCCTCAGGCAAGAACCCCACAAACGAGTGGAGGAAGCGATCTTCAGAATAACTTCCCCTCTCTGCAATCTGCGCAGTACCAGTCTTTGCACCAATGGCATATCTTGGATTCTTTGCCTTACCATCAAGGAGTGAATTGTCCACATTGTATACCATCATGTTTCGAATCTCCTCAGCTGTTGACTCACTAATGACCCTCAGTGGCTCTGATTGATTCACTTCCTTAGTAAACCCAACCTTGTACTGTATCTTCTTTACCACTCGTGGTTGTACCAACTTCCCTCCATTTACAACCGATGCAAATGCTCTTGTTACCTCAATTGGACTTACCGCAATACCCTGACCAAATGAAGCGGTAATATATTCAATATTTCTTGGACTCTTCAAGTTGTCGAGTAGACCTTTGGATTCATTTGGAAGATCGATACCCGTTCTCTCACCCAGTCCAAACTTGTGCACATATTCTGCAAATGTTTTGTTTCCAACTCGTTGCACAATGTATGCAAATCCAGTGTTCAATGATTTTGAAAGTGCATATTGTAGCGTAATGACTCCTCTACCCTTCTTGTCGAAGTTCCAAATGGTTCTACCATCAGAAGAAATTGATCCTGTGTCATTGTATGTACTTGTTGCATGCACCTTACCTTGATCCACACCAACTGCCATGGTTAAAGGTTTAATGATGGAACCCATTTCATATACGCTTTCAACCAAATCGTTTTTAAACACTCCAACATTCTTTTCCTCTTTAAAATTGTTTGGATCAAATGTTGGATTAATTGCCATGGCATGAATCTCCCCGGTACTTGGGTTCATGATGATGGCACCAGTTCTTTCAGCAGAATATTGTGACTGGATACCCTTAAGCATATTCTCAACATATGCTTGAGTTCTTGGTTCAATGGTTGTGACGATATCACCTTCAAAATCTCTGTCTCCGACAGTCTTCTTAAGGTTTGAAAACATTTCTGCAAAGAAGTTTACATACACCGCATCAGATTCTCGAGACAATGTATCGTTGTATTGTCTCTCAAGACCATACCGCCCTGATATCTCATCACCCTTGTACCCCATGAATCCAAGCACATGAGCAGCGAGAGTTCCACCTGGGTAATATCGCCACTTGTCTTTGAATACACTTACGCCAGGAATTTTGAGTGCTGCGATTGCCTTACCCTCATCTTCACTTGCTCTCTTTTTCACCTCCTCATATGTATCATTAGCTTTGTTTGCTTGTGACAAAAACACAGCTTCATCAAGTGGAATGATGGCAGATATTTTTTGATATGCAGATTCAACCGAATTGTTCTTCTGGAGAATCTTTGGATTAATGGCAATCAAGAAACCTGTTTTAAGTGTTGCCGCTGAAATGAGGTTACCAGTCCTGTCTGAGAAATATATCGTACCCCTATTGAAGGCATCTGCTGGTTTCTGATATTGCCTGTCAGCACGTTCTGAGAACTCATCATAGTTCACGATTTGCACCATGTAGAGTTTGGTAAAGAGAAGAAGTGATACAGCAAGTACTACTATGGAAAGTAACCTAACGCGTTTTCGTATTTGTTGCTGTAGCTGATTGTTCATTACACGAACATTTTAACACAAGGCTGAGGCTTTAAGAAAAATATTTCCAAGTATCCAAAGCTCAAGTGTAAACAATGAGAACAATATTGCAGCATACATACTGTTTTTGTATGACCGATATTTCTTCTGATCTCTATGCTTCTCAATACGCATATGATGCCATGCATAGAATGCGATCAGGAGGAGGATATAAAAGACAAAAGGAAACACAATATCGAATGACTTCAGTACTTCAAATGGTAAATTAGATTGGAAGTATCCAGCGATGTTACAGATCATGTCTCTAGTATATCAAACTATCGAATAGCGACATTCTTTCCTGTGTGTTCACGAGTAACAAATATGGTCTTGTCCGTAGCTGATTTAAACCCGAGATCTCTTGCTGTATCCATGGTCACACCTTCAACAGCGTTAATGTATTGAAATTCAACATCTGAGAGCTTTGAGTTGATTGATGCAATCTGCTCTCGATATGTGTCACCAAGTACCACGTTTCGAACAGCCTTTTGTATGAAATATACATATACAGCACTTGAACACACCAAAGAAATGGCAAGAATCCAAAACAATGGTTCTGAAATCTTATCAATTTTTCGTATTGTTGCTTGTGCTTGTTTCATATGGTGCTGTTATATTTTTTGAATAATTCGAAGCTTTGAACTTCTTGATCTCGGATTAGCTTCAATTTCCGAGTCTTCGGGTACTATGGGTTTTTTAGTAACTACCATAGCTTCCCCTCCATCTATTTTTTCCTTGAAGTATCGTTTAATGATTCGATCTTCAAGACTATGAAATGATATGACTGCAAGTCTTCCACCTGGTGCCAATGATTCGAATGCTTGTGGTACAGCTTCTTCGATTGAACGTAGTTCATCATTTACCGCTATACGTAGTGCCTGAAATGTCTTTGTAGCAGGATGGATTCTTCCATGCCGCTTAAAGCTTGGATATGCTTTCTTCACAATTTCAGCGAGTTCAGTTGTAGTTTTAATCTTTGTACCCACAACCTCCCCATCTTTCGTCACTTTTTCACGCGCTTCAACTATTGCTTTTGCAATCCGTCTCGCATAGGTATCTTCCCCATATCCGTAGATGATGTCTGCGATGTTCTCTTCGTCCCATGTATTCACAATGTCATATGCAGTGAATGCATGAGAAGCTGGAGTTCCAAAGGTCATATGTAGTGGTTCTTCTTTTCTAAATGAAAATCCTCTACCTGACTCATCAATCTCATATGAGCTAATACCTAGATCGAACAATATTGCATCTGGGTGTATTGGCTTTGTAGTCACCTCTTCGATTTCTCGAAGAGATTTCTTAAAGTGTCTAAAGTTTGTATTCACAAAATGGAGCTTTGGAGTTTTGAATGAAGAATCTTTCTTCTGTTCTTCCCCTACTCTTTTTTGAATATGCTCTTTTGCTCGTTCAATTGCTTCAGAATCTAGATCAAAACCTATGACTGTAATATCTCCTTTTGTCTTCTCAATTACAGCCTCAGTGTGACCCCCATCCCCTAAGTTACAATCAACGTACACAGATTGTGACTTCAAGTCACTAATCCGTAGACCTTCAAGAACTTGTTGTAAAAGAACTGGTACGTGTCGCATGTTAGATGACTCCAACTTCGCCGAGTTTTTCTGCAAGCTGGTCTGCTTGCTTCAAAATCTTCGCTTTGTATTCCTTCCATCGTGACTCATCCCACACTTCGACTCTGTTGTGTACACCTGCGAACACCACCTTAGTTTTAACTGACACACCTGCATACTCTCGTAGAAATTCAGGGATGAGGATTCTACCGATTGCATCAACCTCAAGTTCTACTGCTCCTGCGAGCATGATTCGGTTGAATCCTCGACTATCAGCCTGACCCATTGAAAGATTTCCAAGTTTCTCAGAAATCTTCGCCCACTCTTTCACTGGATACATAAAAAGACAGTTATCAAGGCCGTGAGTAATCACCACCTTCTTTCCAATTTCCTTCCGAAACTTTGATGGAAGTGAAATTCTCTTTTTATCATCTTGTGTGTGGGTATATTCTCCGATGAGCATATTAGTTTTTTCTTGCTTAAAGGTAAGTGGGAACCTTTAAGTCTCGCATCGAACCGAAAACCTGTTGGCAGCGGGTTTTCGATCCTTAAATCAACTCACTCTTTCCGATAAATCTACGAGGAGAACTAACGCTTTTTTGTAGATTTACCACTTCTTCCCACTTACTTACTATTCTATTCCACTTTACTTCACTTAGCAAACAAAAATACCCACTTTTAGGTGGATAACTTAAAGAAAATACCCGCACCACGTAATGGGTGTACGCGTGCGGGTAGACAGCCTGTCTTGAAGGGTGTTTTTTCCACCCAACATTTACCACCAGGGCATTTGTCACTAGAACACTGCCTGGATGGGTTATTATGCCGCTCATCTGTCACTGCCGGGGTCAGGTAGAGCTCCTCTCGGTTAAGTTAACATCACACAGGGTGAGAAACCCCTGCAATCGGGTATATGTGCTTCCACACAGTGACCCACTTTACGACCTTTAACACGCTATGTATTTTAGAGATTCTTCATGTACATAATTAACAACCCAACAACAGATAATGGTTCTGTTGTATGTACTCTGGAGAATCTCTTTTCACGTGCCATTCTGTTACAGCAATGTGTGATGCGTTTGTGCTATTCCAACTTCAGAGACTCGCTCAGAGGTTGGTACACGAAAATGCTACTCTGGGTAGGACAAAGTGTCAATTATTCCTCTTTCTTTTGTGGAGTATGATTCTCCGGCTTCATTGTTGGGAACAGAATTGCATCCTTGATATTTGTTGCATTCATGAAAAGCATCGCCAACCTATCAATACCAATTCCGATTCCTCCGTTTGGCGGCATACCATATTCCATAGCTTCAAGATAATCTTGATCACTTGGTGAGATTTCTCCATCTCCATTTCTCTTCTTTCGATCCTGTTCTTCGTATCGAGCCTTCTGATCAACTGGATTGTTTAGTTCAGAGAAACAGTTTGTTACCTCAAGACCACCCATGACAAGCTGGAATCGATCAATCAATGTCTTGTCATCCTCTCGTCTCTTTGCAAACGGGTTAAATTCTACCGGGTAGTTAATGAGGAAGGTTGGTTGAATCAGTTTCGGTCGCACCGCTTTCTTGTATATCTTGTCTACAATCTTTTCAAATTCATCAGCAGGCTCAATATCAGCACCGTACTTCTCAGCGATTGCTACAAGCTGGTCTCTACTCATTTCTCTCACGTTTGTGATTCCTGCACATTCAGCAATTACTTCAAGATATTCTCGCACCGCAAATGGTTTTGATGTATCGATAGTTTGTCCATCAAATTCAAACGATTCCTTGCCGAATAGATCTTTTACAAGTGTTTGTACAAGATCTTGTATGAACTGTCTTTGTGACTTTGCATCAGCGTATGCCTCTTGTGATTCAAGCATCGTGAATTCAGGATTGTGTGTTGCATCAATACCCTCATTTCTAAACCTTCGTCCAACCTCATATACCTTGTTAAACCCACCAACCACAAGCTTCTTTAGGTAGAGCTCTTGAGCAATGGTAAGGTTAAAGTCTAAATCAAGTGCATTGTGATGCGTACCGAATACGGCTGCTGTTGCGCCACCTGCAAGAGCCTGGAGGATTGGAAGTTCAACCTCAAGGTATCCATGTGAATCAAAAAATCTTCTTACACCTGAGAGAAGTTTCGTTCGAAGCACGAATGACTTTCGAACTTCTTCATTTGTGAGAACATCAAGATATCGTCTTCGATATCGCTCCTCAACATCTTGTAACCCTGCCCACTTTTCAGGAAGAGCTCGGAGTGACTTTGTAATCATTCTCCAAGATGAAACCAAAAGACTCATTTCACCTCTCTTTGTTCTCATCAGACTTCCACGCACTTCAATGAAATCTCCCATATCAGCTGTATCAACAAACAATGTAAAAGCATCTTCAACTTTCGGATGCGCCACGGTCTCTTGTATACCAAACACTGATTCACCCTGTTGGTAACTTTGAATATATACAGGATTCTGGTCTTTCTTTATGATTGCCTGGAAAGATGCTGTACCATCGAAGAGATCTGCGAATATGAGGCCACCTTGTCCTCGAAGTGACATAACTCTACCAACAATAGCAATCTCCTGCTTCTTCTGTTCTTCTGATCCTTCTTCTTTGACCAATGAATCAAACTTTTCTCTCAGTTCAAACAGGTCATAGTCTTTTCGTACAGATACCGGGTATGCTTCAATACCCAAAGCTTCAAGCTTTGATAGTTTCTGAATCCGTACTTCTTTGATTTCTTCTTGTGATGCCATGTATATGAAATTAATAGATGCTGATGTATCTGATTATACACCATGTACAAAAGTATATGATATATACGAGCTATTCGATAGAAGTAACAGTGTACTTCACTTCACCTTTCGGTGTTTTGAATTTAAACTCCTCACCCTTCTTCTTTCCAAGAAGAGCTTGGCCTAGAGGAGATTTGAATGAGATTTTACCAGCTTGAGTATCAGCTTCTTCTGATCCTACAATGGTGTATGTATGCTTAGCTTTTTCTGTTGATTTCTGAACGTGTACTACTGATCCGATTTCAACAACATTACTATGGTGAGTAGCAACAATTTCTACGTTTGGAAGAATAGTTTCAAGTTGTGAGATTCGGTCTTCAAGTGCAGCCTGAGCTTCTCTTGCTTCATGATATTCTGCATTTTCTGACAAATCACCAAGACCCTTGGCATATTCAAGTTTATCCGCAATTTCTTTTCGTTTGTTTGTCTTCAAATCTTCAAGCTCAGCTTTAAGCTGCTCGAACTTTTCTTTTGAGAGGTATTCTTTTGCTTTTATAGACATATCGAGATAGAAGTGTACACGGTAAATACAACATAGTCAACCATTAATTTTAATAACAAAATGGCTTAAAATAAGCATTTAATTATACCCTACTGTAAGTATTCTGACGCGTAGACCTCCATCCACCTCATCCATTCCAAGACCGCAGGGGAAGCTCCAACAGTAGCCGTGTGTGGACCCTTCTCCAACAAAAGCGCAAAAGCATATCTTGGTTTTTCATATGGAAAGAAACCAACAGCCCAAGAGTTTATGAATTTTTTCGAGATACCAAGCTGTGCGGTACCAGTTTTTCCCGCAATCTTCACTGAAGGAATATTCACCGCTTGCATTGTTCCATTAGTAACCGTTAATCTCATACCCTCTCTAATAATCTTAAACCACTGCTCTGCACCCGGTTTTGTTGCAACAGAAACCTTTTCTGCCACCTCTCTTGCTTTGATGATTCCCTTTTGAATTAACTCATCTTCTTTTTCTTTTTTCAAAACCGTTGGGACCACCAATGTTCCACCATTTGCGATTGCAGCTGTTGCACGTGCCGCTTGTATTGGTGTCACCTGAAATCCATATTGCCCAATCACGGTGTTGTATGTATCTCCTACTCGCCAGATGTCACCTTTGAAATTCTGTTTCTTCCATTCAGGTGTCGGTATTACACCTTTTCTTCCAGTGAAGAAGTTGTTTGGGATATCGAGACCAAATCCAAACATTTGTGCATATTGATCGAGTAGATCAATACCTAGACCCTTCTGACTCTGAAAACCTCCACCAATTTGATAGAAATACACGTCTGAGGAAACAGCGATTGCTTCCCTCATATCCGTGTATCCATGAGCTTTCCAGTCTTTAAACACGGTGTATTCACCAGGACGATATGGATTAGGTACACGCATTTCGCCTGTACTTTCAATTTTCTTTTCTGGACCAATGACACCTTCAGCAAGTGCTGCTAATGCAAATATTGGTTTAAGAATGGATCCTGGCGTATATAGACCAGATGAGACACGATCAAGAAACGGATTATTGTCATTTGATAGATATGACTTAATCTTTTGTACATCTTTACCGGAGGTCATAACATTCGAGTCATACTCAGGAAATGATACACTCGCAAGCACTTCACCAGTATGTACATCAAGTACTACACCGGCACCACCTTGAAATCCAGACCTCCTCGATATTTCTTGTATAGCTCCAAACAATGCTTTCTGAACTCCTGCATGTATTGAGAGTTGAATATTCTCACCTTTAACAGCGGGTCTAACCGTACTTTGAGAGAGAGTCTTCCCGAGCGCATCAGTTTCTGTAATCTTCAAACCATTTTGACCAGTAAGTGCATCGTTGTAATATTTTTCAACACCATCAGCTCCTGCATACTCGGTATTGTAATAGAATCCAAACTTATCTTTCTTTGGATATTTTACATACCCTATGAGGTTATGGAGTCCAGGTTCGTTGGTATATGACCTCAATGAGAATTCATTCTGGTTTGGATCAATATCATTCCAAGCAAGAAGTGTCCCTTCCCTGTCTTGAATAGCGCCACGCTCAGAAAAAACTAAACTATGATGCAGACGATTGTTTTCTGATATCTCTTTGTATTTTTTTCCATCCACCAATTGTAAATTTCCAATCTGGAGGGTAAACAACACGCCAACAAGTGCAAAGAACATTGCAGCTACCAATATTGTACTGTGTGAAATTGGCTTTTCAATTTGTCCCTCAAATTGATCAGTGTCAAACTCAGGCAAGTTTGAAGAATCGAGGAATATTTCATCTGGAGCGATCTCTCGTGAGATGCGCACATATGTTCTCCTTCTGAAAATCATACTAGAATCTTACCCGTTTTTTAACGAGATGCAAAACAATCAGGATAATTCCTGTAGACGCAGTTATGGGTAGTGGAAACTCAGAACCAAAGATTGTACTGAAATTTGTACTTCGATACATAATATCAAACAATAAACCAATAAGGATGAACTCGTAGTATGTATAGTGCCAAGAGGCAATGATTGCACAAAGAAATACTATGTACCACGGTATGAATGGTAGAAAAAGTATTGCACCAAAAATCCCAATATTAACGTATATTCTTTTTGACTTGGACATAATGTAATGAATAGAGTAAGACTGGCATTCTAAAGTATACATGTGAGTACGCATCGCCATCATCAGAATCAACTCGCTCTGCAGTTCCTAATACCTTACTCTTTATACCCGACACAATGATTTGATCACCTTCCTCAACATCAATATTTTTTGGCACTTTAATATAGAAATTACCAGACCCTCTTCCTTCAGCAACCACCGGCATGGTACTTGAACCGAGAAGTACATCAAACTTTTGATCAGGTGCTGAGTAGAGCTTTACTACAGCTGTACTTTTAAGTACCTCAACAATCATACCGATGACATAGTCCCGTTCAGCATATACAACATCCCCAACAACCAATCCCTCATCTTCTCCGATATCAATGAGAAGTGAATCGTACGGAGTTCTGGGTGGTCTTGCGAGAATCACTCCAAGAACCAATGAACTACCTGGTGTATTAAATACCTTCTTCGCCTCTACGATCCTGGTTGTTGAAGCGGTTGTAGTACCAAAAACATCATATTCATCAACCACCGTATCCCTTCCTAATAGTTGCTTCAACGAAGCATTTTCTCTTTTCAAATCTTTAATCAAAGAATTCTCAGACATTGGCCTTATTGGATCTTGGTAATAACCAAAGAACGTTGCTACACCTTTTTGCATTGCATGTATTGAATATGCAAGCATGTTTCCAAATAGTAGGTAGACAATGTATGCGGCAATGAATAATCCAATGATCTTATACACGCCACCGTCTTTTTTTCTCCTATCGCGTAACTGGTAATTCATTTTCGTTTTGGATTAACATATCTTCAAACTTTTCTAATTCCTCCAAAATCACACCCGCACCTCTTGCAACAGCGGTGAGCGGATCATCAGCCACATACACAGGAATACCTACATATTCTGTCAGTACTTCAGGTAGTCCTCTAATGAGCGCTCCACCCCCTGTGAGATATATACCATTTCGCATTACATCAGCAAGAATTTCTGGAGGAGTGGTCTCTAATACCTCTTTAACAGAATCAAGAAGTGTATCGATTGACGGACCAATTGCTTCTCGAATATCTGAATCCGTAACAACCACTTCTCTTGGAAGACCTGTCACCAAGTCTCTTCCACGAATCGCGGCCTCCAGTGGTGGAGTACATGGTACAACACTTGCAATCTGGATCTTTACTTCTTCAGCAGTCTTTTCTCCAATCAGAATTTTAAACTCATTTCGGATGTACGACATGATGTCATTGTTAAGTTTGTCTCCTGCAACCTTAAGGTTTTTCGCTCGTACAATTCCACCAAGTGAAATAACTGCGATATCAGTTGTTCCTCCACCAATATCAATGACCATACTTCCAGTTGCTTCGCGCACAGGAAGTCTAATACCAATTGCAGCCGACATTGGTTCTTCAACAATATGTACTTCTCGTGCACCAGCGTTCTTTGCAGCATCTCTCACCGCTCGCCTTTCAACGTTTGTAACACCATATGGCACACCAACAACAACTTTAGGGCCGAGCATCTTCTTTGAGATTCCCTCTGCTTTCTTAATGAGATATGAAAGCATTTCTTCAGTAATTTCGAAATCTGAAATTACACCATCAACAAGTGGTCTCACAGCAACAATATGTCCCGGTGTTCTCCCAAGCATTGCTTTTGCTTGAGAACCTACCGCAACCACTCTTCCAGTCTTTTGGTTTACAGCAACTACAGATGGTTCATTAATGACCACACCTTTTCCCGAAACATACACAAGCGTATTCGCTGTACCGAGATCGATACCAATGTCGTTTGAGGTTGCTTTTAGGAATTTATGCTTTAGTTTCTTATACATATTTCTTCTACATTCCAGAGGAATATCGTGGACGTATTGTACACCAAAATGAGCTTTTTGTGATATTCTAATATTAGCCAACAAAACATCGATCTTTGGCAAGATTTCAGCCTATGGAACCTACATTCCTTATTGGTATCATCACCCTATTACTCACCGGAAACACGCTGATGCATCTGTGTGTTGAAATGACACCCGACAGCATCACCGCTGAGAGTCCGTGGGAAAATGGATATCGGTGGAGTTAACCCCACAAATATCCTAAGAGTACGGCAGGGCTCAACACGAGCCCTGCTATCTATTTAATTAAACAATGTAGACACATCCTTCACAGTAACCACTATCATGAGTGTGATGAGAAGAATGAATCCGATTGCATTCACCCACTGTATAATTTTTGGATTTAATTCTCTTCGAAGTATTCCTTCAATGATGACAACCACCAAGCGTCCACCATCAAGAGCTGGAAATGGCACCATGTTAATCACTGCAAGATTCGCCGAGATCACTGCGGCCATTACAAGAAGTGATGCGAAGCCAATCTTTGCAGATTCACCAACGGCACCTGCAATACCCACAGGACCACTCACTTGCTGAAGACTTGCCTGACCTGTGACTACATTCTTAAGAAATTCATAGAGACCAGTGGCAACATTGTATGTTAGATGATATGTCTGACGTGCCCCATAGTAGAAAGATTCAAAAAATCCTGCTTTAACCGTTGCTACCATATCCATTGATATACCTACCGCTTTTTTTCCTGGTACCAACCCTTCAGCAGGAGTAGCCACGATTTGTCGAACAACGTACCCATCATCAGTAGTCGAAGTTGCACTGAATTGTCGTACGTTAAATGTGACCTTGTTCTTCGCACTAGCAATCGCTTTTTGTGCTGATTCAACAGAAAGTGTGCTTGTAGCAAGCAATACTTCTGCGTTTGTTATCAAAAGAATTTCATCACCACTCTTAAGTCCAGCTTTCTCTGCAGGACTTCCTGGTGATACCATGATTACAGTAAGTACAGGGTCGTGTACGATATCTTTTGGCATTGCATTATATGATGCTTTCGTACCCAAAAAGAGTGAGAATGAAAGAAGAAGCCATGCAAAGATGACATTGAATGTTACACCCGCAACAAGTACGATCCCTTGCTGCCATCTATTTTTTGAAAGAATACTATCTGGTGTTCTCTCGTCATCTGGTCCTTCACCATATATCTTCACATACCCACCGAGCGGCAACATATTAATTGCATACCGTGTCTTTCCCCACAGGAAGCTAAAGATTCTAGGTGGAAAACCAATTGCAAACTCATCTACACGAATTTTGAACAATCGTGCAGCTAAGAAATGTCCTAGCTCATGTACAAACACGAGAGCTGTAAGAACTAGTAAGAATATGATTGTTGTGGACATATTTAGTTAATGATTTCCTGTTCTTTCTTTGTAAACAGCTCTTCAAGCTTCTTGTTTCCCTCCTGTGTGAGTTTTTCCATTTCTGTTTTCGCTCGCATCACATCATCTTCACCCATTTCCCCTTCTTTCTTCTTGTTGTTTAGATCATCAGATACTTCATTTCGCTCTCTTCGAAGTGCAACTTTTGCATCTTCAAGTTTCTCTTTTGCAACTTTAACCAACTGTTGTCTTCGTTCACCGGTAAGTTCTGGAAACACCACTCGTAAACCCGATCCATCAACAACCACTGATACGCCAAGACTTGCGATGGTAATTGCCTTCTCAATTGCTTGTACCTGACTATTATCCCATGGAGAAATTCGAAGTGTTTTTGCATCTTCTATCGAAATTGTAGCCAAATTAGAAATCGGCATCATACTTCCGTATGATTCTACCTTCACAGGATCAAGAAAAGCAGTAGCGGCTCGTCCAGTTCGAATCGATGCTAACTCTTTTATATACCAATCATGTGTCTCTTTAATTTTTTGTTGAAATTTTGAAAAGTTATATGCCATATGACGAATATTGTAGCATACCAAGGTATATATATGTATATCTTGCTTTAGATACGTTTTGGAGTATAAATATGGTACTTGAATCAGCAAGTCTGGAACGTAAATTTTCATATCCACCAGAAGTGGTGTTGAAATATGGCCAGAAGCCATCGTTAAACCAGAAACACTAAAACACATAGGGACCTGATACCCTGCTCGTTGAAAAATGAAGAAGAGAAGATCGCCGTTTGAAATGCTCCATGAACTCATCAACGTTAAACACGGATTCAACCCTGAGAAACTGGAAATGAGATACACCACGTCCCTGAACAATGAAAAGGTGCTGCAAACAATCCAATGCACCACCTTACTCATGATCATCTGCGCCGCCTGTGTTGCAGTGATAAGGGGCATGATTACCGGAACAATCGACTCAGTCATAATCATCTGTGGCATATTCGTCGTCTTGTTTGCCTTCCTGCTTCGCTGGCTTCAGCGTAAGGAAGAGAGCGTAGCGCTCAATACACAGGACACGAATGACCTTCAGCTGTGGTGGAGAATCAAATACCTTTTCAATAAGGTGCAGGACCTATTCACCGACGAGAGCGACGAACGCCCTCTTGAAACACAAATCGAATCCCTAGTCAGATTCCATGTCACTCAATTGCGTGGAGATTATAATCGAAACCCTGGAGAATTCCTGGTTACTGGCATGACAACCGAACAAGAGAGTGATTCCAGGAATCGACTTAGGTGTCTTGTTGAGCTTGTAATACACCTCAAGCTCATGAGCTCCGACAAGATTCAGTTTGAAAAGAGTGGCAAGAGCGACACGGACATCAAAACTGTTTCTAGTATCATCTACAAGACACTGTTTGATGATCCTACGCGACAGCTTGCTTGAATCCACACAAATACTTCTGGAGTAAGTACAACAGAACCCTTAGCCACCGACCCAGCGGTGGCTATCTTTTTTTATATCATCAATGCCAAATATTCTAACAATATTTTTTTTGAAGAAGATGTATCACGGATGTAATCCTGTACTTTTGTAAACACATGTGCAATGTTAATTTCTTTCTTCGTACCCTTATGCACCCTGAACAATTCTTTTTCTAACTCATTTACAAAAACAAAGATATCTCTATCGGAGATATTCTCATCATCTTTCTCCTTCAATATCTGCTTCACCATCAAGAGACGCTCTGCGGGTGTACCCTTTAAAAAACCATGCACATCACACACTTCTGCTAGTGTATTATCCGTATCTGTACTTCTTCGAATCACTTGTACGCGTGAGAGTATTGTTGGCAAGAATACCGATGAGGTTGAAGTGAGTATGAAGAAATGTGTCCCAAGAGTTGGTTCTTCCAATGTCTTTAAGAGTGCATTTTGTGCTTGATGTGAAAACGTATCCGCAATGATGACTATACCTTTTTTCCCCTTATCAAACGCCTTTCTACTATTTATTTCCACCACCCTACTTGCATCTTCAACACTAAACATATCAGTTTCAAGCAAGAATAAATCCTGGCTTGCCTCGTCAAGAAGCAACTGTTTCTGTATTTCAGGTATCAGCACACTCTTAAGATCTGTAGGGTTACCTTCAATTATATATGCGTGGTGTAGAGTGTCACTGAACATATATCCATTATATATCAATACCCTACTTTTTCGATATTATCGTTTTCTTGTATGTATCCAAGTGATCAAGGGCAATTCCAGTTCCCTTTACCACGCAATACAACGCATCGTCAGCAAGCACCGCCTTTACACCAGTTCTTCGAAACACAAGCTCCGGAAGGTTTCGAAGTTGTGATGAACCGCCAGTCATGATTATTCCGTTATCAATAATATCTGATGCAAGTTCAGGCGGAGTCTCCTGTAGTACATCTTTAATTGCTTTAACCATTTCTCGAAGCTCTTTTGAAATCGCTTTTACAACCTCATTAGTCTTAATTTCAACAGACCGTGGAAGTCCAGTAAGGAAATCTCTTCCCTTAACAGTCATTGAGAGTTCATCCTCAACAGGAACGGCTGATCCGACATGAACTTTGATATCTTCTGCGGTCTTGTCACCAATCGCAAGATTGTATGTCTTTTTAATATAATCTGTGATTGCTGCATCAAGTCGATTTCCTGCACACTTTACAGA
>VEQN01000026.1 GCA_018883165.1 Candidatus Tayloriibacteriota bacterium
ACCCAGAATATTGAGTTATTAAAATAATTTGATGAGGGTGTTTTCTCGTCCATATGCGTATGATTCTAGCACGTATGTATTAAAAAGTTAGTGTTGATATCGTGCTAGACCACAAGGAAAAGATTTGGAAAACAGGTACTTTTTGTGTATAATCCGACCACATGCCGGAGTGACGAAATGGTAAACGTACTCGACTCAAAATCGAGCGCCCGCAAGGGTTTGTGGGTTCAAGTCCCACCTCCGGCACAAACAAAACACCCCAGCCAAGGATGACCAAGGCTGGGGGTTGTTTTTGGGAGTCAAAGTGATTTTTTACTGACTGCAGCATCTCGGTATTTAATTGCTTTTGTAGTGTCCGTTGGACACGTTTTGCAATCAAACACGATTGTGCGATCATCACCATCAATTGGCCCCAACGTGAAGGCGATCAAGCCTTTCTTGTCCTTGAGCATCTTCGTGGTTTTGCTCATACCAACAATGAGGGTATCCATTGACTCGATCTGTGACTTTGTAGGGCGAGTATGTTTCTCTTGGCAAAGACGCTGGATATCAATGATCTTCTTTTCAGAGATCGCTGAGATTCGCATCTTTACAATGAGCTCGAGCCTACCAATCCAATCGTGTCGTGGAGAACCCACTCCGGGTAAATCCCTCATACCCAAATCTTCACTCGTGAGATATCCCTCATCCCTGATGTAGAAACGGAGATCCTCAACAATCTTCATTCCCTGAGCGGGCGTAAGACCTCCTTTAGAAAAGAGTGCGAGTGAATTTCGAAGCATCCTGACAAGTTCCGCTTTCTCCTTCTTTTCTTTCAAAGGAGAAAAGTGGTTGTAGATTGGTACAGAAAGGGTGCATGTAACCAGCACCCCAATCAATGTTATGAGTTTCATGCAAGTTGTGGCTTTTGGTTCACTAATCCAATCAAAGAGCTGATGGGAACTTTGCTTTTTATACATCTTATATACCACCTTGTCAACATAACTAATTCATGTAGTATGTGGATATGAAGAACAAAGTGGTTGTCATTTTAGGCCCAACAGCTGTAGGTAAAAGTGATACAGCTGTGACACTCTCGAAGAGATTGAAGTGCGCAGAAGTCATATCTGCAGACTCAAGACAGGTATATACCGGTCTTAATATTGGCTCTGGAAAAATCACAAAAAAAGAAATGCAAGGTGTGATACACCACGGTCTTGATATTGTTTCCCCTACAAGAAAGAAAGCATATTCTGTAGCAGAGTTTAAAGAGTATGCAGACAAGAAAATCACTGAAATATCTAAAAGGAAAAACCTTCCGATACTTTGTGGTGGTACCGGTTTCTATATCGATGCGGTAATTGATGGAATGGTACTACCTGAAGTACCACCAAACCTCCCTCTTCGAGCAAAGCTTTCTACATATACCACTGAAAAATTGTTTAATATGCTGAAGAAGATTGATGATACACGAGCGAAGAATATTGACTCAAAGAATCCTGTACGTCTCATTCGTGCAATTGAAATCTCTAAAGCATTAGGAAAAGTACCTATAGTACAAAAAGGAAAACCATACGAGACACTTGTAATTGGAGTTGATGTACCAAATGAGATACTTAAGAAGAAGATATCGCTTAGAGTACAGAAACGAATGAAACAAGGTATGCTAAAGGAAGCAATTAATTTACACAAGAAAGGTGTGAGTTGGAAGAGAATGAAATCTTTTGGGTTAGAGTATGGTCTTTTAGCGGACCTTGCTCAGAAAAAGATATCAAAGAAAGACTTTTTAGAGAGACTCGAGATTGAAATTTGGCAGTATGTAAAGAGGCAAAGAAAGTGGTTTGCCCGAAGAGACGATATACATTGGTACACACCACACGATATTCAAAAAATATATCGATCGGTATCAAAATTCATAAAGAATCATTCAGTCTAGTGGGTATGTGGATCTATATCATTCTTTGAGGTTTCCATTGCAGCTACATCATGTTGTTTTACATCAACACCATGATGATCAGAAATACCTTGCGGCATTACCTGTGTTGAAAACATGACAATTAATACACTCACTAGTAGTACAAGAAGTGTCTTCTTTACATTCAACACACTTTTTTCTTTTAATACAAAGGTAATATATGTTCCTATTGTACCGACACCAAGTAAATACCCTGCATACGATGGATTATCGAGGTAGTGTTGGATTCCACCAGACAGAAAACCTGTTGTGAGAGAAAGTGCAGTAATCAATCCTAAGTATTTTATATCTATTGGTTCATTCTTTTGTTTCGATTCCAGAATGTTTCCCAATATCATAAGGCAAAGGCCAACTATTCCAAGTACCACATATCGAGTAGTACCATTTTGTAATGTACCAACGTGTACTACTGATCCAGCGATGAGTGCAACACCAAGGTATTTTAGTATGTAGATAATGAAATTATTATTTTGCATATTACGGATCGTAATTATTGGCGGGCCCACTCCGACTCGAACGGAGAACTGCGCGTTTGGAGTGCGATGTTTTACCATTGAAACTATAGGCCCGTAGCGCACATAATAGGCTAAAATTGATTAAAACTCAACCTGCTAGTAGAATAACTGCATATGGAACTAATACTTCACGAGAAAGGAATGATTTGGATAATTGCAATCATTCTTCACCTCCTCTTTGTCATGGTTGGTATGGGATCTGCAATCATTTCAGATATTTTGTTTAGCTTCTTCAGTAAAGACAAGAAGATTGATACAAAGGAAGATTCTGTATTAGTGGTACTGAGTAACACAATATGGGTATCATTGATTGGAATGCTTGTCACAGGCTTTCTTCTTTTTCTTCATAACCCAGAGCGATATGGTTCATCACCAGATTTTCTCTCAAAGATGAGTATGGTCATTATCCTCATCTTAAACGGTATCATCTTCGCTCTATATATCCACCCGAATCTCAGAAACATATCTTTCACTGATACCAACAACACACACCGGCTTGTACGAGTACGAAGAATATCTTTTGCCTGTGGAGCACTCTCAATCACTACATGGCTTAGTATTTTCACCCTAGCACTCATAGACAAGATTACGCTTACATATACCGAAATCATGGCCACATATGGAGTTGTAGTAATTTCAGCAATGTTACTCTCCCAGGTGATAGACCGATTACAGGCGAAGAGATAGACAAAAACTCCCTTTCGGGAGTTTTTGTTTTACTTCTTTGCTTCTGTGAATTCCACTCGCTTTCGAAGTTTTGGACTATACTTCTTGAATTTGAGCTTTCGTTCTACACCTTTTTTATTTTTTGTAGTTCGAATGGTTTCGCCAGTCTGCTTGTTTTTAAGTAATACTAATCGATCTTGTGACATGTTTGTATTTTAGCGATTCTCTTAATGGAGGATCCGCTTGTGCGCAGGGAGGGATTCGAACCCCCGTAGCCCAATGGGCGATAGATTTACAGTCTACTGCGATTGACCACTCCGCCACCTGCGCATGAGGGCCATAGTATCATTTTACAACGGAGATTTCAACCTTTTGATGATGAGGGTTGATGTGTTAGGGGTTGGAGCAAATGTATACACATTAAATTCAGGGCTACCTTGTAAATCTCTAACACCATCTAATATTGCGGCGCGAAGCTCCTGTATTTTTTCTGGATGATCCATCATCATATTGTCAGAGACCTGGAAAGATATCGGTGAGATCCTTGCTGTACCACCAGGTGCTAAGTTTCTCTTAAGGGTAGAAAAAAGTCCTTAAATCTCTTCTGGGGTTTTTAAATAATACGGTACAGAATATGATGCCCAGATTTCATCCGCACCTCCAGAAACTCCTGCTGTTTCGAGCACACCACTTATCTGCTCTGCATCTTGAGCTTGAGCTAACGCTCTCACATATGTACCGTCAGCAATCATATCAGAGATCATTTGTTCCTCCTGTATACCACTAAACGATACGTCCGTGTTGATTATCTTTTTAGGGACCGGATCCAGTGAGGGATCACCATATACCCCAGCAATAAGATCTTTGACCGAATCTCCGCCCCCGAGCAACAGAATATTTTTATCATCAAGTAAGTTTTTGAAGTAAGGAACTGCTGAGCCCTGACCGATTTCTGGACTACAATATACACCAAACAATAGTTGCGAGTATGGAATATTATCAGTTTTTGAAGCATCTCCGTAAAGCCATCTCTCCCTATTTGTATGTTCGTACCCCAACTCACCCTTATCATTGTGTTTTGCTTCGTTACTTGCAAACACTATACCATCGGATACGGCCTGTAGAACCAATTTGTTCTTCTCGTTAGAAAACTTTGCTGGTAAACATCGACCGAGCGCCTTGCTCAGGGCACTCATACAGACGTCTCCATTTCCGCATTGGGAATTGAGACCCTTAACCAATCTGATAGAACTGTGGTTTTTTTCAATAAGATGAGTGACCCTCACTACATATTCTTCAGGTTGTTCCTCTGGTAATAATTCAGGCAACACAAAAGAATCCTTCGCTTCTAAAGGATTCTCTTGTGGTGCGCTTTCTTTCATTACGCTACAGAAATTAGACTCTCTTTAACTATCGATCCCTTCTTCCCTTTCTTCACATCAAAGACAAACTCTCCCGCTCGTGTACCATCAACCTTAAATGGCCCTGCTTTTGGATTGTAATCAATCTTAATTTGACCACCTTTCTGGATACTCTGGTCAATAATGAGTGTTGCGACTTCATTGAGAATCTTGTTCTGAATGACACGCTTTAACGGTCGTGCACCATATTGTGGATTGTACCCTTCCTTTGCAAGATACTGCAGTGCTGCTTCTGTGAATTCAAGTGAAATTTCCTTGTCAGAAAGTCTGTCTCGAACTTTTTGAAGTTCAATCTCAACAATGTTTCTAATTGCTTCAGGACTTAAGATGTCAAAGATGACAATTTCATCAAGCCGGTTAATGAACTCGGGTCTGAAATGTTCCTTTAGTGACTCCATCACCTTTTCTTTTGTCTCTTCATAGTTACCCTTATCATCAGTTTGCGCTGAGAATCCAATCTTTTGCATCCTATCAATATATTGAGCACCAATATTTGATGTCATGATGATGATTGTATTTTTGAAGTTAATTGT
Organism: Candidatus Tayloriibacteriota bacterium; assembly: GCA_018883165.1. Lineage (GTDB taxonomy): Bacteria > Patescibacteriota > Minisyncoccia > Phycocordibacterales > CAIZLB01 > VEQN01. The sequence goes on from VEQN01000026.1 coordinate 5,090, forward strand.
TCTACCTTTTGAATCAGTGAGTCTTCCATTGTCGAGTACCTGTAGAAGAATATTGAAAATCTCAGGATGAGCTTTCTCAATCTCATCAAACAAGATTACAGAATATGGTCTATGCTTCACTGTTTCAGTGAGTGATCCAGAATCTTCATGTCCAACGTATCCCGGTGGCGCTCCAATTATCTTAGACACTGCATGCTTCTCCATGTACTCTGACATGTCTACACGAATGAGCGCTTTCTCATCATTGAACATGAATTTAGCAAGTGCCTTAGTTAGTTCTGTTTTACCAACACCTGTTGGGCCAAGGAAGATGAACGAGCCAATCGGTCGTGCAGGGTCATTGATACCTGCACGTGATCGCTTGATGGTGTCTGAGATCTTCTTCACTGCATCATCCTGACCAATGACATGTTTCTTTAATTCAACTTCCATTCTTCTGAGTTTCTCTGCTTCTTCTTCAAGCATTCTTGATACCGGAATCCCAGTCCATCTTGATACAACAGCTGCAATATCA
>VEQN01000011.1 GCA_018883165.1 Candidatus Tayloriibacteriota bacterium
ATATAATCCAGAAACTACAGAGAACAAGGTGATTGAGATTCATGAGAAAAGTAAGCTCGCAAACCCAGACGTCTGTGTAGATCTTGGAATTACCTCAAAAGATGCTCCGAGTTTTTCAATAGTCCTTCCCCCACCAAATGTAACTGGTACCCTTCACCTAGGACACGGTCTCATGGCGACACTTCAGGATATTAGTATTCGTTTCGAACGAATGCGTGGTAAACAAGCATTGTGGATTCCAGGAACTGATCATGCTGCGATTGCAACACAATCTAAAGTCGAGAAAGAGATTTCGAAGAAAGAAGGAAAAAGTAGGTATGACCTTGGCCGTGAAGAATTGCTTCGACGAGTTGAAACGTACGCTCAAGAAAGTCATGACACCATTGTGTCTCAAATTAAGAGAATGGGTGCATCTTTGGATTGGTCACGAGAAGCATATACACTTGATGAAAAGAGAAACGTAGCGGTACGAACAATGTTCAAGAAAATGTATGATGATGGACTCATCTACAAAGGTTTTAGAATTGTTAACTGGGACCCAAAAGGACAAACAACAATCGCCGATGATGAGATTGTATACAAAGAAGAAAAAACAAGGTTCTACTATTTCAAATACGGACCATTCACAATTGGTACTGCAAGACCTGAGACAAAGTTCGGAGACAAGTATGTTGTAATGCACCCAGAGGATGAAAGGTATGCAGAATATCAGCATGGTCAGAAATTAACCGTAGAGTGGATTAATGGCCCGATTGAGGCAACAATCATCAAAGACCCAAGTATCGATATGCAATTTGGAACAGGTGTCATGACCATCACACCTTGGCACTCGAAAGTAGACTTCGATCTAGCAGAAAAATACAATCTCGACAAAGAACAAGTGATTGATAAATATGGAAAACTCCTCCCTATCGCTGGAGAATTTTCTGGTATGAAAATAGCTGAGGCAAGAGAGAAGATTGTTGAGAAACTACAATCAAAAGGTCTCGTAGAAAAGATTGAAGATACCTACATACACAACATTGCAACGGCAGAACGAACAGGTGGCATAATTGAACCCCAAATTATGGATCAATGGTTTGTAGCAGTAAACAGACCATTCATTGTAAAACATTCAAAGATTTCTGGTATCAAACCAGGTGATCGTGCCACATTGAAACAAATCATGTACAACACAGTGAATGAAGGTCAGATTAAAATCATTCCTGAACACTACAACAAGACATATTTCCATTGGATTGAGAATCTAAATGATTGGTGTATTTCAAGACAAATCTGGTACGGACACCGAATACCAGTATGGTACAAAAAAGATACTCATGGAAAAGTAATCGAGACATATTGTGACATTCTCTCACCTGAGGAAAATGGTCGCGGTGATGCGCATGAATTCACTCAAGACGAAGATACACTCGATACCTGGTTCTCATCAGGTCTTTGGACATTCTCAACTATGGGGTGGCCAGACGCGTTCGACAATGAAACTGATGCTACAGTTCCCGGCACAGATCTTTCAAGATTCCACCCTACAAACCTCTTAATTACAGGACCGGACATCCTCTTCTTCTGGGTAGCCCGAATGATTCTCATGACCGGATATGGTATAGGTGACATCCCTTTCCCTACGGTATACATGAACGGTATTGTACGAGATATGCAAGGACGAAAGATGAGTAAATCATTAAACAATGGTGGTGATCCAATTGAAATCTCTACCAAATATGGTGCTGATGCACTTCGTATGTTCTACGCCATGTCTACTGCACCAGGCACAGATTCAAGACTTGATGAAAACAAGATCAAAGGGCTTAAACACTTCGCAAACAAACTCTGGAACATTACTCGATTCGTACTCACCGCAACAGAAGGAACATCACACGATGAAGGATATACAAATTGGTCTCCAAAAGACAAATCTTTGATTGATGAACGTGATTCAATATTTAAGACCGTCACCACAGAACTTGGTGAGTACAAATATCATCTTGCATCAGAAAAATTGTATCAGTACACATGGAGTACGTTTGCTGATGTGATTCTTGAAGAAAGTAAAATAATATTCAACGGAAGAGCAGAGAATGCTGAAAAAGGAATTACAGCTCTTTCAGCAGGAACAACAGAAGAGAAAGAATCACGAGCACAGTTTCTGCTTGATACATTACGGAAACTCATCGTTATGATTCACCCGATCATGCCACATGTAACCGAGGAACTCTGGTCAATCCTAAATACTGGCAAAGGTCTCACTGAAAAAACAGAAGATATTAACCCCCTCACACTACTCATGGCCACATCTTGGCCAGTGCAAAACTAGTGTCATGATATACTAGGAGTTGTAATGGATTTTCTTTCGAGCATCTCATATTACATACACACACTTGTTGCGAATGTCACAGAGGCTTTTACTCAGTCACCAATCTTTGCTATTGAAGTATTCTTGTATGCAACAATTGGTGGACTTCTCCCTGCACTGATCTGGCTCTGGTTTTGGATGCATGAGAACCATGACCACCATGAACCAAAACAAACAATCTGGTTAACTTTCATTGTAGGTATGGCTACTGTCTTTTTGGTATATCCTTTTCAAAGACTAGCGGCAAGATTCATTGGCGAAGAGACACCTGGTTGGAACACTTTTTTCATTTGGGCTCTGTTTGAAGAAGTGGTTAAATACCTCGCAGCGTGGATAATTGCACTACGCCTCAAATACACCATATTCGATGAACCAATCGACGCGTTTGTATATCTCATGACCGCAGCACTTGGTTTCTCAGCGATGGAAAATACCCTTTTCTTAATCGGGCCACTTCTTCAAGGTGAAACTGTAACTACAATCATCACAGGAAACTTAAGATTCATGGGTGCAAATCTCCTCCATGTTGCTTCATCCGGTGTACTCTCATTGTGTATCGCTTTTACATATTTCAAACCAGTTTGGCTTCAGAGGGTCTCAATTTGGGGTGGTATCATTGCAGCAACAGTAGTACATACCATCTTTAATTTACTGATAATCCTGGTATCTGAGACAAACAAAGAAATGATTTTTGTTGCCTTCTCATATGTATGGTTAACACTCATCATTCTCATCTTGGCACTTGAGAAAGTGAAGAAGATTAAAGAGTTTTAGTTATACACCCCAAGAGACTGCATGGATATAAAATATATGCCATAATATGAGCATAACTTTTAGACACATATGAAAAAAAGATCCTTTTTTGAAAGATTAACAGGTAGTGTAAACCTCGATGAAGAAGATGTAGTACACGAGGAAGAGGAAGAAGAGACTACCGCCTCCCCACTCCGAAGAACAATCTCACCATCAAGTTCTACATGGATGGAGGAACAAGCTGGTGACGGAGAGCTCTCAGTTGATGTATACCAAACATCTGATGACATCATTGTCAGAGCAATGATTCCAGGTGTAAGAAAGGAAGATATGGATATCTCCATCTCTCGTGACTCAATTACAATTCGTGGCACAAGAAAGGAAGATCGGATAATCCCAGAACAAGACTATGTGGTTCAAGAACTATATTGGGGTTCATTCTCGAGAACAATCAAACTTCCACACGAAGTAGATATCGAGCATGCTGAAGCAAATGAGAGCCAGGGTGTACTTACCATAAAACTCCCTAGAGTAGATAAAGATAGACAGACTAAACTAAAGATTAGGTCTATATAACACAAAAGCCCTGGGATTCCAGGGCTTTTGCTTAAAAAGAGATGTGATACGAGCTTACGCAGCTACTTCTTCTTTCTTTGGAACACTCTTCTTTGGAAGAACGTTTACTTTCTTACCAGTAAGTACCTTCTCTGATACAAGCAAGTTGTTTGCTGTATCTGAAACCTGAGCACCTTTTGAAATCCAGTGCTTGATTCTGTCTGCATTGATAATTGTACTTCCTTCTTTTCGGAAATTGTGTGATCCGAGAATTTCAAGGAATTTACCGCTTTTTGTTGAGTTCTTTGAATCAGTAAGAACAAGCCGGAATGATGGCTGATTCTTTCGTCCAACTCTCTGTAGTCGTATCATTAACATATGTGGGTAGATGTTACCAAATAATATACAGGACGTCAAACCCCATTTTTAGCCCAAAAACATGGATTTTAAGGCCTTTTTTTGATAGCATATACCCATGGAAAATTCACTCATAGGGGTCATATCCCTAAATGCCAAAGGTAAAGGATTCGTTAATATTGAAGGTCGAGAAGATGATATACAAGTTGAGCCTGAGAATACTGGTCTTTCCCTTCCTGGCGACACTGTACAAGTGGAACTCTACACGGGTTTCAAAGGTCAGACATTCGGTAAGGTTGTAAAGATACTCGAGAGAAAGAAAACGAAGTTTGTAGGTTCCCTTGTGGAAGATACAGAGGCACCTGAAGATGTGAAAAAAGAAGCTAATGGTAAGCCGGTATACTTGCTTCTTCCGGATGACAAAAGAGCAAATATTGCAATTGAGATACTTGATGATGAGGCAAAACCTGGATTCAAAGCAATCGCAGAAATCGTAGATTGGACACCAAAGATGGGTAGAACCCCTCGTGGAAAACTTGTTGGCATAATTGGTAAGAAAGGTGAGAATAATGCGGAAATGGAATCGATTGTTCTTGAAAGAGGATTCGATACAACATTCTCCCCTAGTGTCATAAAAGAAGCTGAAGAGGCCGCAAAGGAATACAGTTCACTCAACATCCCTGATTCCGAGCTTTCAAAGCGAAGAGACATGCGTGGTGTATTTACTGCAACCATCGACCCGTTTGATGCTAAAGACTTTGATGACGCACTTTCAATCAGACGACTAGAAGACAGCGAGAAAAGAGCATACTCAAATGAGACAAAAAGCTACAGTGGTGAAGAACTTCCAACTGCGTACTATGAAATTGGAGTACACATCGCCGATGTTGCACACTATGTTCGGACCGGAACTGAGCTCGACCTAGAAGCAAGACGAAGGGCTTTTTCGGTGTACCTTGTTGACCGAACGATACCCATGCTCCCTTCCGTACTTTCAAATGGCATGTGTAGTTTGAACCCACACGAAGACAGGTATGCATTCTCAACCATATTTGTAACCGACAAAGATGGAAACATACTAGATCGATGGTTTGGAAGGACAATCATCCACTCAGACAAACGATTTACATACGAAGAGGCACAAGAGGTTCTTACCAAAGTTTCCTCGGGAGAACTCACGGTAGACGCATCAGATATCAATTCATGGCACAAAGCTCCATATGCAGCAGAGCTTTCAGAAATGAACAGGATCGCCAAAAACATGCTTAAAGAAAGACAGGTTAAGGGATCAATTGATTTTGAAACAACTGAAATTAAATTCAAGCTCGATGAGGCTGGAAGACCGATTGCGGTGTACAAAAAAGAAAGATTGGATGCTCATAGACTTGTAGAGGAATATATGCTTCTTGCGAACCGAGAGGTTGCTGAGTTTGTACACAAGAAAAACAAAGAAGCTCGAACAGAGAAATTCGGAGTATATCGAATTCATAATTCTCCAGACCAGGATCGGTTACAAGATTTGGGAATTTTCGTACGAGCGCTTGGGTATGATTTCCACCCAACAAAACATATTTCACCAAAAGATGTGCAGAAACTTCTCAAAGAAGTTGAAGGGTCACCAGCCGAGACGGTCATCAAGATTGCAACACTACGATCAATGGCGAAAGCTACATATTCAACTGCAAACGCTGGCCACTTCGGTCTTGCTTTTGACTACTACACCCAATTCACCTCACCAATCAGACGATACCCTGACCTCTTAGTACACCGTATCCTTGCCCTACTCCTTGAAGGAAAAACTGTTCCACATGAGATGGCAATTACACTCGAGAAGATCTGCCTTGATTCAAGTAGAAGAGAAGTAGAAGCAGCTGATGCAGAGCGAGCATCAATCAAATACAAGCAAGTTGAATATATGCAGGCAAAAATTGGTCAAACATTTGATGTTACAGTTTCAGGAATCGCTGAATGGGGTGTATATGTTGAAGAACCTGAAGCTAAAGCCGAGGGACTCATCCGATTAAAAGATCTTAAGCCTGATGATTTCTATACCGTTGACCAGAAAAATTACAAGGTGATTGGACAGAATACAAAAACCGAGTACAACATCGGCGACACACTTACAGTAAAACTCATTAATGCAGATCTTGAAACAAAGATGCTTGATTATCAAATTGTGGAGAAGAAATAATTTACATTATTTCGCAACCGCAAGCGCATCTTCAAATGCAATTGAGAGAAGCTTTGAATATCCTTCTCCACCCATAGTAACGCCATAAATCACACCGGCTCGTGACATAGTTTCCCTATTATGTGTGATTAGGATAAGTTGTGAATGCTTTGAAAGAGCTTCAATCATGTCTCCATACTTTCGGGAGTTGGCTTCATCGAGAGCTGCATCTGTTTCATCAAGGATGACAAACGGAGGTGGATTCACCTGTGACATAGCAAAGAGGAGCGCAATTGATGTCAGTGCTCTTTCTCCACCAGAAAGCATTGTAAGGCCTTTAATTCGCTTGTGTGGCAAAGATACGTGGATATCAATACCTTCTTCCACTGGCTCATCATCCTCACCTTCAAGAGCCGAAACAGCAACTGAGAGATCTCCACCATCCTCAAGTTCATCACCAGTCTTCTTTCTTCGCTTCTTCTCTTCTTTAACTACCTTAAGTTCAGCTTCTCCACCACCAAACATCAGTCTAAAGAAGTTACCGAACTCTTTATTAATCTTCTGTATACCTTCCTTAAACAACGCATCAAGTCTTTGATTTAGATCTGCGATGAGCGCTTTGAGAGACTCTGATGAGGTCATCAAATCTTCTAATTCTTTTGCCAAGAACAAGTCTCTCTCTTCTGTTTCTTTGAATTCTCGCATAACATCATCACCCCCGGCTCCACCCATTTCTTCAAGTCTAATCTTTGTTTTTTCAATAGTTCGCTTTCGTTCAAGTTGAACACCCCTCTCTTCGGTGACATGAGCAGTATTTGTATGTTCATACGCAACCGCATCTCTACCTACAATGATATGTGCTTCTTCGAGCTCTCGCTTGAAATCAGATTCTTCAGATCGAAGTCTTTCTTCTTTGTTTTTGATATGTTCAAGGACGGAATGAACCTCATTCTGTTTCGACATGATTCGAAGAACTGCTTTCTCACTTTCTACATTTTTATCTCTCTCTTTATCAATTTCTGCTTTAATATTTGTGTATTGTGTAGACTGGTGCGCTTCTTCTTCTCCATACAATTTAAGCTTTTCCTCAAGAGACTTCATTTCATGAGTTATTCGAGCGATTTCTTCTTCCTCATGCTTTGTTTCTTTATTAATATCAGGACTCTGCTCTTTGTGGTGATTCACAAACGAAGTGACTGATTCTGTAATCTCAGACAAAATGTGTTTAACTTCAGAGAGTCTGTCCTCAAGAGGTACATCTTGGTGCGATCCAGATCCATCAACTACTTCAGTTGCAAGTCGTACTTTTCCTTCAACTTCTCTGGTTACAACTTCAACATCACGTAAATATACCTGCTTTGTACTGGTTTCAGAAGATTCTTTAAGCTTCCTTTCAATGGTCCGTTTTAAGTATGAAACCTCACCTTCAAGCCGTCCAAGTTCTCGCATACATGAATCTTTCTTCTGTCTCGTATCTCTCATTGAAGCCTCAAGTTTTAGAAGCTCTGACATCTGACTACTTTGTCCAAGGTTTGCCTTGAGTGCATCTAGAATCTCCTTATGATGATTCAATTCTTCTTGAAGAACCTTCAGCTCTGCTTCAGGACCTTTTTTATCTTCATGAATTTTCGCCTTCTCCGCTTGAATATATGCATGTTCTCTACCAAAATATTCTTTATACAAACCAACCAGCTCAGACCTAAGTGCTACTGATTTTTCAATCTTTTCAACTTGTTTACGTAGGAACTTAATATGCGGAGCAAGCTCTCTTCGGAGAGATTCAATTTCTTTAATGTGGTTTTCAGTTTTCTGAAGCTTCTTTTCACTCTCTTCTTTTCGGTATTGATACACCTTAAGACCAAGTGCGTCTTCAATCATCTCCCTTCTTTCTCTTGGTTGTGATGACAATAACCTGTCAGCTTCACCCTGTGAAATGATGTGGTGTCCTGAAGAACCAATATTTGCGTATGCAAGAAGTTCTGCAACGTCCTTAAGTCGTACCGACGTTCCGTTTATATAGTATTCATTTACACCATCTCGGTGCACAATACGCTCAATCGAAACCTCATCAAAATCAACATTAAACATTCTGTTTGTATTATCAAACACAACTTTTACTGATGCGCGATTTGCTCTTGCACTATCTTTACCACCGTTAAAGATGAGGTCTTCACCTTTCTTACCTCGCATGGATTTAATTGATTGTTCACCGAGTACGAACCTGAATGATTCAGCAACATTAGATTTACCTGATCCGTTAGGACCAACAATGGCTGTAATTGGAGAATTGAAAACAAGACCACCCTTTTTTGCAAAAGATTTAAAACCGTTAATCTCAAGGGATTTAAGTCTAGACGTAAACGACATATGTACCCAAGTATTTTATCAAAAAATAAATAAAAACCCTAGTGAGAAGCTGGCTTCAATGTCAGATCCATAAATCCCATGGAGTAGAACTTCACATGCAGGGTTCCGATGCCTGGAATTTCTCTATCAAACTCACCTTCAAACTCCCCCATATTAACCCCGTATGTAGTGATGAGTGTGTTTCTCAATTGTCTTATCACCACCTCCATCTTCTCATATGTTTGATTAGCATCAGCCTTACATATCCTGTCCAAGATATCTGCATTGTTTCTATGCAACTCCCTGAAAAGAGTTTCAGGATCTGGTGTACTCTCTGGTTTGTATCCTTCGCGAATATGTATCATAGATATATATTACAGCAATTTAGCGCCATTTGGTACCTTCATATCGGGTGCAATTAATACAATTCCACCCTCAGCGTCTTCAAATCCAGTTGTGAGGCATTCAGACATAAATGGACCAATTTGTCTTGGTTTGAAGTTAACTACACACACCACTTGCTTACCAACCAAACTTTCTTTTGTGTAACGAGTTGTAATCTGTGCACTCGACTTTTTAATGCCAATTTCTGGACCGAAATCTATGGTCATTTTAATAGCAGGCTTTTTTGCTTCTGTCACCAGGTATACAGATGAACCATTTGAAAGAGAGAGCACGCCAATCATATGAACGGGTATTCGTATACCATATCCGTTGCCCCATTTAGATATTTTTGTCTGTATTTTTTTCATGTATATACATATGTATATACATGCATATATGGAAGTCAAACTATTCAGTCACCTGTACGTTCCACTTCTTAAGCTCCAATGCTTTTTCAGCTGCAGATTGTTCTGCTTCTTGTTTTGACTTACCCTCACCTGTTACAACCTGTTCGTCTCGAAGAAATACTGCGACTGTAAAGATTTTGTTGTGGTCTGGACCTGTTTCTTTTATGAGTTTGTACATTGGAGTAACCCCTACTCGCTCTTGTGCAACTTCTTGGAATCTACTTTTTGCATCAATGAATTTTTGGTTTTTTACGATATCATCAATCAATTCAAAAAGTTGTGCTTTGATGAATTCCGCTGCTGCAGCATATCCTTGATCTAGATATATTGCTCCCACAACCGCCTCAAATGTGTTTGCAAGGATGTATTGTCGCGCACGACCTGTGTCTTTTGCCTCACCCTTCGAGAGCAGGAGGAATGAGTTAATTCCAATTTTTTCAGCGGCAGCTGAAAGAGTATTTGAGTTTACCAAAGATGAACGATATGCAGTCAAATCACCTTCTGGTTTAGTTGGGTATTTATTGAACAAATAGTCGGTAATTACCAATTCCAAAACAGCGTCTCCTAAGAACTCAAGACGTTCATTATGTTCAAGTTTAAGGGTCCGATTTTCGTTCAGATATGAACGGTGTATAAAGGCTTGCTTCAGCAAGTCCTTATTCTTGAACACCAAATTAATGCTTTGTTCGAATACTGAAAAATCCATGTGAACTCACACTACCACATTTTCCTTCTTTAGTAAAATCTGGATAGCTTTTGTAATTATGGGCAATATGTCGTTATAAAAATTCAAAGTGAGGATATCCTTTGCGTTAAACCACTTTGCATCATTGAGCCCTCCACTGGTTCCAAGTGTAATTGGTGTGTACTCAGATTTAGCAAGATAATATGTTACCTGCTTTCGAATCTTACCCTCCTCAGGGTGTGAAGCAATGTATTCATTCTGTGCCAACTGATCAAGAATTGTGATATCAAGACCCATTTCTTCTTTAATTTCTCGAATTGTCCCCTCCTCCACCTCCTCACCAGCTTCTAGTTTTCCTTTTGAGAGTGTCCAGTGTCCGAACACATCATGTACGAGCGCGAGATATATTGCGCTATCATGTATTGCATATACTACTGCGCCTCCTAGTTTTTGAATTGGCATTTCTTCGTATGGAACCTCTTTCTTTTTCTCTTTAATCTTTTTTTGTGATACCTCTTCTTTACCAGGTTCCCCCATTTCTTTATACACAGCTCCAAGTACTCCGTTTACAAATTTACCAGAGGTCTCACCTCCAAAAGATTTTGCAAGTTCAATCGCTTCGTTGATTGCAACTTTTGCAGGTACTTCTTTTCTATCACCAAAGATGAGCTCGTAGAGACCAATTCGAAGTACATTTCTATCAACCATCGCAATCTTTGGAATCGGCCACTCAGGTGCAGCTTTCTCAATGATTGTATCAATATCTGGTCGCTTTTTTAATACACCATCTGCTAGATTTTTTATAAAAGAAAAGTCGCCCATACCAGGAGCGAACTCTTCTGCATTCCTATGCAACACTTCTTCCATCACAGAATCAACACAGCCTCTGAAATCCCACTCAAAGAGAGATTGCAATACTATAGATCTGGATAGGTGCCTGTTTGCCATATGAATGAACGTATTACATACATTCTAGACTAATTCCATAAAAAGCACAAGCCCGTATGCAAGATGTGCACACAGGTTTGTGTAAACTAAATATTGTTACCGAAATTACTTCTTTGAAGCTTTCTTGGCTTTAGGAGCTTTTTGAGCCTCCATTTTGTCTGCTTTAGCCTGCTTAGCAAGAACGTCTCGTCCCTTGTATTTACCACAAGATGCGCACGCGATATGCTTTCGCTTTGGCTGACCACAGTCTGCACAAAGAATAGTACCAGCAGCTTTAAGAGCGTGGTGACTTCGTCGGTTCCGAGTATGACCTCGGGTATGTCGCATATGGTTTACCATAGGCACAAAGTATACTTATTTTTTCCTTTCTGGCAAATGAAAAGACCGCACTCAGAAGAGGACGGCCTCATCATGGTGCGGTCAGAATATGGGTCATACTCGAATTCGTTGGTACAACCCTTCGATGTGCCCGAGGAATCCTCGAGATGACTCATACCTTCCAAACAATTGATAGAGCGGATCACACAGGTGTTCAAGGACATACCGCGAAGTAGGCAAAAGTGTCCAACTTTGGATCTTGCGTACTTCAAGCCATCGCATGGTGCACGATTTCTTAAACAACTCAACACTCCAGGACCATCCTAGAGGGTCAACCGGATCTTCATAGCAAAGCTTTGTAGATCCAATGTTATACCCACACACATGATCACTTTCTGCAACTGAGGTCCTTCCCATGTCCAGTTCACCGCTTTGAAGAAGCGTAAATTCAGGATGTACCCGTGTTCCAGGAACAGAGGTGACCAATTGAAGCAGCTGAAGCGCACGACTCACTCTTCTCATGGAATCTGAAAATCCTGTCGTTTTGTTCTTCCAAAACGGTAAATCAAAATTTCCAGCTTCCTCACCAGCGCCCTGATTGATGCAAAGAATCTGCGGACCATCATCTTTATGTATCCTGAAAAACAGATAATACTCGAGATGGTGTACGACCCGTGAAAAAGGATCGAAATCAGTCCCTGGCTTCTGACTTGAGATTTCAACTCCTTCCCTAATCCTTCTCTTTCTTTTTGCAGCATACGCTGATAACACAGGTGCATCACCAGCACCAAGACTACCTTTTTGACTATTGTTCATGGCTAACACTCCTTCTATTTGTATGTTGTTATGTACCCTAACTTTTCAAATACCAACTTTAACTACATGGTACATATTTAGAAATATATTTTCAACTTAACATCACAAAAAAGCCACCCCAAGAAGGTGTGACCTTCGTGGGGTGTATAAATCGATTTGCTGTACTCACAGGCTTCGCCGACGAGCTACATGCGATGAAGTTGGATTTACTTTACACCTGTAAACATAGCTCCGATCCGGACGATCTGGCATCGATGACCCAGGATTCAGGCGCCGAATAGGATTCCGGCCAGAACCTTGACGAAAGAGTTTCGTATGAATCTTGAACCAAATCCTCCTGTAAGCTTTTGTCATATGGCGACCAGCTCGACCGGTAATGATTGGTTGATCCGGACATTCTTCTGCAATATTTTGTTTCATACCTTATTAAAGGACGATGGGTTGAGTTGATGAGTTTTTACACAAGCTAGTTGTGTACCTGTAGAAGATAATACACCTGACTACACATCTGTAAAGCGTTTGCAGAAACTCCTCCTGTGTTCTTGACCTAAACCGATCCTACCAATCACATCTCTGTGTTTCTTTGTCCCATATCCTTTGTGTAGCTCAAAACCATAGACCGTGTATTCTTTTTTCTTTGAAATTTTTTTCATATACATATCCCTTGTCACTTTTGCATACACAGAGGCAATGGAAATAACAAACTCTTTTTCATCACCTTTTACAATATCTTGCTGCTTAATTGAAAGATCTGCTTTTAATCCTCTGTCTGCCAGAAGTATCACATCTTCAGAATCAACTCCGTTCATTGATTTTGATACCAAAGAATTAACCAATCTTCTGATACATACTGATATCCCAAGTGTATCAATGTGTTTCGCACTCTTTGATGCAATATTGAATTCAACAAGTTTTTTCTTTTGTGCTTTTTTTAAATACGAAAACCAAAACTCACGTTCTTTTTCGGTCATCTTCTTTGAATCCTTACCTACAGGATATGGTTTACCTGCCATATTCCTTAATTCTTTCTTTAGCACCGAAACTGTACCTGTGGAAATCTTTGAAACACACACAGTAACAGGGCCAGCTAAAGGACCTCTCCCCACCTCATCTACCCCTAAAACATACGCTGTTTTTCGTCCACGACTTGCATGTTTTGGTATTTCAATTTCTCGTTTTGTTTTCCTTCTTTGTTTTACCATATTGGAATATACTAGTAGCATACAACATTTAATTTTTTAAATCCCGAGAGCAAGGCTGGGCCTTGGCACTCTAGGATTCAAACCACATGTCTAAACGATTCGTTCATCTTCATACACATACCCACTACAGTCTCCTTCAAGCATTACCCAAAGTGCCAGACATGGTTAAGAAAGCAAAAGAATATGGGATGGATGCACTTGCCATCACTGACAACGGAAACCTCTATGGTGCTATTGAATTTACTAAAGAATGTACTAACCCGAAGATCGGAATCAAACCAATTATTGGTGTAGATTTTTTCGTAGCAACAAGAACCAGACATGACAAAGAACCAAGAATCGATCATAGAAGCAAAAAACTGGTCCTCATTGCAAAAGATCAAGTTGGATATGAGAACTTGAAAAAGTTGGTAACACTATCAAACTTCGAAGGCTTCTACTACAAACCAAGAATCGATAAAGAGCTCATTGAGAAATACAAAGATGGACTCATCGCCATCCTGCCATCATTTGGTGGTGAAGCTGCAGCGCATGCTCGTACAGGAAACATAGATGAAGCGAAGAAGGTTGTTGAATATTACAAATCCGTATTTGGTGGTTCAACAGATCCGAACGAAAGTAATGTATTTGTTGAAGTAACACGACATGATGATCTTGAGGAGCATAAGATGACCATGGACAGAATGGCAACAGTTGCAGAAGAGACTGGTGTTCCACTCGTCGGAGCTCACAATATTTTCTACCTTACCCCTGATGACAAGAAAGCACGTACCACTCTCCTTTCAGTACAAAAGATTGGTAGTGGACCCGTTGAAGATGATGAGGGTGACTTCTCGTTTAAGAGTGCTGATGAGATGTACGAGATGCTCAAAGAATACAAAGGGGCATGTGAGAACACGGGAATAATTGCGGATAGGTGCACGCTTGAAATCGTACTTGGTAAATGGGTATTCCCAAAGATTGATGTAGACGAAGAGTTTAAAGATTCGCCAACACCGTACGATGACCATTTAAAGAAAATTGTATACGCTGGGTTTGAGCGAAGAAAAGTTGAAAAATCTGAAGAAGTAGTAAAACGAGTTGAATACGAGTTAAGTGTAATCAAAACAAAAGGATATGCACCATACTTCCTTGTGGTAGCAGACCTCTTGAAGTACGCTCGTGAAAACAACATCCTCTCGAATATTCGAGGGTCTGTATCTGGATCTATGGTTACTTACCTTTCCGGTATCACAAACATCGATCCACTCGAGTACGAGATTCCATTTGAACGATTTCTAAACCCTGACCGACCATCAGCGCCTGATATCGATATGGACTATGCGGATAACCGAAGAGATGAAATGGTAGCATACGCAAGGCGTAAATATGGAAATGACAAAGTGGCACAGATTGGAACCTTTGGTACCATGGCCGCACGAGGATCAGTTCGTGATGTAACTCGTGCTTTGGGATATCACCATTCTCTTGGTGACCAAATAGCTAAACTCATACCAATGGGTAAACAAGGCTTCCCAATGACCATTGAGCTTGCTCTTTCAACAGTTCCAGAACTCAAGGAGCTATACAACTCAAATGCTGATGTAAAGAAAATCATCGACATGGCAGAGAAGATTGAAGGTTGTGCAAGACACATGGGAATTCATGCCGCAGGTGTAGTAATTTCTCCAACAGAAATCACTGACTATACCCCACTCCAATTTGATCCAAAGGGTGAAAACAAAATCATCACACAATATGACATGTATTCAATCGAAGATGCAGGTCTTTTGAAGTTTGACTTTCTTGGTCTCAAAAACCTTTCAATCATCGCTGATGCCATCGAAATTGCCGAAGCAAGAAATAGAGACACAGGATTGAAAATTGATTTGGATACCATACCACTTGATGATGCAAAAACATTTGAGATGTTGAAACGTGGTGAAACTGAAGACCTCTTTCAGTTAAACGGTGACGGAATGACTCGGTTCTTGATGGAACTTAAACCAACATCAATTCACGACATTAATGCGATGGTTGCACTGTATCGACCCGGACCACTACAGTTCATTCCTGACTACATCGAACGAAAACAAGACCCAACAAAGATCCCAGACATGGACCCTGCGGTATATGAAATCCTAAAGAAAACATTCGGAGTACTTGTATACCAAGATGACCTCTTGATGATGGCGCACAAACTTGCGGGATATAGTTGGGGTGAAGTAGACAAATTCCGAAAGGCGGTAGGTAAAAAGATTCCTGAAGAAATGGCACTCCAGAGAGACAAGTTCATAAAGGGGTGTATGGAACACAGTGGATGGGAAAAATCACGTGCAGAAGAGGTATGGACAAAGATTGAGCCATTCGCCTCATACGGTTTCAACAAAGCACACTCGGTGTCATATGGACGTGTTGCGTACATCACTGCATACCTTAAAGCAAACTGGCCAGCTGAATACATGAGTGCAGTACTGACACATGAAGCTGGAGATGTGGACAAGGTTGCCATTTCAGTTCATGAATGTGAACGAATGGGTATTAAAGTACTACCACCAAACGTGAACGAAAGTTTCGGAAACTTCGGTGTAGTTGCTGAAAAAACAATTCGCTTTGGACTCTTCAGTATTAAAAACTTTGGTGAAGGCATTGGTGCTGCAATCATTAAAGAAAGAAAGCAGAATGGAAAGTTTAAGAATCTTGAAGATTTCCTCAACAGAGTAAAAGACCGAAACCTAAACAAAAAATCACTTGAATCCCTCATTAAATCAGGTGCCATGGATGAATATGGTGACCGAGGCGTAATGCTTGCTAACATTCAAGATATGCTCGACTACAACAGAGAGCGTACTCGCCTACCAGACAACCAAGATTCACTTTTTGGTGCACTTGGTGGAATTGATGCGGTTCAGCACCTAAAACTTAAGGATGCCGAGAAAGCAAAACAGTCAGAGAAACTTCTCTGGGAAAAAGAGCTTCTTGGGTTGTATATTTCTGGTCACCCACTAGATCAATTCGATGAGAAAGCAAAAGAATATGTTCCAATCGGAAAGATACACAAAGTAGTTGCACGAGATGTTGAAGAATTTGAACTTCGACAAATGAAAAAAGCACACGAAGAAGAGAATCGCCTTCGAATGATCAATGAACGTAATATTCAAAATGGCTTACCTTCAAAAACAATCGAAGAAATGAAGGCTGAGATTGAAGAGAAAGCAAAAAATGCTCCGAAGAAAAGATTCAGTAAAGAAGAGTTACGGAAGCAACTAGAAGAAAGCAGACCAAAAGAGCGTATGGCAAATATCCTCGGCATTATCGAGGAGGTAAAAGAAATTACCACAAAAAAAGATGCATCTGTACGTATGATGTTTCTTAAAGTAACAGACAAAACTGGTTCTATTGAAGTCGTTGTATTCCCAAAAATGTATGATCGATTCAAAGAAAAGATCAAAGTGGACACCTGTGTCATTATCCGTGGTAGAACATCGAGTCGAAATGGCGTAGCGAGCTTAATGCTTGAGAATATCCTACCGCTTAAATAGTGCTTTATTTACCTAGTATTCTCTGATATTATCTACGCATGAAAAACGATAATCATAACCACGAAGGGTCACACCCATCGAATATAGAACATATCAGACACTCGCTAGCACACCTGTTGGCGACGGCGACGCTAAGTCTCTACCCTGATACGTTGGTTACGATTGGTCCTGCTGTTGAAAACGGTTTCTACTATGACATGGACTTCACTACACCACTTACAGAGAAAGATCTTGAATCACTGAACAAACGAATGAAAGAGATTCTCCGTGAATGGAAGAAGGCTGCATCAAAGTCAGAAGAAAAAGGCTTTGTATGTAAAAAAGTATCAGGAGATGAAGCAAAAGCTTTGTTTCAAAACAATCCATACAAACTGGAATTAATTGAAGAAATCATCGCCAAGGGAGAAGAGATAACCTTGTATGTATCAGGTGATGGAAGTCCATATCCATTCACAGACCTATGTCGAGGTGGACACATTGATGATGTATCACAGATTGATGAGAACTCATTTAAGCTCGCAAGAATTGCTGGTGCATACTGGAGGGGGGATGAGAAAAACAAGATGCTTACACGAGTATACGGTCTTGCATTCAATACAAAAGAAGAATTGCAGGAATATGAATATATGCTTGAAGAGGCGAAGAAAAGGGATCATAAAAAGCTTGGAAAAGAGCTCGGTCTTTTTACATTCTCTGAACTCGTAGGACCAGGTCTTCCTCTCTGGTCACCCAAAGGCACACGTATTCGTGAAGCACTCAATGACTATGTCATGGAGCTTCGAGCGCGATATGGATACCAAAAAGTCTCAATCCCCCACATCACCAAGAAGGATTTGTATGAGAAATCTGGTCACTGGGAGAAATATAAAGACGACCTATTCAAAATTGAAACTCGAGAGAACCATTTGTATGCGATGAAGCCCATGAATTGTCCTCACCATACACAAATCTTTGATTCAGAGATGCGAAGCTACCGTGATATGCCACAGCGATATTGCGAAACCACTGCAGTATACCGAGACGAACAATCAGGAGAACTCTCTGGGCTTTCCCGAATACTCTGTATTACTCAAGATGATGCACATGTATTTTGCCGAGTTAACCAAATCAATGAAGAAGTAGAGCATGTATGGAACATCATCATGGAATTCTACTCAACATTCGGATTTAGTAACATAACGCCACGGCTCTCACGAAGAGATCCCGAAACGCCTGAGAAATACCTCGGTGAGGCAAAGAACTGGGATCTTGCGGAAAACACACTCAAGGAAGTAATTGAATCACACACAAAAGAATGGATAGATGGGCCAGGAGAAGCTGCATTCTACGGACCAAAGATTGACTTCATGGCAAAAGATGCACTTGGACGAAAACACCAGGTTGCAACTATTCAACTTGACTTCGTACAGCCAAGTCGATTCGAACTCTTCTGTATTAACGAGAAAGGTGAAAAGGAATCAGTCGTTATGCTACACGTAGCGATCATGGGCTCAATTGAACGATTCCTCAGTGTCATCATTGAACACTTCGCAGGTGCATTCCCTCTTTGGATGTCACCAGTGCAACTTCGGATTGTTCCAATTGGTGAGCGACAACTCCAGTTTGCTGATGAGGTGTACAAAAAAGCTAAAGCTTTAGGAATCAGAGTCGATCTAGATTCTTCAAATGATAGTTTTGGTAAGCGAGTACGAAACGCAAAGACTGAGAAAGTCCCAGTAGTTGCAGTCATTGGGGACAAAGAAATGGAAAGTAACCAGCTCACCCTTGAAGGAAGAAGCGAGAAGATTGGTGTTTTCAATGTGGACGAAGCCCTTGATATGATACTTACAAACAGCAGGAATAAATCATTACACATATAACCATGAAAGAATCTGCACCTGAGAATAATTCAAAGAGAAAGTGGAGTACAAAAGCAATTTTAGCTGCACTTGGGATCGGCGCACTCAGTCTCCTTCCTGGTGACGGAAAAGAAAGTAGTAATGAAAGTGGCAAATCCACTACTGAGATGGAATACATGGAAGGTTCTTCGGATATCGAATCACAGATACTGTATACAGAATCACATGTAGAAACAATCGGTACCGATCCAAAAAAACCAGGCATTACAACTCTTGGATTCACAGTTCTACACACTCCAGTAGAGATTGATTTACCATCAAAAGATGCAGATGAAATAGCAGCTGCAAACAAAGTAGAGATTGCATATACAATCGATGAAGATGGTCACATTGTTGTGGTAAGAATTACTCCACCTGGGATGGCTAAACAAATCATTAGACGAATGCTAGAAGTTTCTAACCCACCAGGATACTACTCAAAGACTGAAGGATCAGAAACCCCAAAAGAAAATCCTCCTGGATATTTCAGAATAATTGGTGGCCCAGATGATGGTAAGAGACTTGATATACCAACCGAAGAATCATCCCCGACACAGGAAGACGGTGTTAATCCCCCAGGATACTATCAGACAAAATAAATCAAAATAAAAACACTGAAGTCTCCTTCAGTGTTTTTATTATATCTTCAGCTTATGCGATGATACCTTTCTTCAACATGTTTGCTCGCTTGAATAGTTCTGCCTTTGAAAGATTTCCACCTTCTACTGACTGAACCTTTGTCTTTCGGCTAAGCACGTATGCTCCGAAAGCACTCCATAGCAAGAGACCGATTGTAAAGAGAGTTGTTTTCAATCCAAATGAGATACCTGTATCTGGAACCTGGTTTAGGAATACTCCTGAAACTGGTGTACCAACAGGTGTTTGATCTCGAAGCACTGTTACATTTGACGTACCACCTACGATACCACCCTGGATAGTTGTTGCACAGTTAGTTGTAAATGTCTGACCATTTCCTGTAACTGTCACAGTAGCAGTCTTGTATCCTGGAGTGTTGTACACTCGATTAATTGACTGACCAAATCCTGAGAGACCATCAGTACCTGACCAATAGTATGTGTATCCAAGAGTGTTGTTTGGAGTAAATACTGTCCAAGTCACGTTCTGGTTTACACCAGCAACAGATGGATTGGCAACACAGTATGCTCCACCGACAACGTTTGTATCCTGCACATTTACAGAACATGATCGTGTAATTGTCTGACCATCAGATGATCGAATAGTTACAGTTGCGTTCTTTACACCTCCAAATGAGAATCGTCCAGTAAATGACTGACTTGAACTGTAGATTCCGTTGTCGCCTGTCCATGAGTATGTATATCCACCATTACCACCTGAAGCAGTAGCACTGAATGATACGTCCTGGTTTACGTATGCAACTGAAGGATTGATAGTACATGAACCACTGAGTGACTGATAAGTATTGTTGTTACCTGAGCCACCTCCACCAAGAACGATGAGGTTGATTCGAGCATCGTTATTATTTACAGGATTGAATGTGTTTGTAATTGTATTAGTGTTCGAATTTGTGTTCGTATTGTTTGAAGAGCTTGAAGTATATACATACTGAAGACCAGCGCCACCACCTGACCAACCACCTCCAAAACCAGTTGCCACAGGAGTGTATACGTACTGTGCAGATGGGACATATGAGTATCCACCACCCCAGTCACTTCCACCATATGTATATGAAGGAGATGAATAGTCAAAGTAATCCCATCCACCTGCACCTCCGTAATCCCATGATGAACCACCTCCGTAATCGAAGTAATCCCATCCACCAGCACCATCATAATCAAATGAACTACCAGCGTAGGCAATATTATTAGTTGTAATTGTAGAAAAAGCTAAAACAGCAGCAAAAGAAAAGAGAGCTGTAGCGAGAATCTTTTTAAATGTAGTCATGTATGTATGTTTCATGATGAATATATTATATATCATCTGTATATTATTGTCAATAGCATAAAATACAGGGCGCCTTTGTGGGGCGCCCTGCGAGGAAGCTTGATTTGTCGGTGCCGTCAGCTTCGAAACGGCCTTCCTGATTGTGCAGCACGGCTCATCACCCCCTCTCTGATTCTGGCCCAGTGAGGTTTTGAGGAATACGGCAAACGCTGATGCTTGTAGCATGCGTTGACCATGTCTGAAATGGTGATACGGTCATGGAAACCAATTTCTTTTTCGAATTGTGGCTCGAAGCCGAAATAGGAACCAGACCATCCGATGAGTCCACCAGACACAACAACCTTCGTCACCTCATACGAGAGGACGCCGTCACTGTCGCGACGGAAGCGGCCATTGCTGATGACAGACTGGAGACTCTCTGGAACAGCCTGGATAGGCGCCAGTTTCTCTGTCTTCACAATCTTCGCGTAGCCTTTGAAAGCCTCGCGACGTTGAGCATCAGCAGTGGATCCGTTGGCGTCGCCAGTGAATTCACGCATGACATGACTTTGAGGAGGAGAACCTCCCATCATCTGGTCAGGCACATAAACACGGCGAGGCTGTGTGGTGCAGGAGCTGAGAACAAGGGTGATGATTGCGCAAAGCACAATCCCGATTTTGGGCATGATGTTGTTTTTCATGGGATACAGAAACAGGATTAAACTCCTGTGCTTGTATCCCATGAAAATTCAACCAACTGCTACGGTTCAAAGAACTTACTAATACAATAATACAACTATTTATATAATATGTCAAGTAATACAAAAGCGGGGTCAAATTGACCCCGCTTACCGCGCTGTACCAAACTTTGGCACAGCTATTGAAGCTTAAAAACTGGTGTTATGCCAGTGAATGTGACCGGAACCTGCTTCTTAACGCTGCCATTGACACCGTCTCTGACTTTGTTAAATAGAGCAAGTGCGGCTCTTCTTGGAAGCCTGATGCAACCATGGGATGTTGGAATACGTGGTACATATTCCCCATTTCCAGCATGTATCGCAACGTAGGCTTCACTTCCATCCTTGTTGTTGATCTTGAGACGGAGGCAGTGCTTCATAATGCCTCCGAATTGATGAGAGGGTCGATTCCCCTCTTTTCCTTCCCCCGCTTCATAGATGACAGTTTGACGACTTTGAGGAATGAGCTCGTAGGCTGTAGTTCCAGTGGCACATGGGAATTCACATGCCAATGTTTTTTCACCTGAGGCCACTCCTTTATGAACCTGCAGAACTTGACGGGTAAGGTTGATTACGATGTACATCTCCTCAACATTCACCTTTTCAAGAAAAGACACCTGTCTGTCGATTTCTGCATAGACATCAGGGACATCCTCGCCGAAGACAGGAGAAAAGAGTGCAAGAAAACTTGCAATTAAGACAAAGAACTTCATAGTGGTGATCTGGGTAAGTGTTGAACTGAATACCTAATATAGGTGCAAATATAATACATTAGATATATACAAATGTCAAACAGCCGCCCCATTTCTGGAAGCGGCTGTGAGTGCATCATGTCCAAGAGGATCAATAATACACGTAGATGAGACGACCTGTTCGGTTCGGTCCTCCATCGGATAGGTCTTGCCACCCACGACCTGAAGGGTCACGGTAGAAGACATTTCCGGTCGGAGAAACCCCCCGTTGCAGGATGTATCCATCGTTGCACTGATACGGCTGGTAAGGAACAACGGAGCGCACACCACCTTGTGGTGCACACTGCATTGCTCTCATGGCGACGTGCGGCGGAATAGGACGACCGTACTGATCGACATAACCGACGCAGGAACTCAGAAGCGTTGCGAGAAGCAACGTAAGGACAAGGAACATGTTTTTCATAGGGATGCTGGATGGGTTAGTTGAGTACTGTGAATCTCGAAACATTCGAGCACTAAAATTATACAATGGATATGTTTATATTGTCAACTATCTCTCCCCTTTAAATACCGCTTCCACTACGTATCTATCAGATTTTGAACCAAAGCTATCACACGTAGCTAAAGTAAGCATACTGTTCTGAGCATTGAAAATTAT
This sequence comes from Candidatus Tayloriibacteriota bacterium, assembly GCA_018883165.1. Lineage (GTDB taxonomy): Bacteria > Patescibacteriota > Minisyncoccia > Phycocordibacterales > CAIZLB01 > VEQN01. The sequence goes on from VEQN01000011.1 coordinate 22,682, forward strand.
TTCCGTTGTATCTTTGTTCACCTTCTGTACAGAAGTTACTACATAGACATATGTCTTGCTTCCAGACTGAAGTAGAATTTCATTACCTTTCGTCAAATTCTTTAATTCATTAAATACCTTGTACGCTTTATTGATTACCACTTTGTATCCAGTACTGTGTCCGAATATGAACATATTGCCATGTCCGATTGTTCCTGATCCTGGGTATCGTACTGTTCCTTTTGTAAGTTCCTGGTCGAGATCATCCACGTTTGTAGATGTTGGATTTCTAACAACAGTATTCACTCCGATTGACGGAATTACCAGCGTATCTGGAATTATATTGTTTGGAATATCACTGGACGATCCTGAATTTGAACCCGTTGTAGCAGCGGGTAACCTTTTATTTGATACAACCTTTGGTGGATTAAACGGGGTATACGGTTCAGTACGTGAATTAGAAATTGTTTCGGTGTCTCCGGTCGGCAAGAGATTCTTTGCCCCTTGTTCTAATGATTTTACAAAACTCGTACTT
>VEQN01000012.1 GCA_018883165.1 Candidatus Tayloriibacteriota bacterium
GGTGAATGTTCATGAAGGTGTGGGTGAGCATTGATTTCCAAAAGATACACTCCCCTTTTCGGATGTACAATGAAATCGGCAGTTGCAAAGTGCCTGAGACCAAATGCATGTTTAATTGTCTTCACCGCATGAAGGATTGCATCCTTTTCATGTTGAGTAAGGTTTGCAGGTGCATTGTGATGGTATGCACCAGAATATTTTGAAGCCCAGTCAAATATCTTGTGTTTAGGTTTGCTCTGATTCAGTACATGAGCAATTTCTTTTTCTGCTGGTGAAAGATCGTCGACTTTGGTATGTACGGTCGCCATATCAGCATCTGTCTCACTCAAGTTATGTGACAATGTAGTACCATGCGGCTGAACCTCAACCGGAAACAAATGGTACATATCTGATCCACGAAAACCATCAATGAAGCCTGAGATGATTTCCTTACCTGTGAGATATTCCTCCACAATTATCTCATTACTAAACCCACGCGCATGATTCAATGCCTCAATGAGTTCTTTCACATTCGATGCATATGACACACCAAGAGAAGATCCTTGGCCCTTTGGTTTCACCACGACGGGCATAGGGAAAGTTCGAAACAAATCATGTGCAAGCGGATCTAGATTCTCCGCGTGTTCAAGATGGAACTCTTTGTAGTATGGGGTTTTGATTCCGTGATGTTTAAAATGATCTTTGGCTATTTTTTTGTTTTGAGCCATCGCAGCACTGTATCCTTTTGAACCTACAAATGGTTTTGAAAAAAGTTCTAGTAGCTGTTGTAGCTTTCCGTCCTCCCCATATTCACCACGAAGTGCACTGAATACCACATCAACCTTTCGGAGAGCTAATTCGGGAGTTTGTGGAATACCATCGATGTGCCATACACCCTCCCTATCTACCAACACATCCACTCCTTTATATTTCTTCGAGAGTGGTTCCATGTTAAGCATATTCAAAATATGCTGTCCCACCTTAAGAGACATTTCATATTCATTTGATACTCCTCCACGAAGAACTCCTACACGTATCTGTGACATATATCCAAATTATACGCTACATATGAAAAATTGAAAACAAAAGGAGCGCCGTACAGTGTAGGCGCTCCGCGAAAATCTCCCAAGGGAGAATCTTGATTCATCTTGGTCACTTGAATCGAAGTGTGGTGCTTGTAGCGTTCATGAAACTACGTGCACCTAAAGAACGATTGAGTGTGATACCTATCACACTACAGGTTTGAACACAGGACACCAGCCTGCAACCGAGCTAGGACGAACCCAGCGTGGTCCCCCGCTCACCGCGAGTAAGGCTTTCGCAACTTCCCTGAGGTTGTTGCAGACTGGCGCCTGTGTCGTCGAAGCTATCCTGCCCGCTTTGCCGACTCATATACTATATACCAAAAAGCAGGTTTGGTCAATTTTATTTTCCAAACATAGATTTTGATCTTTTCTTTCGATGTGTTTGTATTGAAAACCTGTGACATTCCGCGTTGATCTTCACCGCAAGATCTTCAAGAATTCTCCCCCCTTTGTTCTTTGAGCCATCTCGTGCACCCCTTACGCGTAATATCTCTCTGGCGTTATGCTTGTCATCTTTCACCACTGATACTAGTTCAATATATTCAGCTCCCTTAGTCATGTCCAAAACCTCTTTTGCCACCTTCAACTGTGCCTTACCACCATCAATGACAACCGTTTGCGGAAAATCCCACTCTTTATGCGCAAATCTTCTAATAAGGACCTCCTTGAGCGCAGCTGTATCATTTGATGAGTCTACACTTTGAATATTAAAAATTTTGTACTCTTTCTTGTTGAATTCACCTGCTTCCATGACTACCATGGTACCAACCATGTTTTTTCCTGAAGTATGTGCAATATCATACGCTTCAATACGAACATCTTCACCGCCAAGAGTTGCGGTACCGAACTCAGACTCTTTCTTAATGAGTGAAATATCGTGAATATGTGTCAGTGCTTGAATCGTCTTCTTTATACACGCCGCATCTTCAAATCGTAATTCCTTTGCAGCAACCTTCATATCTCTCTCGAGGTTACTTAAAATCTTTAATTTTTCTCCTTTGAAGAATAGGGCTAATTCAGCGATAGTTTTCTGGTATGTTTTTGAAGAAATCTCACCTGTGCATACACCAGGACACAAACCAATTGTTCTGTTAAAACATGGCTTACATGTTTCCTTACTTCCAAAGATCCGTGAACCATCTGACTCCATTACTCTAGTATGTGGAATCGTACACGGTTCACATTTGTCTCTGTATGGGAATATCCTTCTAATTATCTTTAATGCCTCTCTTAGCTCTGCCCCGTATGGATATGGACCAAACACATGGGTATATTCAAATCCAAGTAGCTCTTTTTGTTTGAGTGATGATTGGTTACTTAATTGAAGATTCCTACCACGCACCACAAGCACTCGTGGAAACTCTTCTTTAGTAAACACTACATAGTTAAAACTTTTGTTGTCCTTCTCTTTGGTATTGTATCTTGGCTGATGCTTCTTAATGAGTTCTGTTTCAAGAATGAAAGCTTCGAGTACCGAATCAGTTGATGTGGTATCGATACCATCAGCTTGTGAGACCATATCTACAAGCAATACACCTCTTGTTTTAATGAGGTCATCGGAGAAATAGCTACGAACACGATCTTTGAGACTTGTGGCTTTTCCAATATACAAAATCTCACTTCCTTTCTTGAAGAAATATACACCTGGAGTGTCAGGAAGATTTAGTTTTTTAAATCCATCAATATTCATATCAAATACAATATATCAATATATATAAAAGAGAAAGGCCACCTTCGAAGAAAGTGGCCAAACTCAACACAATCACATCTCACCCCTGCGGGAATGGATCTCCAGGAGAAACAGGTTGCTTCACCGACGTGGATTGTTGGTCCACACAAGAGCGAGGGTCAATCTCAATAGAGTCGATCGGCGAACCATCTTTGGTGGTGCCCGCAGACTGCACCACATAGTGGACACAACCATTAAGGTGGACAGTGAGGGAAACGACAGTTCCTTTGTATCCAGAGATGCGATCCTCGACTTCTTTACCGATCATCTCTGTCGGCAATTCCATCTCGACGTAGTTCTCTTTGGTGATGCCCTGAAGCCGGCTTTCATCGAGGCGGATTCGATTGACTGGGAGATGTGTTTCCGGGTTCAACCGTTTTGGCTGAAACAAATAGTTCATGTGTCCAGAACCATTAATGTTGAAGTGTGTAGGGGCACCTGAGAGTTTTGATGCAGATTCTGTGCACATTGTGCCCAGTTTGATGAGTCTGACTTTAGCCATGATGTTGGAGGGGGGTATCCTGTTCCAAACCTTTGAGGTTTATTGACAATGTTTTGAGTTAAGGAGAACAAGAGGGTTAGTCAATCCGAAGCAACTATACAACCTATATGCTGATTGGTCAATAATTATTTTGCTTGCTAAAATATTAACTAGAAACACCTGTATTCTTATCATGAACACAAACAAACGATCCGAAGCACTAAGAAAGCTTCCGAGACCACCAAAGGTAATGGGATTGTCCCCAGACACCAAAGAGTTGTTGAAACGACTCGACGAGGCACACAAGAATGCCTTCAAGAGACCGTTTCGGCTTCGTTGAACCAAAGAAGTATTCTCAAGGCTTCTTGGGTTTACTTTTAATACACCCTGTTCCTCCTCTGTTTCAATATCTTTGAAAGGTATGTACCCGTGTGACTTCCTTTGGTGTTTGCGACTTCTTCTGGTGTACCCTTTGCAACAACTCTTCCACCACCAATTCCACCCTCAGGACCGATATCAATGAGGTAGTCAGAACATTTAATTACTTCCATATTGTGCTCAATGACCACAACACTGTTCCCCTTCTGTACCAATCTCTGCAAAATCTCAATCAACTTTCGTACATCTTCGTAATGAAGACCGATTGTAGGTTCATCAAGTAAATATATTGTTTTCTGTACATGTGGTCGGTAGAGCTCTGCGGAAATCTTTACACGCTGCGCTTCCCCACCTGAAAGTGTAGTTGCACTTTGTCCAAGCTCAAGATATCCAAGACCCACCTCTTCAAGTGTTTTCAATCTGTCATATATCGCCGGTACGTCTTCGAAGAATGTTAACCCTTCTTCAACGGTCATCTTCAATACTTCATATATATTCTTTTTCTTGTACCTCACCTCAAGAGTTTCTTTCATGAATCTCTTTCCGTTACAAACATCGCAAGTTACATACACCGTTGGAAGGAAGTGCATTTCAACTTCAATCATTCCATTTCCCTGACACGTCTCACATCTTCCACCTTTTACGTTAAATGAGAATCTACTTGCTCCCCAACCCCTTGCTTTTGCTTCAATTGTTTCAGCAAACATATCTCGAATATGTGACCATGCACCAGTGTATGTTGCCGGGTTTGACCTTGGTGTTCTACCAATTGGTGACTGATCAATGAGGATTGTTCGTCCGAGATATTCTGTACCTGAGAAGCTACTACAGTTATATATATTTGCACTTCTATGATCTCTGTCTAATCGTGCAAGTAGATTTCTGTGTAGAATTTCATATACAAATGATGACTTACCAGAACCTGAAACACCAGTAACTGTTACAAGTCTTCCAAGTGGTACCTCAACATTAAGGTTCTCAATATTGTTTACTTTTCCACCAGTGATCTTCAAGAACCCCTTGTTCTCATCTCTTCTTCGCTCTGGGATTTCAACCACACGCTCCTGTCGAAGATATGCAAGTGTTAATGAATCATTTGTATTTTTCTTTGCAGTAAGGAGATCATCAAGCCACCCTTGTGCAACCACATGGCCACCATGTACACCAGCTCCTGGGCCAATGTCTACGATATAGTCAGAAGCATAGATGGTATCTTCGTCATGCTCAACTACAACAACTGTGTTTCCTAAATCTCGAAGCTGTGTCAATGTCTTGATTAACCTATCATTGTCTCGCTGATGTAGGCCAATTGTTGGTTCATCAAGTACATAGAGTGCTCCAACGAGGCCCGATCCAAGCTGTGATGCAAGTCTAATTCGCTGTGCTTCACCACCTGAAAGAGTGTTTGCTTTTCGATCAAGTGAGAGGTAGTCGATACCCACATCATTCATGAAAATGAGTCTTGAAACAATTTCTTTAATGACCACTTTAGAAATTTCTTTGTCAGTTTGATTCAATGGTAGCTCTTCAAAGAATGAGAGCGCATCTTTAATCGTAAGTGCGGTAAGTTCAACAATATTTACTCTCTTGAGCTTCTCACCTTTCTTTGAATCTGAAACAACACCATTGAGAAATACATGGAGTGATTCAGGTCGCAGTCGAGCGCCTTTACACACTGGACATGGGTCTTTTATGAAGAACTCTCTTGTTCCCAAACCATTACATTCAGGACATGCTCCGTACGGGGAGTTAAACGAGAAGAGTCTTGGTTCAACTTCTGGAAATGAGAATCCGTCATGTGGGCACATGAACTTTGAAGACACCAGATGTTCTGTGTTTTCACTTGTCACAATTCGTATTAGGCCATCAGCTTCATGAAGTGCCCGTTCCACGGCTTCTGAAAGTCTTTCTCTAAAACTTGCAGAGTTGTCTTTTACTTCTGAGTAATAGAATTGATCAACAAGAAGATCAATGTCATGCTTCTTGGTCTTTGAGAGCACAATCTGCTGTCGAAGTTTCTTTACTTCTCCATCAACACGCACTTCCTCATATCCTTTTCCAAGAAAGTCGTAGAGCATTTGGTAATATTCACCCTTTCTTCCAACAACTACAGGTGCATAGATTTTAAATATTCGCTCATCGAGCTCTACCCCCATAACCTTCTTACCTTTCTTCTCAGTTTTTTCACCATCGTGTGATACCTGTTCTACAATATTAAAAATGGTTTGGAGAATCTCTTCTTTTGAGAGTTTCTTGATTTCTCTGTCACAAATCAAACAATGTGGTTTACCAATTCGAGCAAACAAAATTCGAAGATAGTCATATATTTCTGTGATAGTTGCAACAGTTGACCTTGGGTTGTTTGATCTTGATTTCTGGTCAATTGAAATCGCTGGAGAAAGTCCAATTATTTCATCAACATCAGGCTTTTGCATTTGTCGAAGAAACTGTCGCGCATATGAAGAAAGAGATTCAACATATCTTCTTTGTCCTTCAGCAAAGATTGTGTCAAACGCAAGTGATGACTTGCCTGAACCAGAGAGGCCGGTGATGACAACCATCTTGTTTCTTGGCATCTCAACAGTGATGTTCTTGAGGTTGTGTGTTCGTGCACCCTTAACAACAATCTGCTCACCAACTGTCATATCTGTTTTTGTTTTCTTTGTGGTGCTCATGTACGTAAAAGTGCCCCGAGAAGCTCTCTAGGGGTTGGTTATGTATATGCCATGAAGTATATATGTTTTGTATAAAAACGAAAGCCCCCGTTCTCTGTTCGGATACTAGGGGGCCAACAAGGTTCGTGCACATCAAGCAACGAGCCGCAAGTAGCAGTCTTCAGGCTTTGCACCGACAGCGCTCAGAATTCCGGAGAACGTGTCGTGCGGGTCATCCTGTGAAGGAGCTTCAAGGAGTCGGATGTCTGGATGGCGACGGCAGAGAGCCTCGATGACAGGCTCCACGAAATCATCATAAGTTTTCACACGTCCACGGTTAAGTGCATCATCCAAATCGGTTGCTCTCGGTGTCAAACCAGCAGCTCTTGCTAGTTCAGCACGTTTCCGACAGCGGCGAACCGCATCATCTGGACTGAGTTTGATTCGAATAACTGACAGAGGACTTCCTCCATCACGGAAGAATGGGACATGGTCATAGACCCAGTGGACTTGATTAGGGTTTCTGAACAAGCCACTGCCTACGATATGCACCCCAGGATCAACCGTCTCCATGTAAGTGCGAAAATTCGGCAAGATGAGTTCATCTGGGACAAGCTCACCTTTACCTGAATATTCAGCGAACGCGTTGCCGAAGCCTGGAAGAAACTTCCCTGCAACTTTGCATACGCGACTCATGTCGATGAACATGTGATCTGATCGCAGATTTGCTGCGAGCAAGCGGCCTTGGGTTGTTTTTCCTGATCCTGGCGCGCCGAGAATCAGAAAGTCTGTTGTTGAAGGAACCATAAGGGTCACTGGGTTTAATGTGTGCTGGGTTAACATTCCAAACAGTCGCGTTTGGAGGCAGAAAATATAACACATACAATCGAATTAATCAAAATGGCACATAATTGTACAGTACACCAATTAAAAAGCAGAAAAGCCGGCGCAGACTGCACCAAGTGCACACAAGTCTGCGTCGGCCCCTTTTATTTACCCCACCCTACTCAAACAACTTAGCTAACACATCACTATGAATCTCCTCTCGTGATTTATGTGCATCAAAGGTGTGTATGTCTGCCACCTCACCTAATATTCCATACACATGTGGAGCATTGTTGAAATACAGTTCTAGTCGCGCATGTATTGCATCATGTGTATCATCGGCTCTGACAGGCTTTCCACTATTTTTGTTATACTCCGCTCTGTCCAAACATCGTTTCTTTGATGCATCAAAATCCATAGACATTTGAACTACTGCGATTTTAGGTTTCCGACCATGATATACCTCAGCTAAATCATGTACCGTTGTAGCTTGGTGTATTGATCGTGGAAAACCATCGAAGATGAGGTGTGGTTTTGTATCACCTTTTTCTCGCATGAGTGTCATCGCTTCGACTAGGAGACCGTGCGTAATTGAATCATCAATGAGTTTTCCTGAGACCATATCCTGATATGCTTTCTTGTGCTCTTCTTTCTCACTATCAGTAATGGTATCTCGAATGATCTGACCAACAGAAGCAGAGAAGGCATCTATTACTTCCAGTAAATATCCAAGTTGTGTAGTCTTACCCGAACCCTGTGGGCCAAGCAGGAGGATGGTGTCATACTTCAGTTTCTTCTTCTCCATTATTTAAGCAAGCTAATACCAGTCATCGTTTCTGGTTTAGTAATCCCGAGTTCATTAAGTACCGTTGGTGCAATATCAGCAAGCGTTCCACCTGCACACACGTTTCCGGTTTCTGTGTGAATTTCTTTGCATACAAACTCTCTCCCCACTTCAGTCCAAATTGCAGGGACATAGTTTAGCGTATGAGCTGTGTGCTTCTCACCTGTTGTTTCATCAACATTTACCTCAGCATTTCCGTGATCTGCTGTGATGAAAAGAGCCGCATGTTCTCTTTGTAATACCGCATCAACTACTCTTCCAAGTTGTGCATCCACTTCCTCAATCGCTTCAATGATTGCTGGAACATTAGCGGTGTGTCCCACCATATCTGGATTTGCAAAGTTAATGAAGAGGAAGTTTGTACCTGCCTCTATCTCTTCAATTGCTTTGTCAGCGATAGCTTCTGCTCGCATCTTTGGTGCAAGGTCATGAGTTGCCACATCTTTTCGACTATCAAGCAAGATGTGTTTCTCGCCTGGGTATGGAGTTTCTACGCCACCATTAAGGAAATATGTTGCGTGAGGGAATTTTTCTGTTTCCGCAATATGTGCTTGAGTAAGACCTGCGTTTGAGATCTCTTTCGCAAGTGTTGTCTCAGCTCGTGTTTGCGGGAATGCAACAGTACACTCAAGATCTTTTTGATATTCAGTTAGTGTTACAAAACAAAGATTCTTTGTCTTTACCTGTTCAGAGATTCTCTTTGAAATCATTCGTGCTCTGTCTGCTCTAAAGTTAAAGAAGAAGACTCCATCATTCTCAGAAATTCTATATGAATGACCATTCTCATCAACAAAGACAATTGGTTCGAGATGCTCATCTAATATACCTTGCTGATGTAGTTCTTTTACAAAATCCGATGGCTTTTTTGCTTCAGGTATTACATGGCACACATTTCCTTTACACTCAAAAAGCGCATCTTCAACTTTCTTCAATCTATCCCAATTGTTGTCTCGATCCATTGCATAGAATCGTCCAGAAGCTGTTGCAATGAAACCAACACCAACCTCCTGAAGTACGGTTTCTAGTTCTTTAATGAATTCAACTGAACTCTGTGGAGCGGTGTCGCGACCATCTGTAAACAAGTGAATGGCAATCTTTTCAATTCCACTCTTCTTAGCAGCTCGTAGAAACGCAAACAAATGATCGCTGTGAGCATGTACACCACCGGTTCCAATGAGCCCTTTCACGTGAAGTACAGAGTTATGAGTCTTCACATGTTCAAAGAGTTTTACAAATGCATGATTTGTTACAAATTCATCCGCTTCGATTGCTTTCTTGATTCGAACCAAATCTGTATCAAGAGGCTTACCTGCACCAATGGTACTGTGACCAACTTCACTGTTTCCCATTTGCCCTTCCGGGAGCCCTACAGCAAGACCACTTGCCTCAAGAAGTGTGTGTGGGTACATGTTCCAATACCTATCGAAATTGGGAGTCTTCGCTGAAGCAATGGCATTATGTTTAATTTCCTCTCGATATCCCCAACCATCAAGAACTATTAATACTACTTGTTTTTTTGGTGTACTCATCTCATTTCTAGCTAATTACTAAATACCCAAGGATTGTATCATACGGGAATCGAAAGCTACAGTTTTCTAGCGACTCATGGACACATGTGGATATCACACAAAAGTACCATTTTATATATCCTTTACGGGATATTCATCCGCTATACCTAGTATATGTAGTTGAGTATAATTAATATGAACATGAAGAAGAGCAAGAGTATACCAATTACCATAAAAGACCTCGATACGCAGCTTAAGGTTCTGAGCAAAGATATCGATGCTCGTTTTGGAGCGCAAAGCGAGAACATTAGTACTCGGTTCGAGATTCAGAGCAGAGATATTGATACAAGGTTCAAGGTCCTGATCAAGGATATTGATGCAAGGTTTGATATTCAGAGCAGGAACATCGATGCTCGTTTTGAAGCTCAAAGCAAGAGAATCGACAAACGTTTTGAATCGCATACAAAAGATTTTAACGAGCGCTTGAATTCTCTTGAAGAAAGCTTTAAGCGATATGTTGGCGCACTAATGGAAGACAATCATCATCAAATCCAGATGCTCGCAGAAGGCATCGCAATGCAAATCGAATCGAGTCAAAGGAAATGGGATAACCAGGAAGCTTTCAATTCTCTTTGTGAGTGGAGATTGAAGAAACTAGAGTCTAACTTTACCTGAAACTCTGTTTCTTTGCTCTAATTCCCTTCGTCTTTTCTTTCTCTTTTTTCTTTGCAATCTTTTCTGATCTTTCAAGTCTTCCCTCAAGTGCACGTATTTCATCACGAAGTATTGCAGCAGTTTCAAAATCAAGAATCTCTACAGCCTTGTTCATCTGATCATATTTTAGTTTCAAAAATTTCTTTGGATCTGTATTAAATGCTTCAGAATCAAGAACCAAGAGATTTGAAACTGTCTTTTGGTGTTCAGATTGGATATGTTCGGTAATATCTTGAATCTTTTTCATGATAGTTTTTGGTGTAATATCATGCTTTTCATTGTATGCAACCTGAATCGCTCGTCTTCTTTCGGTTTCCTGGATCGCCCTATCCATCGAACCTGTTCTTTGGTCAGCATACAAAATTACATGCCCATCCACATTTCGTGCCGCACGACCGATTGTTTGAATGAGCGATGTCTCTGAACGAAGAAACCCTTCTTTGTCAGCATCCAGAATCCCAATAAGTGACACCTCTGGTAGATCGAGTCCTTCTCGAAGCAAGTTTACACCAACAAGTATGTCGTACTTTCCTTTTCTAAAGTCTGTTAGTATTTGAATTCGTTCAAGCGTCTCCACATCACTGTGTATATATGCAGTTTTAATCTTTTTCTCCTTAAGATATTCGGTTAAGTCCTCTGCCATCTTTTTTGTAAGGGTGGTTGCAATGGCTCTTTGACCTACCTTTATAACTTTCTCAGCCTCCTCTATGAAATCGAATATTTGTCCTGGGTATGAACCACCCTTATCTGCGATGACTGGTTTTACAGTAAGTTTTGGATCTACAAGACCAGTTGGTCTAATGATTTGTTCAACAGTTTTCTGTGTCTTTTCCAGCTCATATTTTCCAGGTGTCGCTGAGGTATATACCACTTGCCCTACAGCTTTCTCAAACTCATCAAATTTAAGTGGCCTGTTGTCTGCAGCAGAAGGAAGTCTAAATCCAAAATCAATGAGGTTTTTCTTTCTTGAGGCATCTCCTGCGAACATAGCTCCAATTTGTGGAACTGTAACATGAGACTCATCGATGATGGTTAGAAAGTCTGGAGTACCATCTTCCTTGTGTGGAAAATATGACAGTAACGTATCAGGTGCTTCACCGGGAGCTTTTCCTGAAAAATGCCTTGAGTAGTTTTCAATACCATTACAATATCCAACTTCTCGAATGAGGGCCAGATCATAGTTGGTTCTCCTCTTTAATCTCTCAGCTTCTAATATTTTTCCAGCATCAGTTAATTTCTTAAGCTGTGCTTCAAGTTCATGTTTAATATCTGCAATTGCTCGAACTCGTTCATCTTCGGGGGTTACGAAATGTTTTGCCGGGAACAAAAAGAAAGCATCTATCTCAGATTCAATGACACGAGTCACTTCATTGATGAGTAGTATTGAATCAATTACACTTCCTTTGGGTGTAGCTTTAAAACCAAGACGATATATCACTCGTTCATTTATGGGCATCACCTCAATGACATTTCCAAGCGCTCGAAATGTCCCCGGGGAAAGATCACCTGCAGTACGAGTGAAATGCATAGTAATGAACTTACGCATAAGCTCAGCTCTGTCTACCATATCGCCTTTTTTAATTTCCATATTCACTTTTTTGTATTCCTCTGGTGATCCAAGACCATATATGCAAGACACAGATGCGACAATGATGACATCTTTTCTGGTAAGGAGTGCTTGTGTGGAGGCATGTCTTAACCTATCAATCTCTTCATTAATCTGTGCTTCCTTCTCAATGTATGTATCAGAATGGGCGATATATGCTTCTGGTTGATAGTAGTCATAGTATGAGACGAAATAGTGGACAGCATTTTCTGGAAAAAACTCTTTGTACTCTTGTGCAAGCTGTGCTGCAAGTGTTTTGTTGTGCGCAATTACAAGCGTTGGTTTTCCGATTTGCTGAATGACATTCGCTGCAGTGTAGGTCTTACCAGAACCCGTAACACCGAGAAGTACCTGGTGTCGGAGGCCCTTCTGTACACCCTCAACAAGACCTTCAATTGCTTTAGGTTGATCTCCTGCTGGCTTGTATTCAGTGTTAATTTTAAACACAGAGCTTTTCATTCCTCACAATATACTACGAAGTGATGTAAATGAAAAACCCGCCCTAAAGCGAGTCTTTCGCTAAAGGTCGGGTCATTTGAAAAAGATGCGCCCAACATATTCGGGTACCAGCTGCAGAAAGTGAATCGCCACAGGCGTTACCAGAAGGAACACTGACACAATCCACCATGGTAAAGTGCACCAAGTTGGACCAAATTGAACACCGGGCAGAAGATTCGCCAGCAACACCAAGACGTACGAAATCCAGACAAGAAAGAAGATGGTTGCAAGTACCGCAAAGATACGGGCCACCACGAGAACTAAAAACATTGGAGTGGGCTCACCATCTTCCTTTGGAAGAAAGAGCATGAAAGCCAGCGATGCTGCAATCGCTCCAAAAGTGTTGTTCCATTCACGAAAAAACTCACGGATACTGAATGATTCACAAGTCGGGTTCATAGACAAGGAGGGTTGAATTGTTGAAAGATCGGCAACATACCGAATCCGATATCATTGTTATCCTCTTCTTAGATAATGTCAAATACTATTCTTCCTTATGATACAGACTGAGAAACTCTTTTTTAAACTTAAAAAATGTATCATTGAGTATTGATTCTCTAATGTTCTTAACCAATTGCACTGTGAAATATATGTTATGAATTGTTGCAAGTGTTCCACCAAGCATCTCCTTAGCTCTAAACAGATGTGAGATATATGCTCTTGAGTAGTTCTTACATGTATAGCATTCACAACCGTCTTCAATCTTTGTGAAATCATTAACATATTTCGCATTTGAAATATTCATCTTCCCATATTTTGTGAGGAGTGTACCCGTTCTTCCATTTCTTGTAGGCATCACGCAGTCAAAAAGATCGCATCCTTTCTCAACAGCTTCAAACAAATCCTCCGCTTCTCCAATACCAAGAAGGTGTCTAGGCTTGTCTTCAGGTAATATCCCATTTACCCATTCAACCGCCGTGGTCATGTCCTCTTTTGCAAATGACCCCCCGATACCAAACCCGTCGAAACCCTTTGTACTTCCATCGGGAAGTGTAATGGTCATATTCTTTAATACCTCAGCACTTTCTTTTCGAAGCTTCTCACTTCGTCCCCCTTGTACGATTCCAAAGAGCGCTTGCCTCTCGGAAGCTTCTTTAATCTTTCCTTGTTCATCAAACACATGATACATCAGCGATTGTTTTGCCCAACGATGTGTTCTGTCCATTGCTTCTGCTTGATATGCATATGGCTCTTGTGGTGATGTACATTCATCAAATGCAAATATGATATCAGCACCCAGATCATGTTGGATTTGAATTGATTTTTCTGGTGTGAAATAGTGAACAGAACCATCAATCACTGATCGAAACATCACTCCATTGGCATCAATTTGTGCAGGCTTAAGTGGTGAAGATTCATCTCTTCTACTTTGCAGCAATATTTCTGATTCACCTTTGGTGAACTTTGTGATGTTTTTCCCAAACGCAGCACCAAGTGAAAAGGCCTGAAAGCCGCCAGAGTCAGTCATCGTCGGACCATGCCAATTTGAAAAACCTTGCAAACCTCCAGCATCCCGGACAACTTCATTACCAGGCTGTAGGTACAGGTGGTATGTATTTGAGAGCATTACCTGTGCACCTGTATCTTTAAGCATTTCCGGAGTGATTCCTTTGACTGTTGCTTTCGTTCCAACGACAACAAACGCAGGTGTTTCTATGTCACCATGTTTTGTAGTAAGAATACCAGCACGTGCAAACGGTGCCTCCTCTCCTATTTTCTTCACAATTTTAAATTCTATTGCACTCATCATCGCTACTATATATCAACACACTTAGAAACACAAAAGCCACATCGAGTGTGGCTTTTTGAAATCACCTTTCGGTGACTAGTACGAAGAGAGTGTTGATGGCAGTGGTGCCATTGGTGGTATGTAGTTGGTGAGACCAACTGAACCTGTTTGTGTGACAGCATTAGGAGCTATCGCAAACACTTCTTGTGTGAGACTAAAGAACGAAACCAAAGAGCTCTCGAATGCATGAAATACATCAGGCATGAGAACTCTTATGGCAATGAGTCCGATGACGAAACCAATTGCTTTAAACATACTGGTTAAGTAGGAGGGGGATTAATCGCTACGCAGACAAGCGTAGTGTCGGCTCACTGCCAACTTCCCTCCTCCAAAACAGTCGAAATAGAAAATGGGCCCTTTGACAACCCCTCTGGAGGAGAGACGTTTCGCGTCTCGTTGTCAACGACCCTTACGTACATATTATATTATACCTTTTAATTTCTGTCTACTCTGCTACTACGTTATAGTATGCATTCTTCTTCAAGAAATTAATGATCTTAAGAGCATCACCTTCTCTATCATCACTCTTGAGTAGCACGATAACTACAGGGCGCTTTCCACCTTTAGCCATAGTGATATCAAACAAAGACACAGTTGTCTTCTTTGATTCATCAATATATCCATTCTTTCCACCGAGGAACGAATCATATGTTAAAAATCTGTTTCTGTTCAACCATGTGTGCCCCCGTATAGCATATTGCTTTACACGAGTCATGTCATACAAGATTGGGGCATTCTTGTGAATATATCTTCCTAGAATCAAGAGGTCACGAACGGTAGACACATTCTTAGGATTCAAACCACTTGGATCTTCATAGTATGTATCAACCATACCAAGCGCTGCAGCTTTTTTATTCATTTCCACCATGAATGCTTCATGCCCCTGATCAAATGCATCCGCAAGAACTTCCGCAGCATCATTACTTGATTCCATGAGAAGCGGGTACATCAAATCTTGGACGCGTATCTTTTCTCCAAGAAGAAGACCGCCTTGTCCACCGTATGTATTGTACGAATCTCTAGAAACAATTGCATACTTTTGCATATCCATCTTTTCATGTGCCACGAGACCTGTCATGAGCTTAGTCACCGATGCCACCGGTGCAACGAGTGCATCGTTTTGCTCTATTATAATTTCACCCGTTTGAAGATCTGCTGCAAGATATGCACGTGCTGATGTCTTAGGTAAAGCATTTGCGTTTGAAATCTTGTATTGTGCTTCGCCTTCAAACGGTGTCACTTTAGAATCATCAGACCCAAGAGGTTCTTTCTCCTCCATTTCCTTGGTCACTCCTGCGACTTGTCTTTCGGGTAAATGATTTAAACCATTAATGTTAACTTCAGTAACCCTAGTGGTATCACCATCTACGAGTGTATCTTTAAGTGCAAGAACACCTTGAGTTACAAATGATACAGATGAGATGCCGAAAAAGAGAATAATTGCTGCCCACTTGGCATACATCATGTTTGTAGGTTCATGATGTGTATCAGTTTTAATTAGTTTGAAATGATATGAAGGTCTATCTCTATCCATACCTATGATTATATATCACCTTTTACAGAAACAAAATTCCTATCTCTTCACTTTTGACTCCGTACTCGTACTCTTTGCAGATTGATTCACCCTGTAGAACACCTTGTTTCCGAATCTCGTATCGATATATTCAAAATCAGTACTCGAAGCGAACGCTTTGGATTTCAATGCGGCACTGAGGTTTTCAAATGCTTCCGTATATTTCTTTCGTGAAGTAAAGATGACTCTTTTTGAATCCTTACCACTAACCCAGAAATATACCTCATCACGAGACCTAAACTCTACTTCTCTTACAGGTAGATTAATTTCTGCCATTTTTGAAGTCACCTCTAATATCTCATTGAAAATTTCTGTTTCAAGCATCTCGACCCCAATTGGCTTAGAGCCAATATGCTCTTCAAGACCTTTAAATATTAATATTCCCTCTGTAGGCTCAGCCTCAGCATATATATATCCACCACCATCAACTTCATAGCAGGTTATTGCACCACACCAAGAAGCAATTTGTTTCCGCTCTTCTATACGTACATTTAATGTACTAAATGATTCGGTGAATACCTTAACTGACGAAACACGGGGATATCTGTTTTGTATATTCTCAACAATTTCATTTTTTGGATACAAGAATCCATTCTTCTTTGGGAACAAAAGTAGATACTTTCCAGAAAGACTTTCATCAACGATACCTTGTATCTCTTCAGTGGTCATATGGATATTTCCTGAAATGACCGTTGCTTTGATTGAGAAGAATTCGATCTGTGACAAAAGATCAACTGAAATTATGAGGAGCAAAAGAAGACCAAGTCTAACACCGAGTCGAATCATTCTCTTTTTTCTCCTTTTCTTCACCACAGATTGAGAACGCAAAAAATCTCTTTGGGAGCTTTTGTGTAAAGCCATACATATATTATGCACATAGTGCACAGGTTGGCTACCTTGATATCAACTAGGATTACTTACCGATATATTCTCTTCCGCCCATATATGGTCGAAGAACTTCAGGGATTTTAATTGATCCATCAGCTTGCTGGTAGTTTTCAATGATTGAAACAAGGAGTCTTGGTGTAGCCGCAGCGGTGTTGTTCAAAGAGTGCACAAATCTTAGAGTTCCATCAGCATCTCGATATCGGATATTCAATCTTCGTGTCTGGAAATCATGGAAGTATGAAGCTGAATGAGTCTCTCTGTATGTATTTTCTGCAGGAACCCAACATTCAATGTCATATTTTTTAACTTGACCAAGACCGAGATCACCACCGCAGATGAGGACAAGGTGATATGGGATACCGAGTGCCTGAACAAGCTTCTCAGAATTCGCTGTCACCTCTTCATGGAATTGAACAGACTGCTCATGATTTGCTTCACACAAAATCACCTGTTCCCACTTATAGAACTCATGTACTCGTATCAATCCTCGTGTATCTTTACCATGACTTCCAGCTTCTCGTCTAAAGCACGGAGAGAACGCAAGAATCTTCTTTGGTAAATCTTTAGCATCAATTATCTCATCACTGTAATAACTCATAGTTGCAACCTCTCCAGTTCCTGCAAGATAGTCATTGTCTTGAGTTTTATAGAGATCATCTTCACCCTGAGGAATATATCCAGTACCCATGAGTGTTTCCCTTTTCACAAGTGATGGAACCATCATCAGTTCATATCCTTGCTTGGTGAATGTTTCCACAATGTACTGCCACAATGCGAAATGAAGTTGTACCGCTGCATTCTTAAGGAAGTATCCTCGAAATCCTGCAACCTTAGTGCCTCTTTCAAGGTCGAGCATATCATGCTGGAGCATCAAATCGATATGGCTTTTTGGTGTGAAATCAAATTTTGGAATTTCTCCCCATGTTTTAATCTCCACATTCTCGGCATCTGTCGCACCTTCTGGTACTGACATATCTGGAATGTTTGGTACCGCAACCATCAGTTTCTGCCATTCTTGCATCACTTCTTGAAGTTTCTCTTCGATAGACTTCATACTCTCTTTGAGCACTCGCATATTCTCGATAAGTGATGCGCGGTGCGCTTGGTCACTCGTTGAAGTGATTTCCTGACTTACTTTGTTTTGCTCTGCCTTCTTCGATTCAAGAGAGGTGATAAGTTCTCTTCGTTCTGTATCTACTGCAACCAATCGTTCAACATCGAAATCGATATGCTTTTTTCGAGCACCATCTTTCACAATGTCCTTATTCTCCCTAATGAATTTAATATCGAGCATCGTAATTTATATATTTTTAATAGGTTCATCATATCAAATCGCTACCATTTAGCAAAAATATGAATACATACCCAATCGAAGAATACAAAGATCCTGGAAACATTACCCTGTTACAAGAAATACCAGATATGCCCAAGAAACTGTATATATCTGGAAACAAGGGTCTGCTTACCTTACGAAATCATACATATATATGCATTGTTGGATCAAGAAGATACTCGGAATACGGGAAACTTGCCTGCATTGAACTCCTTCATGCACTTAAGGGGTACCCTGTAGTCATCGTCTCAGGTTTAAACCTTGGACTGGACAAAATCGTACACGAAACTGCACTCTCATTGA
The DNA here is from genome assembly GCA_018883165.1 of Candidatus Tayloriibacteriota bacterium. Classification (GTDB taxonomy): domain Bacteria; phylum Patescibacteriota; class Minisyncoccia; order Phycocordibacterales; family CAIZLB01; genus VEQN01. The sequence goes on from VEQN01000012.1 coordinate 18,188, forward strand.
ATCTACCCTGTATTGCAGTTCCAGCATCTGGGCTCAATGACGATGTTTTGTATCCAAGAGACAATCTCAACCTTTCAAAACAAATCCGTGAACAATCTGGACTCCTCATATCCGAATATGAACCAAACCAACGAGCCTCACCATGGAGTTTTCCAATGCGAAACAGAATCATGGCAGGACTGTCTCACGCCACCCTCATCATTGAAGCTGAGAAAGATTCTGGTACACTCATAACCGCAAGACTCGCACTTGAATACAACAGAGATGTGCTTGCAGTTCCTGGGCCCATCTTCTCACCTACATCAGAAGGTACAAACTCTCTTCTTAAAAACGGGGCGATACCGATCTGCACTGGAGAGGACCTCCTTGTCGCCTTGAGACTTAAAGAGGCGATGCTCATACGTGAAGCATCGGAGGTAGAACATCTACTGAATCGATGTACTAGTGAAGAGTTAGAAATTCTTCACTTTCTAAAATCTCCTCGAACTCGTGCAGAAATATATGAGACATACGATGATACTGAGATATCGAAGATTGAAATCATAATTTCAATGCTTGAAGTAAAGAAATTAATTGAGGAGAGATACGGAAAAATATATCGTGTATACGTCATTAAGGATCCACCCATTTTCTCCTAAGATTTGGCAAATATATATATTGTGTGCAATACTAGCCAAAAGACATATGGCAAAAGGAAAAGATACATATACATTACTCATCGTAGAGTCTCCAGCGAAAGCGAAGACAATCAATAAATATTTAGGGAATGAATACAAGGTTGTTGCCTCTGTGGGACACATCAGAGACCTCCCAAAAAGTAACAAAGCTGCAATTGATATTGAAGCGGGTTTTGTTCCTAAGTATGTTGTCTCTCCAGGCAAAGAAAAAGTAATTCGAGAAATCGCTGATTTAGCAAAAAACGCAAGTCAGGTATATCTCGCATCTGATCGTGACCGAGAAGGAGAAGCCATCGCATGGCATGTAAATGACTCAGTACACCTCAAGAATGCAAAACGAATCGTATTCAACGAGATTACCAAAGAAGCAATTGAAGAGGCTCTTAAGCACCCAAGAGACATTGATGCAAACCTTGTGAAAGCACAAGAAGCAAGACGTGTTCTTGATAGACTTGTGGGATATGACCTTTCAGGACTCATCTGGAAGAAAGTTCGATACGGTCTTTCTGCTGGACGAGTACAATCACCTGCTCTTCGAATCATCATGGAACGGGAAAGAGAGATTAGATCTTTTGTTCCTGAACAATATTTCGTACTTGAAGCAGATCTCACAACTGGAAAGAAACAGTCTTTCACTGCAACATGTACAAAAGAGCCTAAGACAAAAGATGAAGCTGAGAGAATTGTTTCTGAAGCAAAAAAACATGATTGGACTGTGGTGAGTGTAGATGAATCGAATGTGAAGCGTTCTCCTCGCCCACCATTCATTACCTCAACACTTCAGCAAACTGCCAGCACGCGCTTTGGATTTTCTCCATCACGAACTATGGGTATTGCCCAGAAGTTGTATGAAGCTGGACATATTACATACATGCGAACAGATAGTGTGAACTTAAGTAAAGGTGCCATTGCGGAATCATTGAGCGTCATTGAAAAAGAATATGGAAAAGATTTCGGCCAAGCTCGAGGCTACGCTTCTAGATCAAAAAATGCACAGGAGGCGCATGAAGCAATTCGTCCTTCACATGTATCTGTTCCGGTTGCAGGAAGTAATGAAGATGAGAAAAAGCTCTACCACCTCATCAGAGCGCGTACACTTGCATCACAAATGAAAGATGCTGAGCTTCTTCGAACGAAAATAACAACAAACATATCAGGTTCAAAAGAAGGAATCCCTGACTTTACAGTCACAGGAAGTAGAGTTCAATTCGAAGGTTGGCTGAAAGCCGACCCTGATGCACGTGGTGAGGATGTTGAATTACCTGAAGTTAAAGCCGGTGACTCCCTTACCCTTTCAGACATCCGAAATATTGAAAAATGGACTGAACCACCCGGAAGATATACAGAAGCTGGCCTTGTGAAAGAGTTGGAGAAACGTGACATTGGAAGACCATCAACATATGCAAGTATCATTCGAACGCTTGAAGAACGAGAATATGTGAACAAGGTAAACAAAGCACTTGTTCCAACCGATACTGGTGATGTAGTAAGTACATTCCTTGAACAAAACTTTGCGTCATACATCAGTGATGACTTTACTGCTGAAATGGAAAACAAACTCGATAAAATAGCTGATGGCTCTGTTGAGTATGTAAAAACACTTAAAGATTTCTACATTCCCTTCTCAAAAGAAGTGAAAGAGAAAGACAAACTCGACAAGGCAACAAACCTCGGAGAAGCAGATGCTAAGTTTACATGTCCAACATGTGGAAGTGGCATGATCATAAAACTGGGACGAGGAGGAAAATTCCTCAGCTGTGAGCGATATCCAGATTGTACCGGTGCTCTCACAATTAACGGTGAAGAGATTAAGGGTGATACTCCGATTGGATATGACCCGAAGACAAAACTTCCAATCTTTGTGAAGACTGGCAAGTACGGCCCATACGTTCAGCTTGGTGATGCTGATTCGCTACTTAAATATGTAACTGAAAACCCTGTTGCTGAAGAAGCACCAGCTGAAGCACCGAAGAAAAAGACTCGGGCTAAGAAACCTAAAGCGCCGAAACCTCGAATGTCTAGTATTCCAAAAGGAAAAGATCTTTCTTCCGTTACTCTTGAAGATGCACTACGATATCTATCAATACCAAGACAGCTTGGTGAGCATCCAGAAACAGGAAAAGTAATTACAGCAAATGTTGGAAGATTCGGGCCATATATTGTGCACGATGGTGACTTCAGATCGCTTAAAGGTGCTGACAATCCATATGATATTACATATGAACGAGCGGTTGAGATACTTAAAGAACCTAAGAAAGTAAGTACCCGTGGTAGATGGGCAAAGAAAAAGAAAGAGGAGTAGTTATTCCGTATACACGTATTTCTCTGGATGTTCTAAGATATCGATAGCTTTTTCATCTCCATATTTAAGCAAGGCTTTTTCAAGAAACGGCAAGGGGTAGTGTAATTCATCATTGCGAATCATTTGGATGAATTCTGGTATTGATTTTCTGAATACAGAATTTTTTTCTTCAACACTATCAAGTTTCTTTTCTAAGATACACTCAACGTTCTTGGCAATGAAAAAGTACCACACCCATTCCACACCAGGTACTTGTGTATGAGCATCCATCAAAAACCAATCTTTACATACATACCCAGTCTCTTCTCGAAGTTCCCTCTTTGCTGCATTATATATATCCTCACTTTCAGCAATGACACCGCAAGGTACGGTCTGAATCTCAGTATCCCAATGGGGTTGAATCTCTTTAATCACTACGACATCCTTACCATCCAGAGCAACAATTACTACGGTATCATTCCTCTTTGCTGTCTCATATGTTCTGTAACTCCCATCAAACACCTGTTGCTGCCATTGATATACACTAAACCGTACACCCCCAAACACCTTCTCTGCTGTATCAGAGTGAATCTTCATACGTTTAGGTATCGGCCGCCTACTCATGTTCTAGATACTAAAGTTTTTAATTGAATACAAACCCTCATCTTCTTTTGTATCCTCAGGAGTTGAATCATCTGTAGGTACACTTGGTACAGATTCAATTTCTGCATTTCGAGACTCAACCGGAGTTGTTGTCTCAAGTGGAGTACTTCCTTGAAGTGATGCAAGTTGCATACCGAGATCTTGTACGGCATTTGTAGCATTTCTTTTCTCAAGAAGATCAATGATGTGTCGAAGGTCTTCATTGTTAAAGAAATCAATGACCACTTTTCCACCCTGCTCTCGTTTCTCGATGAGCACACGTGTTCCAAGTGCCGCATTTAATTTGTTCTCAAACTCTCGGATCTCAGGATCGAAGAGAACCGCATCCTTCTTTCGTACCCTATCAGTTGCCACACGTCGCGCAATTGCTTCAGCTTCACGTACAGTCATCTTCTTGAAGATTATCTCCTTGAAGAGGACTTCCTGTTCCTCAGGACGATCCACAAGCATGAGAATTGGTCTAGTGTGGCCTTCTGTAATCTTCTTTTCAGAAAGAGCCTGGAGCATATGCTCGGGGAGTGCAAGAAGTCGAATACTGTTTGTCACATATTCTCGACTCTTGCCCACTTTCTCAGCAATCTGTGCATGTTTCAATCCGAATTCATCAGCAAGTCTCTGGAATGATCGTGCCCTGTCTACCGCATTCAAATCTTCTCGCTGCAGGTTTTCAATGATGGCAAGTTCAAGCTTTACACGTGCATCTTCCTGACCTGCTCTAATGATTACAGGTACTTGTATGAGACCAGCGAGCTTTGATGCTCGAAGTCGTCTTTCTCCAGAAATTAATTCGTACTCCACCAGAAGACCACCGTCTTCCTTGATCTTCTCAATTCGAGTTACAACCAACGGTTGCAAGAGTCCGTACATTCGAATTGACTCTGAAAGGTCTTTAAGCGCATACTGATCAAACTCTCTACGTGGTTGATATGGGTTAGGTACAATC
>VEQN01000013.1 GCA_018883165.1 Candidatus Tayloriibacteriota bacterium
AGCTACCTCTGCATCGGATTCTTTCTTAGGTGTGTGTAACCATATGAGGGCTGTACTTAGAGATGGGAGATTGTATTTTTTTAATATTGAATTTGGAATCGGATCTTCAATTTCTGCAAATTCTTTTGTACTAAATATCTTTCTAATGATATTGAAAAACCATCTTGAAGTTACTCCTTTGCTTTCAGGGTATATTGGTATGTATGTATCTGATTCAGTACCTTCAAACAGGGTGTCACCAATGTTTTGGGGTACCTCACTTACTGATTCGATGTGTGGATTAAGTAGGGAAAGGTGTCCATTTCGTTCAGATACTTTTCCTGATACTTTGACCAAACTATCGTTTTGAATTATTTTTGCGATATATGGTTGGTGAAACCAGAGAAGCTTAATTGTTCCTGTGTCATCATCTAAAATACCTTCTGCTTTGGAAACCTTGCTTCTAAATGATTTTCCAGTTTTGAGGTTACGTATTTTTCCATATACGGTAAGCTGTTCACCTGAAACAATGTCACGGATGAGTTTTGCGGATGAGCTATGATCATATCTTGTAGGTATGTGATACAAGACATCTTTTATGGTTGAAACACCAAGCTTTTGTAATGCTTTCTCTTGGGATGAATCTATACGAGCAATGCTAGTTATCTTTTGGGACAAAAATATGTTGGTCATGGTCATCTGTAGTGTGAACTCCGCCATTCTCTTTCGGTATTGAAACTTTTGTTTCAGCGACAACTCGTATTCGTGGGTAATATCTTAATGTGAGGCCAAGTGCGAGACATATGAGGGGTGTGAGGTCGAGGATGAGATTAAGGTTTGATGCCGTAGTGATGAGAAGGAGGGCGAGTATGGTTGTTGAAACCTCAAAATTCTTTTTTCCTGAAAAAAGCCATGCAATGAGTACAGCTGATCCGATGAGTGTGAGGAGGACGAGTGCTTCTTCATTGACATGCTTTGAAATGGTTGACGGCCAAGCAGCAATTACTACAGATTGATTAAAGATTGAAATCAAAAACACATAGAGTAGGGGAACACCTAAACCTATCTTTGAGATGAAGTTGATGACGTATGTTCGTAGCATAGGTTTATAGTATACCAAACTGGCCAGGTTTTTTCCCTTTCTTAATGAATCCTTCAGATTCTAAGGATACAAGTATATTGTGTACTTTAGACACACCTGCGTTTTGTATGACATTACTTTTCTTCGCCATATCTTCTATGGTTAGGTATACCTCTTTGCTTTCAACAAGTGTTTTCAATATTGCTCCACGAATTTCACGATTTGAACCTTTAAACTTAGACTGTTTTGTATATGACTTACTTTTTTGATGTACCTTAGTTTTGCGTTTCCCAAGTTTCGCTTTAAGTTCAGTGCCGTAATCGTACAATGCGTAGAACCATTCTCTTGGATTTTTAATATCTATCGTGTCTCTTACCAGAGACAATATATGTATATCATCTACATGTGAAGAGTTCTTAAAAAAATGATGAATATATATGGTTCTAATATTTGTTTCAATGAAGGCGTGTGGAATATTGTATGCAAAATTCAAGATGGCACCTGCTGTTGATTGACCTACACCTTTGAGGGTGAGTAAGGTATTGAAGTCTCTTGGGAATACACCTTTGTATTTCTGATATATATCAATCGCTGCTTTTTGAAGAAACAGTGCTCTCCGGTTGTATCCTAAACCTTGCCACATATGGAGTAAGTCACTCGTTGAAGCTCTTGCGAGCTTTTGTATGGTGGGAAACTTACGTATGAATGCAACATATTTAGGTACTACACGTTCAACTTGTGTCTGCTGAAGCATGACTTCAGAGACTAGAATGTGGTACGGATCAAATGTGTGTCTCCATGGAAGATGTGGACGTTTGTTGTTTTTGTATGCTTTGTATATCTCTTTTTGGAATGACTGTATTTGTTTCGCGCCGAGGTGTTTCATGGGTAGTGTATCAGAGTGGTTGTGTACTGTGTATTTTAGCAGAATTTCAAGGTCAAATTCTAGGTATATGGGTTGCAAGCACGAGCCATTGACATATTTACATGTATATGTTAAAGTAAAGACACTTAATCGTTATGGTTAAGTCGTTCTCTGCACCGAAAGGTGGAGAATCAGGAGGTGTCGGACTTCCTCATTTAAGTCCTTGTTCATTAGAAAGAAAGAAGCCGTTATGGCAACTAACGAGATCAAAGTCAGCATCGTGGCGGGCCCAAGCGAAATGCAACTCATGATGTCCCTTGTGCGGGCCTTCCAAGGTCCCTACGGGATCGACATCAGCAAGGCGACGTCTGTGCACTTCACAACTGATGGCAAGGTGCCAACAGTGACGGGAGGCTTCAGCGCCTGCATCAATGGAATGAGTCGCGAAGACGGATCGGGCAATAGTTGGAACATTGAGGGATACCTCTTTGACTATCCAAATATCACCGGATTCAAGGGCTACTACAACAGCAAGACACGTAAGGGTTTTCTCACCCTAGCGCTCCGCTGACACAACTCGCCCACATCTCCAACCCCATCTGCTTCGGCACGATGGGGTTGTTCTATTAAATAAATTTACTGATCAGATACTTTGCAGGTCACCCTATATGCATAACCACTCGGGTCATGTTGATAACAGGTTTTTAGTGCGGGCCGTCTCGTGTTAGAATCAAAGTCGGACAAGCCTAGTAAGGTTATTTTAGCAGATTTTTAGAAACCTAATCGACGCGTCTCGTGCGGACTAAAAAGTGACAAAAGTGACACTGATTAGGTTTAAAAAGTTACACACCTCTGTAACTTAATAGACACAAAAGAAACAAGAGTACCTTGGTCCAAGGGACCATTGATAAGAGTAATATCCAATACAACACTATAAATATCCATGGTACATATTGTTCAATATGACTAAAGGGCCAATATTTTGTTTTATCATTCCCTCGACCGAGTGCTTCCCATTCGGTATCATACAAGGCAAGAGGTAATCTTTCCTCAATAGTATGGATCACTTTGTATTTTGCACTATTTAATCCTTTATAAGAGGTGATTATTCTATACCAGAGATAACACATAATAGCTCCTGCAATGGAGGCTATAAATAATATTAAGCTGTTTTCTTTAGAACCAGTTTTTGTCATGATAAATCCGAGAAGTCCTATAAGTGCAGTATTTAGACCAAGAAAAAATTCATTTGTTTTTTGTCTACGGTCACTGATTTTTTCTGCGGCGTTAACATATAGTCTATATTGGTCCAAAAGGTGTTCAATATACTTTTCACCGTATTTTTCAGATGCGGATATAAATAATTTATCACTTAGATTTTTATTTTCCATATGTTTATGCAAGTTCACGAATCCCATTAACAATAGAGCTGGTGTTCCATTTAACAATCTTATCAGCATTATTTTTTACAACTGAGGATGTTTTTTCACTTGCCCAAGGTTCAATTGCAAGAATTGGTTTAGGGTTAGTAAAACCTTTAGCGAGCGCAATCTCTTTATTTATCCAGTCGCTATACGTAGAATAAACACCAGCAAGGATAATAATTACATCACAAAAACGCATCTGGTTTTGGATTGCCTGAGATAAAGCATATGAATTGGGTGCATCATGTATTGGATCATCTTTCGGTACTGAATAATCTTTATAGTTAAAACGAGGGTCATCATCAAGCATTTTAATAAGCTTGTCATATGCATCGCCGTATGCCCAAGAATGACTAATGAAAATATTGTAGTGTCTCATATTTTTTACAACTTATTAATAAATGATTTGATATTATCCCAACTCCAAATATTAATTAATTTACCATTTAATGAAGATGGTAATACTGGACGATCACTACTTGAATACATAAGCATTGTCGGTACACTTTCTTCTGCTGCTGTCTTGATCTCAAACAATTGCCCAGTAGCCAGTGGTGTATGTTTGCTAATAAGAGCAATAACACCGTCACAAGTTTTTATTCTTGCTCGACACTTTGTTTCCCAGTCTGTTTCCCATGGTTGTTTTACGGACATATCGACGAATTCAAATGGTGAATTATCGTTTTTAGCTTGACCAACAAGAAAATCTCGAGATCTGACATCTTCAATTGCAAATGCAATAAAAATTCTTTTCATATTTTTTTAATATAGATCACCAGGAAGTATAGCAACGACTACCCCTTGTATGATGCAATTATTTGTTAATATGATGGGCTTATGGTCTTTATTCGTTGACTTTGGTTGAAGTACAACAGCACCATTAGCTCTTTTGAATATTTTGACGGTTGCTTCGTCATTTATCAGTGCGACAACTTTCTCATTCTCTTTTGCTGTGTCTTGCTGTCGGATTAGTAATAGATCACCACTATTAATACCGGCAAGATCCATAGAATCTCCAACAGCTCTCAAGAGAAAATACTTTGAACCTTTCTTTGCAAGTCCTGTTGATACAGGGATGTATTCTAAAATATTTTCTTCAGCGAGAGCTGGTGTACCACATGTTACAGCACCTACTAACGGCACATCGACAGTACTTACTGAAGCTGTCTTTTGTAACCCTGTAAGAGTAAGTTGACGCCCTATTTTTTTGATAAGACCACTTTCTATTAATCGATTTAGTACAAGGCTTGCAGATCTAGGAGATCTACCCCCTGTAACCTCATTGATTTCACGGAGAGAAGTGCTTTCTCCATAATGAATAATCTTGTTTCGGATAAGTGCATAAGCTTTCTTGTCTTTGTCACTAAGGTTATTAGTCATGGTATAAATAGTATAAATTACTCTATACATAAATGCAAATATTTGCTATTATGACCATATGAGTGAAAAGCCTAAGAAAGCAGAAACAGTTGGAGAGATTATATCTAGACAGCACCCCTCTGTCATGAGTGAATACCAGATATCTCAACTTAAAGAGATTGGTAAAAGACATGCAGAGGCGGCTGAACATATACGCAGGGTTGCACAACCAGTTATTGAACGAATAGCTCAGGTTCAAGAACAATTTCAAATGCTTAAGCCGAAAAATTATGTTATGAAATATTATCGACCAGTTGAATACGATATTTTGGATGAGCTTAGAGAATTGAATAAAAATACCAAAAAACCTACACATCCACAGCAAGAAGATACAGTAATCATATATAACACAAAAGACGGGTCTCTTGATAGAAATATGGGTGGAAAATACTTCTCTTATGATCTATCAGAAAACGGTAAACGAAAGAAGCTACTCGATATACTCCTAGAACAAGATAGATATATAAAAACCGAACAGTTAAGAACTCTTTTGGGATGTCCTACAAATCAAGCTGTAGCAAAGATTGTACAAACATTTAATGACTATGCTTCCAATAGCCTGAGACTTAAGAAAGTGAAAGTGATTGACGGTAAAAAAGGATCTGGATATAGAATCAATCCAAATATTCATATTGAAAAAGACTAAACTCTAAGTTGACATCAGGTTGAGTGGATAACTCTGAAAAACCGCTTTTAAAATAAGCGGTTTTTCGTATGCGAGGTCAAGATTGTGTCAATTACATGACTATGTACCTTTTTGCTTTTATTAGCTTGGTAGATCAACTATCTACAAATTTATAAATAATCGCACCAAAACCATATGAATAAAAGACTTACATGGACTACAGGAGTACGAGAGGTTAAATACCTACTCCCTTGGCAAGAAAATCCAAGAAAAATCTCAAAGATGGCTTTAGATAAATTAAAAGAGAAAATCAAACAAAATGGTTTTCATAGTGTGATTGTAATAGACACAGATAATACAATACTTTCAGGTAATCAGCGAAAAACCGCACTCACAGAGCTTGGTGTTGAATCGGTAACTGTAATGATTCCAAGCCGTAAATTAACAGACGAAGAACGTAGAAGAATTGGGATCGAAAGCAACATCAATGACGGTGAGTGGGATTTTGAAAAGTTGAAGTCCTTTGATCTGGAATTACTTCAGTTTGCAGGATTCGACGAAAAAGAACTTGTTAAGTTCTGGGACGAGGACAAAGACACTAAAGATGACAAGTTCGATGTTGATAAAGAACTCAAGAAGATAAAAACACCTACTACAGAAAAAGGAGACCTCATACTTATGGGAGACCATAAGCTCCTGTGTGGAAGCTCAACTGATATACATGCCGTCAAGAAGCTGTTCGATGGATATAAAGCAACTGCCATATACAGTGATCCGCCATTTAATATTGGGCTTTCATATGACAAAGGTGTTGGTAACAAGAGAAACTACGGAGGAACTTTTGACGACAATCAATCTCCTGGACAATACAAAGAGTTCATCCAAAAAGTCATGCAATCAGCACTTGCAGTATCAAATAAAGACATACACGTAGCATTTTGGTGCGACGAAGCATGGGTGTGGGTTTTTCAGACGCTATATATGGAGCTTGGCATTAAAAACAGACGACTTAATATTTGGGTGAAGAACAACTCGTCACCGACACCTACTGTGGCATTTTCAAAATGCACAGAGTTTTGTGTGTATGGAACACAAGGATCACCTTACCTATCAAATCTGGTGAAAGACTTAAACGAAATTCAAAACAAAGACTGCACCACAGGTAACCAGTTGCTTGAAGATATATCAAATATCTGGGCAACCAAACGTCTACCATCAAATCAAATGGAGCATCCGACAAGTAAGAACCCAGAACTTCATCACAAGTTTATTATGCGATGCACAAAGCCTGGAGACATAATCTTCGATGCCTTTTCGGGTTCTGCTAGCACCATGATCTGTGCAGAACAATTGGGTCGCAAGTTCTACTCTCTTGAGATAGAGCCAGTGTTTTGTGACTTGGCAATTCGTCGATATGAAAAATTAACAGGCAAGAAAGCAAAAATAATAAAAAACTATTATGAAGAAAAATAAATTCCAAGACCAGTTCCTTGATGAACTACGAAAAGTGCCAATTGTTCAAGTTGCTTGTGAGAAAACAGGACTGTCTCGCAATAGTGTTTATCGTTGGCGAAAGGATGATAAAGAGTTCTTGAAAAACATGGATACTGCACTTACCGAGGGTGTTGCACTGGTAAATGATATGAGCGAAAGCCAGCTATTAACCCTCATTAAAGAGAAAAATTATCCTGCTATCAGTTTCTGGTTACGTCATCGAAATGACAACTACAAAAACAAACTTGAGATAACAACGAAAGACGACGATGAGGAACTGACACCTTCACAGGCAAAGATTGTAAAACATGCACTTAAACTTGCAAATATTACCAAGTCGAAATCTATTAAAAATATTAATCAAAAGAACACGAATGACTAAAATAATTCCAAACGCATTGGTGAATACCATGCTAAAAGATCGTTCAGTGCGAACATCTATTACTAAAGACAGTTTCCTGTATTTCTTTCACTTCTATTACGCACACTATGTAAAATACGAAACTGCAGACTTTCAAAAAGAGATTATCCACAATCTCGAAAAAAGTACTACTGAAAACATGTATGTTGTTGCATTTCGTGGATCAGGTAAATCAACCATGGTGACAACTGCCTACCCGATTTGGGCAATTCTTGGTAAACAACAAAAGAAATTTTGTATCATCTTTTGCCAAACAAGGACACAAGCAAAACAACACATGATGAATATTCGTACAGAACTTGAGGGTAATGATGTTCTCAAAAAAGACTTGGGACCATTTCAAGAAGAGAGCGACGAGTGGGGTTCATTTTCTCTCGTGTTCAAAAAACACGGGGCAAGAATTACTGTTGCTTCAACGGAACAAAGTATTCGTGGAATTCGCCACAACGAACACAGACCTGACTTAATCATCTGTGACGACGTCGAGGACGTACAGTCCACAAAAACCCGTGAGAGTCGAGACAAGACATACCACTGGCTTCGAGGTGAAATTATGCCTTCAGGCGACAAAAACACGCGTCTCATCATAGTTGGTAATCTTCTGCACGAAGACTCGTTACTTATGCGTATCAAAGAAGAGATAGTAAATGGAAAAGCGAGAGGTATTTTCAAAGAGTATCCATTGATTGATAAAAACGATGTATGTCTATGGACTGGAAAATACAAAGACGAGAAAGATATTGAGAATGAAAAAATGAAGATTTCAAGCGAGGTGTCATGGCAACGTGAATATTTACTTCGAATCATTCCTGACGACAATCAAGTTATATATCCAGAATGGATTCAATTTTATGATGAATTACCTGGCACAGGACACAAGGGATATCGTGGTACTTATGCAGGTGTCGATCTTGCAATATCCTCAAAGGATTCTGCTGACTTCACGACAATAGTTTCTGCTCATATCTATGGTCGCAGAGAGAAAAGGCGGATATATATCCTTCCAAATCCTGTTCGACAGAAATTAAACTTTCCTGCACAAGTCGATCTGATGAAAAACTTCAAGACAACTCAAATGCCTAGACGCACAGACAAACTTTTTGTTGAAAGTGTTGCTTATCAAGAAGCACTACCACAGATGTTAGAAATGCATGGAATAAATGCAGAAGCAGTTAAGCCTAAAGGAGACAAAAGAACAAGACTATCTCTTACCTCAACATCAATCAAATCTGGAATTATTAAATTTCCTCGGCAAGGATGTGAAGATCTTATTCAAGAACTTGTAGGGTTCGGTGTTGAGAAACATGATGACCTTGCAGATGCATTTTCGCTATTGGTGAATTCGACACTGGATCATCATGCAAATGAATCAACATGGATATTCTCATTTATTGGAGGAGATACGGTGTATTATACAGACTATGTTGATGTCGGATAACTTTACGCACGGTCATTGTAAGCCTGCGGTTGTGTAGTAAATATTACTCAATCTTACAGTACCAAAGTGGTGCCAAGGTGTTGGAGGATTACGGTGGTATTGACTATATTCATATTTAGTGATATACTTGTATTAGTAGCGTACTTTAACATACATTCTATGAGACTAGCTTTTTGAGCCTTATTTGTAAGACCTAAAAAGCTAGTCTCAATCAGAGATAAGCCGTCACCGAGCGTTTCGGAATCCAAAACTAGTTGATATCGATGAAACCAAACCCATTGAATACGACTGCACTGGTAACCGCAGATAGTCCGAAAGGACAAAGAGCTACCGCAACGTTCCGTGACCAATACAACAAGGTCGGACTTGATGATGAGAGTGCACAACGCCTGAACGAGAATGCTGGCTTCGCCGAGTATCTCGCAGAAGGCATCCGTCGCTTTTCAGCAAAAGCACCCGACTACAAGTTGGCACAATCAATCCTCGGCGCCGATTTCATTACGCCAGAGGAAGTCATGAAGGCTCGCACAGGCATTGTTTACAACGACGAACAGATCACGGCACTCGCCGAAAGTCTGCCGTCGGAAGACATGCTCAAGTGGTGCAAAGAAAACGGTTATGCCGTCATGCCTGCACCACCGACAGCAATGTCACTGCTCGACGTCCGTGAAATCAAATCTACACACTTCTACTCGGAAACGGGTGGTTGGTATGCGGATCAGAAGTTCGCTCGCGAAGACAAAACGTCGTTCGGATGGCTCGCCATCAAGAAGACGCCAGTCGCAAACTCGACCAGTAAAAACTGGAACGAGCAGAGCAAGCTTCTCTCGGCACTCGAACACGTTCCGAACGCCGCCGAGACGAGCTGGTTCATCACGACCTATTTCGAGGTCCGTGGTGCCCGACTCTTCGAAAGCGTTTACGTTCGGACTTCGAGTCTCGACTCGGACGGTAGCCGCGTCAGCGTCGGCTACTTCGCTTCCGAGGGTCTCGCTGTCGGCCACTGGTACGACGGCAGCCGCGTTGGCAACGTCGGTGTTGCCTCTGCCAGGAAGGTTGAGGCTTGACCCCTCGAATCCCTGTCTCTTCTTGAATACTTGAGCCCTCGCGGATTTTTTTTCGCGAGGGCTCTTTCTCTTTTATACTTTTAACGCTAAGATATATACATCTTGCTAATGTAACTTGGGTCACGGTTCAAGTTCGCGGGATATCTCACCTAGAGTCGCCAGAATACTAGTGGTTTACGGATCATGGTAGAGTGCGATTAGGGATAGAGAGAACTTCTTGCTCGTTTCTTGTGGAGATGTTTAAAAACTGCTCCCAAATAAAATTCAGAGATGGGAGGATATAGAGCCTTAAAAGCTAGTAAACCTAGAGTCTCGGTGACACAGATGGGAACGAGCAATATCTCGACTCGGACGGTAACCACGTCAACGTCGGCAACTTCGATTCCAAGGGTCTCAATGTCAACAACTGGAACGACGACAACCGCAATGACAACATCGGTGTTGCCTCTGCCAGGCAGTCATAACTCTATCTAAGGAAACTTCCACCGATAAAAGTGGGAGTTTCTGTTAACGCTCTTTCGTTGACTTTATCCAACCGCCAAGCATCCTACCTATCTCATCTAGATTTGCCTCGATAATGACATATTTTTTGGCATCAATTGCTTTAATATCTTTCATTAATCTAATGCAAACTTTAAGAAAGTTAAGTTTTACACTTGTCCTTTCTAGTGTTGGTAGTTTCTCCAGTTTAGTTTGCTGACTAGCAAACAGGATTCCTTCTAAAACTTCGATAAGTATACTCTCGCATTTCTGCCAGAGTGTGTATCTGTCTTGCTTGGGTACCGATAGTCTAAGGTTGTAAAAATCCTTGTACATATCGTAAATTTTTTTAAATATTGGTATGTCTAACTCGTTCATAAATGAAATTCTATAAAGATTTATATTGGTCAATAATTTCTCCCAAGACGTTATTCCGTGCATGGGAGATATTTAAATCCGACAAACGCAAAAAGCCAGATGTGGCACTTTTTGAACGTGATATTGAAAAAAATATTTTTGATTTGTATAGAGACTTGAAAGACGAAACATATAAACATGGAGCGTATAAGGGGTTTTGGATACACGACCCCAAGCTTCGTAGGATTCACAAAGCAACGGTAAGAGACAGAGTGCTTCACCATGCGATGTTTAGTGTTTTGAATAAGATATATGAACCGACATTCATCAGTGATTCGTACTCTTGTCGGATTAACAAAGGAACACACAAGGGTATGAAAAGGGTTGTTGGAATGATTCGTGCGGTAAGTAAAAACTACACGCATCCTTGCTACGCACTGAAGTGTGATATTAGAAAGTTCTTTGACTCTATTGACCACAACATTCTCCTCAAGATTCTCGGCGAGAAAATAAAAGACGAAAAAGTCATGAATCTTCTGAATGAAATTATTGGTAGTTTTGAAACAAGTCGAGCAAACCTTTTTGAACCTAAGGGTGTACCCATAGGTAACCTGACTTCTCAAATATTTGCGAATATCTATATGGATAAGTTTGATCAGTTTGTTAAACATGTATTAAAGGTTAAGAATTATGCACGGTATACCGATGACTTTATTGTTATTTCTGACAATGTGACTTATCTTGAAGAATTACTCATTCCGATACGCCAGTTTTTAAAAGACGAATTACGGATTGAACTACACCCTAATAAAGTAATTTTGAGAAAATATAATCAAGGTATCGATTTTTTAGGTTATGTTATACTTCCACACCATATAAAGATCCGAACAAAAACGAAAAGAAAAATACCAAAGAAACTTCGGCTAAATGTCTCGATGTATAGATCGGGTGACTTAAGTGAAATTTCCTTAAAATCTTCTCTCGTGTCATATCTTGGCGTTCTCTCACATGCAAATGCATATGATATAAGTAGAAGTATTCAGAATGAATTTTGGTTTTGGATGAGAGAATAACTTTAATTGAAATTCAGGTTAGTCCAATCTTTTAGGGACTGGGTATATAAATAATTATCGCTACTATTTATTTTCCAGCCATTAGGACCGTCTTTAACAGCAATTCCTCCTACAAAGTTTTTTCTTCCTTTGACCCAGTTTTGTAATGCTTCAGCCTTATATTTTGTGTCCTTAAGTTCAGCTGTTACTCCTTTTTTGGTATCAATAATCCAAATATCTTTATTAGTCATAACTATCCAATCAGGGTAGAAAAGCTTCTCCTTATTTTCATCCTGATTGTAGTAAGAGATTGAGAAAAACTCACTTCCTGTGTCGCCATTTTTGTACCACCAAACTACATTTTTATTCTCTTCTAATAATTTGATAAATTCTTTTTCATTATCTTCACCTTTGTATTCTTTTTCTATGTAGAACGGACTCATTGCTGAC
The DNA here is from genome assembly GCA_018883165.1 of Candidatus Tayloriibacteriota bacterium. Classification (GTDB taxonomy): domain Bacteria; phylum Patescibacteriota; class Minisyncoccia; order Phycocordibacterales; family CAIZLB01; genus VEQN01. The sequence continues at coordinate 12,153 of VEQN01000013.1, forward strand.
TTTTTCACTTTCATTTCCTCATATTGATCTGTAAAAAAGAGGGTATCTCGTGGTATTTCAATCGTTTCAATTCTTTTTGATCGGTCAGATTTCTTATTTACTTCTTTCTCGCGAATAGGTCTATATTTTTCAAGGGCATTGCCTATAATCGGTGCAAGTACACTTGTCTGACTCAGTAAGTCGTTGACCACAATCATATATATGCTTTGTCGGTTTTTCTCTGTTGTTTTCAAAAGCCATACATTGAGTGCTGTTTTAAGTTTTCCCCATGAACGTTCAGGTGCAAATTTCTTGTTTTCATTAACTTGTTTAGAAATGTGTTTAAAACATAGAAGATTATATAATCGCTCAAGATCATGTTGTGACATCTCTTGATTATAACTACCTCCTTCATTAATGAGTTCTTTGGTGAAATTATCATAATCATCAATTTCAACGCTAACAATAAGACCGTTTGTCACGATCGGATTAGTTTCAAGATTTTTCGCTTCTAGTTTTTTAATTGCTTGATTTGCTGAATCTTTACTTGAAATATTAAAATATTTATTTGCGATCTCACTAAATATTTCTTGAAATGTATCACCAAGGTCATTGTAATCAGTACGACTCATGAATACTGATTCGACAACGATAGGATTGATTTCTGGTTTTCTATAGCTTCCATAAATAGCAGGTCGATTATCTGTTTTATTTTTACTGTACTCTGTTAAAACCTCGTTTCTTTTGTAGTTTGTATATAGATATCCAAAGTTTAATTCAGGTATTGAGAAATGACTACCAAATGGCATACGTAATATACGTCCGACAGTTTGGATAGCAAACGTTGGATTTTTAATTTCTCTGAACATAACCAAAACACTTGCACGAGGACAATCCCATCCAGTTGCCGCCGCCTGCTTAAATAATAGAAAAGAAATCTGTGATTTATTATTTTCAATATATTCTAGGTTTATTTTTTCTTGGGAAAGCCAAATAGCAATCTCATTATCGTTCACTCCTTTTCTCTTGAGATAATTGAGAACTACATTTTGCTTATTGATCGTGGTTGTATCTTTGCTAGCTTGATCATCATTAGGTAATTGGATTAGGACAAGTGGATTAACATCAATATTGATACTCTTGTAATGTTTAATGGTATCTAGTCGTTTTTGGTATGCTAACTCAAGGAGTATTTCATCTTGGTCTATATTTTTAAAATCTTTCCGATTGAGGTCTTCTTCTGTTTGAAAAATAACTTTCTCTTTAATTAGTCCTGCTTCTATTACATCTTCTCGCTTTGCTTGTATAAAACCTCCTTTTTGATCTGCGATGTCCTCTGCGTTAGGGATGTATTTAGGTGTAGCAGAAACACGGATTGTTATTTTAGGCTGAATAAGTTCATCTATAATCTCTTGCGCAAGTTCTGTATCGGATCCAATATGTTCCTCGTCTATAATTACAACAAGCTTACGTCCTTCGTCTTTGGTTTTTTCTATAAAACTGTCAAAAGTTAAACCCCATTCATTATCTTTTCGAAGTATCCTACTCTCTTTAGATTTTCCTTTAATCTTTTGCCAGTTAATAAAGAATACCGAATTTTTATTAAGCTTTCCTCTTGTAAGATCATTTAAGTCTAAAAGGTCTAATTCTGAAGCACCTCCATAGTATGAAAATAATTTATTTTTACTTTGGATGTAAGATTCTTCATTAAATGTAAGCCATATGAATGCGACATCATTTCCATAGAATCGGGGATCTCCAACAATATCACGCAAAAATTGAGCCATCATAATCGTTTTCCCCGAACCTGTTGGAGATTTAAAAACGAGTGGAATATTGACATGGGGAGATTTCCAGAGATGTAAAAATTGATCTTTAAGTCTAGCTACTGTGTTTTCTTGAAATGGTTTAAGTGCAAACATGTTTAAATTCTGTTTATTTCTTTGTAAACTTCAATAATAGGTTCTGGGATATCCTCGACTTTAATGTTCTTGGTTGAATATTCGTTTCTATATTCATTTTTACCCCAACCAAAGACGTAGAGAACTGTAGGCTTGTTTTCCTTTTCGAGGATATTAATCAGTTCAGAAAGTTTAGTTTTATCTTCCTTAAAATAGATTGCTGTTTTCTTCTCGCTATTTTCAAATATTTGCCACCAATCATTTTTAGTTGATTCATTTAATGTGTTTTCACGAATAGCAATCATTTCACCCGCCTGATAAGTGATTTTGATTTTAGATTCATCAGAGATTCTGTGAAGTTTTTCAATATCAATAATATCTGTTTTGTAATACGAAAGATTACTTTTAATACCTTCAACTTTTTCTCCTTTTTTGTTTTTATACCCGTCTATAACACGTTTAAGTCTTTCGTATGTCACATCTTCAGCTATCTTATTTTCATTGTTTGTACAAAGAATAAATTTTCTATTCCCGCCATCTTGTTTATTGAGCTCTAAAACTGCGTGCCCAGTTGTTCCTGAACCTGCAAAAAAATCAAGAACAATAGCATTTTTATTTGTTGTTAGTTTAAGTGCGTCAATTAAAAGATACAATGATTTTGGAAAATCAAACTTTTTACCACCTAATATATTATCAACAACTTTTGTTCCGTAATGGATTGCATGATATTTTGGGTCAATCCAATGTGTTTTTATTACTTGATTTTCACGATATTTTTCGTAAATTTGTATCTTATCGTTCTGGTCTTTTTCGGCAAGTATTTGACCATTGTTTAATCGTTCAATAAAAGTCTCTTTCGTTGTCTTCCAAGTACGCTCTTGTCCTGTTGATGTTATAGGCAGTATCTCGTTATATCCCTTTTTCTTTTCAGTTGTTATTTCTCTCAAATCGTCACTAACATATATTGGATAGAAAAAGTGAGGTTTATTCCTCCTTAAGTTATGATCACCACCACCAGAACGCAAATAATTATTTAATCTAAATAATCCATCCTTATCTTCGCGATCAAAGGTTGCTTGTATGTTTTCATCTAGAACTATTGTTTCAAAATTCGCAGACTGTTTATTTTTTGAATAAAAAAGCATGTATTCATGACTCGTACCAAAGAATTTTTCCTGATTACGTCCTTCAGATTTATGAACTACTGATACAATCCCAATACGATTACTTTCACCAAATATTTCATCCATTAACAAACCAAGGGTAAACAATTCGTAGTGATCTATTGCACATACAATAAATCCAGTATTTGTTAGAAGATTTTTCGCCAATTCAAGACGATTTTTCATCATAGAAATCCATTTACTATGACGGTAGCTATCATTCTCGTCTATATAATTATTGTTATAGATCCATGCACTACTACCTGTGTTGTATGGGGGATCAATATAAATAACATCAATTTTGTTTCGATGTGTATAATTCAATACCGAAAGCGAGTGATAATTATCTCCCTCTATTAAAACATTGGTAAATAGTGAAGTGTCAGAAACTAATTTTCTACTTTTAACTTCTTTGATTATTGGGACTTGGGTATCACAAGCTAAAACAATATCCTCGGGTTTATCTTCCCAGACGAGGCCGAATTTCTTTCTTGATTTGAGTTTTTTGTTCTCATTCTCAAGTTCTTTAATACGAGCAATAAGCTCTTGTGGTGATGTATGTTGAGACATAGGTGAACAGTTCTATGTCTCGGCTTATTCAAATGTAAAAATGGACAGCCGAGCTGTTCACCCATAACGGTATTCCCGAAGGAAGTCCCAATTATGGAACTCAGCTGTCCGTTTCAACCCGTAATTGGGATTGAAAAAAGACAGTTTCCTTCGGAAACGCGCTATGGGTGAACAAAAATAATGTACCACAAAAACAGCATAATATAAAGGCTTTATATGTCAGATGACGAGTATGCGACACTTATCAAGTTCTGCATAGCTTTGCACCACCAACAGGTCTGTCATTAATTATATATGGAGACATATACCACAGCACGAATCGGAAAAGAGATTATTGCACCCGTACAAAAAATTAAATACGTATTATACGCTCGAAAGTCTACCGAATCAGAAGAACGACAAGTCTTATCTATCGACTCACAAGTCAAAGAGATGCTTGAACTGGCAGAACGCGATGGGTTAGAAGTCGTGGAAATACGAAGAGAATCTCATAGTGCCAAGGAGTCTGGTCAGCGTCCTGTGTACAGGGAGATCCTAGAAGATGTACGACGGGGTAGGTTTAACGGAATACTCACATGGGCACCTGATCGGCTTTCACGTAACGCGGGAGATCTTGGTTCGATTGTTGACTTAATGGATCAGCAACTGCTCTTAGAAATACGCACATACGGACAGCATTTTAAAAACTCTCCAAACGAAAAGTTTCTCCTCATGATTCTTTGTTCTCAAGCGAAACTTGAAAACGATAATAAAAGTATCAATGTAAAAAGAGGTTTAAGGACAAGAGTAGAGATGGGGTTATGGCCAGGTCCAGCACCGACTGGATATATGAAAGAAAAAAGAATGGATAGAAAATGCGAAACACTGCTAGACCCAGAAAGAGCACCAATCATTAAGAAGATGTTTGAAAAAGTTGCATATGAACATTGGAGTGGTAGAAAACTATATAACTGGCTGAAGTTCGACATTAATCTACGAACATCGGCAGGAAAAAAGCATTTGAGTTTAGGTAATATATACAAGATACTAGATAACACCTTTTATTACGGAGTATTTGAATACCCTAGACAATCAGGTAATTGGTACACAGGTAAACATGAACCGATAATTACCAAAGAATTATTTGATCTTGTTCAGTCGCAAGTAAAAAGCAATGTTTTAAGAGTTGAAAATAAAGAGTTTGCTTTTACAAGAATGATGTTTTGCGGATTGTGCGGTTCTGGAATATCCGCAGATGAAAAATTTAAGAAACTTAAAAACGGAGGTGTTGCACGATATGTGTATTATGGGTGCACGAAAGCGAGAGGTGTTGATTGCAAATGTGGCTATACAGAAGAAAAAGAAGTTCTTAAACAATTTAGTGACTTAATCGAAAATATTGACCTGAACGAAATAGAGATTAAAGAAAAAATACAACAGGATGTTGAGCGGTTCTCTAAATTACAAAAGTTCTTACTAGGCACTAAAGATAAAGTGGATATACCAAGTATTGATGTACGGGGATATGCAAAGTATGTTTTAAAAGAAGGATCGGATATTGAAAAAAGAGAATTGCTCGGTTGTTTAAAGAGTAGAATCTGTTTAGCGAATAAGAAGATTTGTTTAAGTCCCATCAAGGAATAAGTGCCAGTGTGCCGTTTGTCATAAAGCTAGACTTTTTATTATAAGGTTCACTTACCTCATCAACTATAAAGATAAAACAAAAAACATCCTTGGCGTGCCCCTGTTTCGTTATTATAGTCCATGAACGAGATTAAAGGTTTATGGATTTACTACAACATATTCCCACACATCACCACCTTCACTTGTTCCTCTTTGAATTCGGTGACCGCTGGCCAGGCTTTTATTGTTTTTTATAAATAAATTATATTCTTTAGGTATCTGAAGACTTTCAGTATTTTCATTGAGATATTTCACCAAACTACTGGCAATTCTGTCATTTGTGGCAAAAATATGTGTATCCGTTACTTTAATATTATCTTCTCCAAATAAATTTAAATATATACATTTTTTATCTTTACTAAACTCACAGTGCATAGATTCAATTTCTTTACCATTGAAAATCTGCTTCGCTGAATCAGTTTCTAAATATCCTGCAATAACAGATTCAACTATAGGAGTTAAACGCTCTGCCACAGATGATAGTCGGTGATATTCTTCCTCTTTCTGATACTTTTCTGTTTCTTGAATTGCCATTAGATAACCCTGTGCCTTAGCTTGCGCAAGTTCTGGATTTTCAGAATCTGAGCTACGAATTTCTCGCAGTCGATCAGCTATTTCGTCACGATATTCTTCTTGGTGTGGTTTTTCCATAATGGAGTTAATTATAGCATAATGGAATTTTAATATAAACCCTGAAATTAATTTCAAATTTTCACCTGATCATATAAAAACACTTGTCTATGCCTGTAAATTCATCATACATTTATCAAATATAAAAAGCACCCTTTGGATGCCCTTTATACATGTCTCGTGCTAGCACGACTTGGCGGAGGCGGTGAGATTCGAACTCACGGTCCCAATTAAGGGACGACGGTTTAGTAAACCGTTGATTTAAACCACTCATCCACGCCTCCGTTTCCAAGATACTACCTCAAAATATGTCTTTTTGCCAGTGACATAATATATATGTGGCGTATAATGTCACCATAATA
>VEQN01000027.1 GCA_018883165.1 Candidatus Tayloriibacteriota bacterium
ACTATGAATCGCTCGAGATTGATTCAAAAAAATATACACCTCTTTCTCCAGACAGTGATTTTATATCCAAAAGAATTATCCTCTTCCCATCAGAAGCAATGGATTATGGGACTACAAATGATTTGATTCAGAGTATCAGGTCTTATATTCACAAATACGTTGATATATCTGATATGTTTGAAGGCTTACTACCCTACTATGTCTTACTATCATGGGTATACGAACGATTTCTTGAGATTCCGTATATCAGAGCAATCGGTGACTACGGAAGTGGTAAAACTCGATTTCTGAAGGTAGTTGGCTCAGTTTGTTATAAACCTATATTTACTGGTGGAGCGACCACCACAGCCCCAATTTTTCGCATTCTAGACGAAATTAAAGGCACTCTGATACTTGATGAAGCAGACCTTAGAGCAAGTGACATGACAAACGATATCGTTAAGATTCTAAATATGGGATACGCCCAAGGTGGTTCAGTTATGAGAATGGGAGGAAAAGATTATTCAGAAATGAGAGCATTTGATGTCTTTTCACCGAAAGTGATAGCAACCAGAGAAACTTTTAATGATAAAGCTCTTGAGAGTAGATTTCTTATTGAGGAAATGAATAAGTCTACAATTAGAAAGGATATTCCTAGAAACCTACACAAAGAATTTGAGGCTGAGGCTTTAGATTTGAGGAATAAACTACTTATGTGGAGATTCAAAAACTTTAGAAAAGACACACAATATACCGAACCTGTACTCGAGAATATTCATCCGAGACTGTACCAGATTATTGTACCTTTAATGGAGATAATGGATGATGAAAGACAAAAAGATTCACTCAAAGAATTAGTGACAAAACTGAATGCCGATATCGTGGCAGAACAAGGTCAAAGCATCGAAGCAGAGGTACTTATTTCAATCCTCGAATTATCTGAGAAATCGAATCAAAACACTGTACTCATCGGAGAAATAGCCGACCAATACAATAGAGACATTTCTGAATCATATGAAAAAGCTAGTGCTCGAAAAATAGGCTGGATTGTCAGTAAAAAGATGAAATTAAAATCTATCAAAACAAGAAATGGCTTTGCTATTGATTTGAACAGAAACAAAAACAGAATTAATGACCTTAGAAATAGGTTTGGTATATCTGAAGGTACTTCAATTCGTGAAGATGTGAATAACGTGAACAATATAGAGACACCTACTGTATTAGCTTCTAAAACCTTAAATCATGAAAGATAAATCGCTACGAAAAATTTCTTCTGAGGATGCTCAAAAATTCGTCATGGAACAAGGTGAAAATATACACGGACTAGAGCATATGATTAGAAAAATATCAAAAATAATACCGAATATTCTCAATGGTACACCTGAAGAAAGGAAAAAAGTGGAGGCTGAATACTCTGAAATTGCTACAGACATAATGCGAATTCTTGAGACAGATACACACTTTGGTCTTATGGAGGCTGTATCAGAACAATACAGAGGAACAGTGAAAGAATTGGCGATCCGCTTCATTATTGATTACAACTGCGCAACAAGCCTTGAAAAGGCTATTGCTAATGATATAGCTCATTCATATATCAAGATTCTAGATAATTCAAGAAGATTAAATAATGAGTTCAATTGCAAAGAGATTACACGAAACAGAACTGCATATATATCAGTACTTAGTAAGCAAGTAGACAGAGCAAATAGACAATTTATTAATAGTATATTTGCTTTAAAACAACTCAAATCTCCAACACTTGAGATGACTATAAAAACAAATAATACATTTATAGCCAATAATCAACAGATTAATAATGAAAAGAAAAACAATGAAGCCTAATGATTTAGGAAAAAATTCACTAGTTGAAGAAAATAGGAAGATTGAGATTAATTCTTTTCTAAGACAAATAAAGCCTAAGCTTAAAGAAAATCTTCTGCATTTAGAACTCAAAATGCAAGGCGTCTCTGTGCCATTAATCAATTCAGTTACAGGTTTCGGAGGTGTTAGATTTTGGTTCAAATGTCCTATGTGCAGTAAACGAGTAGGAACCATATATTCGCACGCTACGAGTCAAAATTTGGCTTGTAGAAGGTGTTTAAATCTCAAATACTGCAAGTCCAGATACAAAGGAATGATGTAAGAATTTTCAAATACAGTATAATGAAGAAGCTACACAATAAAGACGCAAACTGTACACAGATGAAGCCTGAAGGGGGTCTGCAAGCGTCTTTGTGTAGCAATGAAGTACAGTCTTGTAGCACCCCTTTAGGTTTTATTAACTCAAATAGCATATCTGAAGAAGCACTCCTTGATTATCTAGCTGATATTCTTGTAGATGCATTTTTGGACCATAAAAAGACCAATGCAAATGCAACTCTTAAAAAATGCAGTGATATATTGCCGAGTCTCAACTAAAGAGCAAGTTGATGAAGGTAATAGTCTATACACTCAAGAAAAAATATGCAGAGAATACTCTCAGAAAAACGGATATTCAATTTCTAGGGTTTTTGTAGAACAAGGAGAAAGCGCTAAAACTTCTGACAGAACTGAATTACGCAATTTACTTTCATACTGTGCAGATAAAAAGAACCAAATTTCATCAGTGATAATTTATAAAATAGATAGACTATCACGAAACACTTATGATTATGGTTCGATCAAAATGCTTCTCAAAAAATCCAATATCGACATTAAATCCGTATCAGAGAATCTAGAGAACTCCCCTACTGGTAATCTCATGGAAACCATGCTTTCTGGTTTTGCTCAATTTGATAATGATGTTAGAGCGGAAAGATGTGCTGGTGGAATGAAGGACGCTATGAGAGAAGGAAGATATGTTTGGATGGCACCCATAGGCTATGACAATGTCCAAGTATTAGGCAAGGCAACCATAGCACCGAATGAAATGTCTATTCTTATAAAAGAAACTTTTGATTTAATATCTAGTGGATTATACGCAATAGAGGATGTAAGAAGAATGATGACTCAGAAGGGTTTAGTCTCTCGAGCAAACAAACCGATTATCAAATCTTACTTCTATCAATTATTAAAAAACAGAACATACATAGGATATATTGAAAAGTTCGGAGAAAGCCACAAAGGAACATATGAGCCGATTGTAAATGAAGAAGTGTTTAAGCAGGTCCAGCGAGTGATTAAAAATAGAGGTAAGAAGATGTCACAATACAAACTCGATAATGAGGACTTTCCTCTTAGACGTTTTATATACAACCCAGAAGGCAAGAAACTAACAGGAAGCTGGTCCCGAGGCAGAAGTCAAAAATATGCATTCTACAGATTCAGCCAAAAAGGCTCTAATTATTCCAGAGATTCATTTGATGCAAAATTTATGCAAAAAATGGATGAATACAAATTTGACCCTCAACACATAAGCAGATTAAACAAGCTTTTGAAAGAAAAATTAGCTATAGCAACTAAATCAGAAACAAAGAGCCTGTCTAACTTACAAGATAGAAACAAGGAACTTATTGAAAAACAAAATTTACTGATACAAAAGAACCTTAGTGGTGTAATAAGTGATACGCTACTTAAGCAACAACTGGACCTCATAGAGAATGAACTATTCAATAATTCAAAATCAATCAGAGATGGCAAATCAAAACAGTACGACCCTGAAGAATTAATCAAGTTCGCAGAAGAGTACCTCACTAATCCAAGTAAAGTATGGAAAGAGGCTAAATTAGAAAAGAAGGTCAAACTACAATGGTTCCAATTCCCTTCTGGTCTGGTCTTTGATGGGCAAAAGTTTGGAACCGCAGAAGTAGCTAGTCTTTTCAAGACAAAAGACGCCATCGAGGCGTCTGTGTCTATGCGAGTGGACCCGAGCGGATTCGAACCGCTGACCTCCTCAGTGCAAATGAGGCGCTCTACCAACTAAGCTACGGGCCCTTAAAAGTTACAAACGGTTAAAAAACCGTTGTTCACTATATTACTATTTTCCTCCTTCAAGAGCAAGTCTTAACAAATGCTCTAAAAACTCGTGGTGTTTTATACCAGCCGCATCCAATGACTTGTAGACTGGTGAATGTTCATGAAGGTGTGGGTG
>VEQN01000028.1 GCA_018883165.1 Candidatus Tayloriibacteriota bacterium
CATCAAGTAATATCATTAAAGCAGTAGGTGTAGTTGTTGGTTGTTTAATGGTAGGAGTTGGTACTTATTTATATTTAAGTACTACTAATAATAAAGATGAATTATCTAAATCAAAAATTGAAACTATTAAAAATCAAAATAAGCCAACAAATATTCTTGCAGAGAAATATCCATCAGCTCAAATATATGCATTTGAATGTCTCCCTGAAAACATTTTGTTGTGTAAGAAGAATATTAATAGTACAAACATACATCTTGTTGAATATGCGCTTTCAAACAAAGAAGCAACTTTGAATTTTTTTGTAACCGAGGAAGGTGGATCATCATCGTTGTATGAGCATGTTGGTGGAAACAAAGCTGTGATACAAGTACAAGCTCGAAGGTTGGATTCATTCAGTGAGATACACCCAACTCTCTTGTGGCTTGATGCACAAGGAGGTGAAATGGATATTTTAGAAGGATGTGGTGATAGATTTAATGATATTCAAGTCATACAAACTGAGGTATCTTTCTTGAAGGGATACAAAAATCAGCCATCGTATTGGGATATTAAAAAATATTTAAAACAAAGAGGCTACAACCTTGCAGGGTTTACAAGTGACATTTGGACATATGCAGATGCGGTGTTTGTAAAAAGAAATACTCCACCTGCAATCTGTATTGAGCTCTATCATGCAGTATTAAAGAAAGTGTACAAGTTGATAAAGAATCCGAAAAAGATATTTCAATATCTTGCATTCCTCAAAAAAATCCCAACTACAGTTAAGGTAATCTCAAAAGGCGGGGAGTATGAGAACAAGGTTTAGTCCTGTATATGTAATTGGCTGGTATCATACATAACCTCTGCAAGGTTTTTCCAGAGAGGAGTAGAGTCAATTTCTTTGTGAGTTTGTTTAAGATACATAACTCTCTCTAACTCATTGTATCTGTATATCCTGTTAGTTTTCTTCGAACGAACAAATGCATGATCCTTCTCTCTGATTTTTATTTTGTATGGAAGATTAACCGGAGCTGACACAGTCCCTTTTAATTGCGTCTCTGTAGTCCATAGATGTATTCTAATCGAGAATGGATATGTATTCTTGATTTTAAGATCTGTAAGATTGAAGTGTACGGTAGCACCAGATGCAAATGGTATTGTTCTGTTTGAATCAGGAAACACATCCTTTGAATGATGTTTTCTTTCCATAAATGAACACTCGGTGCATGCAAACATGTACGCCAGTAAATTAGAAAGCTGACAAAGCCCTCCTCCAATGTCAGCTTCAAGAGTTCCTGATTTCAAGACCAATCCCTTCTTAAAACCTCTCTTGGTACTTGGTCTGCCAATATGTTTCCAGAAGGAAAAAATTTTACCTGGCTCTATGACAATTCCATCTATCTTTTGTATCGCAATTTTTATATTCTCAATTTTACCTAGGTCTAATTCTCTGGTATTGAATTTTCTGAATAAAGGGGAGGAGTGGTCGGTAATATTATTCCATTTTGTATCTTTGTTCATTTCCAATTTGTATTTTGGATTAAGCATATATTGAAGAGATATGAGGGTTCTCTTGGTCTCAAGTACAGGTTTCAGGAAAAAGGGAAAACGTTTAGTAAAAGATACATGTCTTTGAGACTCGAGCATCTCGATGTTCTTCTGTATGTCATATATATCGGTCATGGGGTATGTATTCTGCGGGCCATGTGGGTTAAATACCAAAGCGGTGAATCACCATAAGAGTATTTTGGCGTACTTTTGGGAGTTGAAATGAGGCATGTGGGTCGCGAACTATTTATATCGAAAATCTAATTTATCACCTTGTAAGATAGGATGATCTTGTATTGATAATAACAATGTTTCTTCTTCTACGCTGAAACCATGAGCTGTTCCTTTTGGGACATCGAAGGTGTCTCCTGAAGCATAATTCACAGATTTATCATTGAGATGAATCATTCCTTTGCCACTGATTACGTAAAGTTTTGCGGAACCAGCATCGTGGATGTGTTGAGGGTGGTGGGTATTTGAATCCATCTTGGCAAAATCAATCTGGGCGCCATCTTTTGTTATTGGAAATTGATAAACGTCCAAATGTTCTTTTTCAAGTGCCATTTCTTTGTGAACTAGCGATGATTGTAGAATTTTGAATAACTTATGTATTTGAATTAAGTTAATTGAGTCGCCTCCGCACTCATAACCACTCGGGTCATGTTGATAACAGGTTTTTAATGCGGAGACGGAGGGATTCGAACCCTCGGGACCCTTTTAGAGGCCCACCTCTTTAGCAAAGAGGCACATTCGACCACTCTGACACGTCTCCAGTGGTGTACACGATATCATATTTCAACAACCAGAAGCAATTTCATGAAGCAATCGTTTCTTTGGGAAAAATAATAGCAAAAGTAGATAACATATATTTGTAAACATATATATCGTGATATATACTAATGATAAGTCAGAGCCTATACAGGATATGTCAAACTTTCTTCAAAATTTTTTTAAGGCACCCGACGAAAGCGTTGTGGGTATTGATGTAGGATCTTCATCTGTGAAGGTTGTCCAATTGCGTAAGAAAAAGGGAAGAGCAATTTTGGAAACATATGGTGAATTGGCACTTGGTCCATATGCAGGCTTTTCTGTAGGGCAAGCAACTAATCTACCGGCTGAGAAAATCGCTGAAGCTATTAAAGATGTACTTCGAGAAGCAAATGTGACAACTGTGTCAGCAGGTGTATCTATTCCGTTTAAATCAAGTCTCGTTTCACTCATTGAACTTCCTAAAGTGGATCAGAAACAGTTGCAGGAAATGATTCCAATGGAAGCAAGAAAATATATCCCAGTGCCAATTAGTGAAGTGACCATGGATTGGTGGGTGGTACCTGGAGAATATGATGATGAATTGGATTTCGTGCAGGGTGTTGATGAAGACAACAACAGGACACAACCAAATGATAGGAAGGTACAAGTATTAGTGGTATCTATTCATAATGATGTGTTGAGTACATACAGTAAAATTGTACAGGACGCCTCTCTTAGTGCGAGCTTCTTTGAGATTGAAATGTTTAGTACCACACGTTCTTTGCTCTCCGGTGAGGTTAATCCTGTGTTGATTTTTGATATGGGTGCCTCATCAACAAAGGTATATATATTAGATAGAGGTGTAGTGAAATACTCACACATCATCAACAAGGGTTCGCAGGAAATTACCGTGAGTATTTCAAAAGGACTGAATGTTACATTTGATAGGGCGGAGCATATTAAACGAAACTTAGGAACCAGTTCTCCACAAGAAGAGAAGAATGTCTATGAAATTATTTCACTCACACTAGACTATATCTTCTCTGAGGCAAACACTGTGATTTTAAATTACCAGAGAAGATTTAATAAGCCGGTATCTAAAGTGATACTTACAGGTGGAGGTGTGGCAATGAAAGGGGTATTTGAACTTGCTAAAGCAAACTTCCAGACAGAAGTGGTAATGGGTGATCCGTTCCTTAAAGTTGAAGCACCAGCCTTCCTCGAAGATGTATTAAAGGTTACAGGTCTTGAGTTTTCAACTGCTCTTGGTCTTGCGCTACGAAAGTTACAGGAACTTGGATAACTATATTGCTGTTATTTTTTATATAATGCTATACTAATAGAGAAACGAGCATGGAAACTAAGTTCCAAACATCATTTATTCCAAAACAACCAGTAACTGATACCGAGCTACATCGGGGTGGTGGAGCAAGTTTGGTTTTCCTTTTCTCATTTATTCTATTTATGGCAAGCCTTGCTGCGGCTGGAGGTGTATTCATATATACATCTATAATGGAGAGAAATATTAAAG
>VEQN01000029.1 GCA_018883165.1 Candidatus Tayloriibacteriota bacterium
ACTTTGAAAGACCTGTACATATTGTTAAAAAGTTCAATAAGCAAATGTTTTGGGGACTACCTCTCACAACTAAAGGTTCAGCTGGGCCGTTCCTTCATAAGGTATCGAATGAGTTGGATTCATTGGTGATACTTTCTCAAATTAAGACCGTGAGCACAAAACGACTCCTCAGAAAAATGGGCTCTATATCTGAGCAGGATTTTATAGAGATAAGGACAAAGATAAGAAATTTCCTGGAAATCGAAAACCCCCGTAATGGGGGTTTTCTCGGAGGCCGAAGCCACTAATATATGCATTGTAACTTTTGAGGATTCTAAAGTCAAAAAATAAATAAACCTTTGATATACTTACCATAATGAACAAGAAAGTAGAAACAAAACTGTGCCTCCATTGTAAAAGGCCTTTTGCCAATAGAAAGCGATGGAGATCTCGTGGTCAGTGGGAGCAGGTTCTGTATTGTTCTGATGCGTGTAAAAGAAAAGTAAAGAAACATGTCTAAACCCATAACTCTCATATATCCACATCAATTGTTTCAAGATCACCCCGCACTTTCAAAAGAAAGGACAGTGTATCTGATTGAAGACTCATTGTACTTTTCTCAATACAAGTTCCACAAACAAAAGCTGGTACTTCATAGGGCGAGTATGAAAGCATATGAGGCATATCTTTTAAAAGAAGGGTATGAAGTCATGTACCTTGAACATGATGAGTTTCCACAAGATGCTGAAATACATGTTGTTGATGTAGTAGATGATTGGCTAGAGAGGAAGATTGAAAAGAGTGTAAAGGTGGTATGGTATGAGTCACCACAGTTTCTCACTTCAACTGATGAGGTGAAGTCATATTGGGATACACACAAAAGACACCTACAGCATGACTTCTATGTATGGCAAAGAAAGAGACTGCATATTTTAATTGAAGATGGCGAACCTGTTGGTGGCAAGTGGAGTTTTGATTCTGAGAACAGAGAAAAACTTCCAACTGATGTGGTGGTACCACAAGTACATACTCCAAAAAGAAATGCGTATGTTGAAGAAGCAATTGTTTATGTGAACAAAAAGTTTAAGGATAACTATGGAGACATTGATTCGTTTTGGTATGCCACGACACACAAAGAAGCAGAAGAAGTGCTTAAGGATTTCCTGAAGCGTAGGTTTTCACAGTTTGGTCCGTATGAGGATGCAATTTCAGTGGATGAGCATGTGGTATTTCACAGTGTATTGTCTCTATACTTAAACAATGGATTACTTACACCAAAACAAGTGTTAGATGCAGTGTTTTCGTGTGAGGTGCCACTTGCATCTTTAGAAGGATTTGTACGACAGCTCATTGGTTGGCGTGAGTATATGCGTATGGTGTATGTGTGTGATGGGAGAAAGATGAGAGGAAAGAACAAGTTACATGCAACACAGAGATTAACGCCTTCATGGTGGAGGGGTGATACAGGTATATATCCAATTGATCATACAATTGGGACACTGCAAAAATATGCGTACACGCATCATATTGTTCGACTCATGGTGATGGGTAACATCATGACACTCTTGGGAGTTCATCCAGAGGATGCATACCTCTGGTTCATGGAATGGTACATAGATGCGTATGATTGGGTGATGGTACCAAATGTATATGGTATGGCATTGTATGCTGATGGTGGAACTATTGTGACCAAACCATATGTTTCATCTTCAAAATATATTAAGAAAATGTCCAACTATCCAAAGGGTGAGTGGGAAGAGTGTTTTGATGCATTGTATTGGATGTTTGTGGGTAAACATAGAGGAATACTTTCAAAATTACACCGTTCGTCATTTATGGTGGTTATGTATGACAAGTTCAGTGATGCAAAGAAGAGAGATTTGAAAGAGGTGGCGGAGGGGTTTGTGGGGAGGTTGTGTAATTGATAAATTTTAAATGGTTATGGGGGTTTCCTGAGATTGTGTTTCGTGAGAGAATTTAGTCATGGATCAGATACAAAGATTAACACAAGAAATAATAGATTTTAGAGATAGAAGAGACTGGAAGCAGTTTCATAATCCAAAAGACGTCTCTCTATCTTTAGTATTAGAGGCTACTGAATTGATGGAGCATTTTCAGTGGAAAAATTCTGAAGAGATAAAGAAACATTTGATAGAAAAGAAAGAAGAGGTTTCTGAAGAGCTTGCAGATGTATTGTACTGGGTTCTTTTGATGGGTCATGACTTTGATATTGATGTCTTCCAGGCATTAGATAAAAAGATGAAGAAAAATGCTGAAAAATACCCTGAGGATAAATCAAAAGGTAATCATAAAAAATATACCGATCTATAAACATGTCTCGTATACAAACATTTAAGTTTACAAAGGATGTCTTTGGAGAAATAAAGAAGTATCATTTTGGGTACAATTGGCCTGTGGTATATTTGCTTGAAGATGGACAAGAGATATATATTGGTGAATCAACAAATGTGTATCATCGAAGCAAACAGCACTATGAATTAGAAGAACGGAAAAAACTAAAAAATATTCACATAGTCTCAGATGAAGAGTTTAATAAATCTGCTGCGTTGGACATTGAATCTTTGCTAATTGAGCACGTTGTCGCTGATGAGAAATACATACTCCAAAATGGTAATAAGGGTATCAGTGGGCATAATTATTACGACAGACAAAAATATTTAGCCAAGTTTGAATTGTTATGGGATAAATTGAGAGAATTGACTCTTGTACAAAAGAGTTTGCAAGAAATAAGGAATAGCCAAATTTTCAAGTATTCACCGTATAAGACATTAACAGAGGATCAAATTGATGTGGCCCTTAAGATTAAATCTATACTAAGAACCATGGAGTCAGGAAGTATTGTTGTCCATGGTGGTCCAGGGACTGGAAAGACTATACTTGCAACATATTTGGTTAAAAATTTACTCGAGTTAGATGAGTTTAAACATTTAAAAATCGGTTTCGTGGTTCCGATGACTCCATTGAGAAAAACGATTAAGAAAGTTTTTTCTCATATTAAAGGGTTGAAATCTTCAATGGTAATTGGGCCAAATGAGGTAATTGAGGGTAAGTACGATTTACTATTGGTTGACGAGTCACATAGGTTAAAGCAACGTGTCAACATTACAAATTACAAGACGTATGATGATGCAAATAAGAAATTGGGATTCGACAATTCAGGTACTGAATTAGATTGGATTCTGGCATCATCAAGGTATCAAATATTCTTTTACGATAAAAACCAAAGTGTTCGCCCAGCTGATATAAGTGAAAGTAAATTTGCTAAACTTAAGTCAGTACACTTTAATCTCCATAAACAGAAGAGGGTAAAGGGCGGAGAAAGATATATTAAGTTTATTGAAGATATGCTGAACCTTCAACCGTCAGAATGCAATTTCGAAGAGTATGATTTTAGAATATTTAATTCAGTACAGGATTTAATTTCAGAGATTAAATTGCGCGATGAACAATACGGACTCTCTCGAGTTGTAGCTGGATATGCGTGGCCGTGGAAGACTAAGTATGCTGACGGGTACGATATTGACATTGATGGATTAAAATTAATTTGGAATTCAACAATGAATGATTGGGTCAATTCAGAGAATGCTATTAATGAAGTCGGCTGTATCCATACTGTTCAAGGATATGATTTAAATTACACCGGTGTCATAATTG